>NZ_VFVQ01000001.1:0-518492 GCF_006442195.1 Mesorhizobium sp. B2-3-13
CAACCGCCTTGTTCCCAAGGAACGCCTCGACAAAGCTCATCTGTCCCGTCCGCTTCACCGCCATCGCAAATCCCTCCGAGCAATAATCGAAGTGAATCACAATGCCAGAATTGCGCAACAGGCCCTCGTGGGGGAGATGCCCGGCAGGCAGAGGGGGGCGCTGTCCCGCCAAAGGTTGGTAGAGTCCGGAGCACACCGATGACTTTGGAACTGAGTGCGCTGGACAAATCCATGCTCGGCAGTGAGCAAGGCCCTTCCGTCGTCGCCGCCATGAAGATCCTCATCGCCTTTTCCAAAGCCATCGGCGCCGGCAGCCTGCTCGACATCAGCGGTGCCCATATCGATGGCTGCCTCTACCACGGCAAGGCAGGACTCGATTTCGTCGAACGGCTGGTCGAGGGCGGCGGCCGTGTGCGTGTCCCGACGACGCTGAATGTCGGCTCGTTCGACCTTATCCATCCCGGCATGGTGAAGATGACCGTCGCGGAAGAAGTGCCGGCGCGGCGGTTGATGAAGGCGCATCTGGAGCTTGGCTGCCAGGCGACCTTCACCTGCGCGCCTTATCAGACCCGCTTCCGGCCTGAATTCGGCCAGCAGATCGCCTGGGGGGAATCCAACGCCATTGTCTTCGCCAATTCGGTGATCGGCGCGCGCACCAATCGCTATGGCGATTTCATCGATCTGTGCTGCGCCATGACCGGGCGCGCACCGGCCTGGGGCCTGCATCTGAGCGAGAACCGGCGCGGCCGTATCCTGTTCGAACTCGACGCCGGTTCAGAGCCGAGCGACAGTCTGTTTGTCGGCGTCGGACTAATTATCGGGCAAGCCTGTGGCGACCGCGTTCCGGTGATCGCGGGCCTGCCGAAGCCGCGTGACGAGGATCAGCTGAAAGCGCTTGGTGCCGCGGCGGCAACAACTGGCGCGGTGGCGCTGTTCCATGCCGTTGGCATCACGCCGGAGGCCGGAACCGTCGACGAGGCCTTTCAAGGCACGGTGCCCGAGGAGATCGTCCACATCAACCGTGCCGACATCGACCATGCGTTGTCCAGGCTGTCGATGGTGCCCGATGGCGCGCCGCTCCGCGCCGTGTCGCTGGGCACGCCGCATTTCTCGCATGACGAATGGATGCGCTTGCTGCCGCTGCTGCGTGCGGTCGCGCCTGACAGGGGCATTCCGATCTATGTCAATACGGGCCGCGCGACGCTGAGCCGGCTGCGGGAGGAAGGGTCGCTCGACGGCATGGAGGCGTTCGGCCTGATCCCGGTCGCCGACACCTGCACCTACGTCACCTCGATCCTCGAGCGGCTCGACGGCGTGGTGATGACCAATTCCGGCAAATGGGCGCATTACGCGCCGGGCAATATCGGTGTGACCGTCGCCTTCGCCGATATGAAGGACTGCATCCAGTCCGCCGCAGCCGGCCATGTCGTGCGGGGTGTGTCATGACGCAGCCGATTGAAGTGAAGGTGGTTGAAAGAGCAGGGACATTCCAGCTGACCGGCGCCGCCGAGGGGGAGGCTTTGGTGTTTTCGCAGCCGCTCAGCTTCTGGGGCGGCATCGATGCCGAGACCGGCAATATCGTAGATCGTTCGCATCCGGGCCTTGGCCAGAATGTCGCTGGCAGGGTCCTCATCATGCCAAGCGGTCGGGGATCGTCATCCTCATCCTCGGTCTTGGCCGAGGCGATCCGCAGAGGCACGGCGCCCGCGGGTATTTTGTTGGAGCGGCCGGACCCGATCCTGGCCGTCGGCGCCATCGTCGCCGAGTTCCTCTACGGGATCAGCATGCCGCTGGTGGTCTGCGGGGTTGCGGAGATCGTTTCCGGTGATCGGATCTTCATCGGTGTTGGTGAGGATGGTGGGGCGATCATTCGCAAGGTCTAGGAACCTGCATTCCCGATGAAGGTTGGCGCGAACGTTGCGGGTGAAGTCGCCGCTTCGAGAGCCGTTTTTCCTTCCCAAATCTCATTTCTTCCAAGACCGCCTTCTCTCGAATAACGTGCCGGCTTGGCCCGAACATTGGCACGATATTCTAAGCTGCCCGGTTGACCGTAAATGTCCTCTCCGGCGTATAATTCTACTAAATTCATAGAATAACTGCAGCTATCGAGGCGCTGGCGGCTCGGCCTGTGCAAGCCGGCCGCAAGGGAGAGCATCGATGCCGAAGACAGAGTCCAATCCGATCAAGCTTGGCACCAAGGCCGCCGATTTCTTGCTGGCCGACGCGCATGGCGTGCTGCACCGGCTCGCGGATTTCGATCTCAGGTCGGCCTTGCTCGTTGCCTTTATTTCGAACCGTTGCCCCTTTGTCGCGCTGATCCGCGAACAGCTCGCCGCATTCGCAAGAGACTACGCACCCAAGGGCTTGCAAGTGGTGGCGATCAACGCCAACAATCCGGCGCTGCGGGTCGCGGCGTCGGCGCCGACGTCAAACTGATCGGCCTGTCGAGCTATGTCAGGGCGGGCGGCTCCTACACGGTGCGGCATTCGAATTTCAGCAAGGCATTGAACAGCGTCGGCCTGACGACCAATGACGTCGAAGGGTTGAACCTGCCTTTCGAGGCATCCGGCCCGGCACTGCTGCGCGGCGACATCGACGCCATTGTCGAGACGGATTCGACGGCGGCCAAGCTGGTCGATACCGGCGAGGCCCGCGTCCCTTTCGACACCGGCACACATCCGGAATGGAACGTGCCCAACGTCATATCCGTCAACGGCGCCTTCGCCGCCAATCATCCCGACCTCGTCAAGCGGCTGCTGAAAGTCGATATCGAGATTTCGCGATGGGCCGACGCTCATCCCGACGAGACGATCAAAACCTTTGTGGAGGCGACCAAGTCGTCGGAAAAATCCGTACGCAAGACCTATGCCGGTGGGGTGTTTCACCAGGATCCAAAACTCACCGACGACGCGATCGAAGCTCTGAAGGGCGAGGAAAAATTCATGGCAAGTGCCGGGCTTTTGAAAGGCTCGATCGACTACGGCAAATGGGTCGACAAAAGCTTTGTCAATGCCGCGGAGGCGGAAGCCGCTGTCGTTCAGTAGACCGAAGCGTCGAGCCGCGCGGCGCCCTAAAACAGGCCCGCTCGTCTGGATCGGTCAAATCTCCGGGATGTTCTCCTTGAAGATTACCTGCAGCCTCGGCTGGTGCAGCTCATAGGGTAGGCCCCTGACCGCATGGGTCAGGATGTTGAGCGCCTCGCGGGCCTCGACGCGCGGATTCTGGTCGATGACCGCGTCGAGCGTGCCGTCGAGCAGCAGTTCCTTGGTACCGTCCGTCGCCTCGTGGCCGAGGAAAACCATGGATTGCGCACGGCCGCGCTCCTTGAGCGCGCGCGCGATGCCGGTGTTGCCGGCGCCGACATTGTAGATCGCGGCAAGGTCGGGATGCCGTTCCAGAAGGGCCGACGCCTCCGAATAGGCTTTTTCGCGATCGTCGAGCATTTCGCGCATCTCGACGATCTCGAGATTGGGCGATTCCTCTGTCAATATGTGCCGGAAGCCCATCTCTCGTTCCTCATGGCCGCGATAGGAGAGCGAGCCGGCGAACAGCGCCACCTTGCCGGGGCGCCCAGAACCCATGAAACGGTTGAGCAGATAGCCGGCCAGCCGCCCGGCGGCGCGGTTGTCGATGCCGATATAGGCGACCCTCGGCACATGCAGAATGTCTGAGGCGATGGTCACCACCTTGACGTCGTTGGCCGACAGCGAGCGGATCGCTTCACGCACCGTCGGATGGTCGAGTGCGATGACGCCGACGCCTTGCGTCTGGCCGCGCAGATCCTGCAGCAGGCGGGCGAGCCGGTCGGGATTGAAGCCCTCTATGGTGGCGATATGGACGTCGAGATCGGGGCGCGCCAGGGCCTGCGCCTCGATGTGGTGGTGCAGCATCTTGATGAAGGAATTGGTGCCCGCCGGGAGCGCGAAGTCGAGCCGGATGATCTCGCCGGGCATGGGTCGCAGCGACGCTCCGTTTGGGCTCTCGGCGATGTAGCCGAGGCGCTGCGCCATTTCGAGCACGACCTCGCGCGTGCGAGCCCGCACGCCGGGGCGGTTGTTGAGCACGCGGTCAACGGTGGCGGCGGAGACGCCGGCTTCCCGGGCTATGTCAGTCAGGGTGGAACGCACCGTCTTTCATCTCCTAATGCATCAAGATCAAGCAATGCCGGCTGCAGGCCTGATGACGTCAGCCGCCTCGTTATCCGTGATTCTGATGGGAAATGATGTATCCGGCCTTAGCCGATGCGCAAGCCGTTGGGCTAAAATCGAGTCGCCCGGCACGATCATGCAGGGAAAGGAAACACATTTCCCATCAGATCGAGGCATCTGGAGAGGTATAGGAATCCCGGTATGGTGCATTTCCCTGCTTCGTTGCCATGTTGTGAGGTATTTTGATTATTTATGATGTTGACAGCCTTCCGATAGTGCCGTCAATATCCCTCATGGGCTCGTGGAGGAAACATTGGGCCTGAGGGAGGAATTCCAATGTCTGATCTGATCCGCATCTCGCGGCGCCGGTTGCTGGCGTCCGGAGGAAAGGCGGCGGTATTCGTAGCCGCTGCAGGTATTGCACCCCAATTCATCCGTCCCGGCCGCGCTTATGCTGCCGATGCCCTGGCGCCCGGCATGATCGGTGGGCCGACCGGCTTCGACGGCGCCGAGCGCTACCAGTATGGCGCCGACACGCCTGAGGGTCGCGCCGTCGAGGCCGCCAAGGCGCTGAAGGGCGCCGGCAAGGCGCCGGCCAAGATCGTGCTTGGCCTGTCGGACGGCTCGATCGGCCAGCTCACCCAGCCTTTCCCTGCCGGCGCGCCGTCGATCAAGGAGCTGTGGGAAAAGGAAACCGGCATCCCGATCGAGATCGTCGGCCTGCCGAATGGTCAGGAATTCACCAAGACCATGCAGGACATCTCCACCAAGGGTGGGGCCTACGATATCTATTCGACCGAGTGGAACCGCCTTGGCGATCTCGCCGAGACCGGCGGCATCGCCAAGCTCGACGATTTCGTCGCCCAGTACAAACCCGAATGGGACGATCCCAAGACAGGCTATGTCGACGGCGCCAAGGGCGTGTCGCTGCTCAACAAATATCGCGGCTCGAACTATGGCGTGTCGCTGGACGGCGACTTCCAGACCTGGGTCTACCGCACCGATCTGTTCGGCGACGAAGCCGAGAAGAAGGCCTTCAAGGACAAATACGGCTATGATCTGGCGCCGCCGAAAACCTGGAAGCAGCACGGCGATATCGCTGCCTTCTTCCAGCGCCCGGACAAGGGCCTGTTCGGATCCACCGACCTGCGCAACCAGGGCTGGGGCTACACCAACTGGTACCAGCGCTATGTCTCGATGGCCTCGCCCAACCAGTTCCTGTTCGGCGACGACGGCAAGCCGCTGATCAATTCCGAACACGGCATCGCCGCCACCAACGAATATGTTGAATCGCTTGCCCATCATTCGCCGGACGCCATTTCATGGGGCTGGCCCGAGCAATACGGCAATTTCGCCAAGGGCGGTACGGCGATGACCTGCGCCTTCTCCAACCTGCCGAAATTCCTAGATAATGCCGGCAACAAGGACTCCAAGGTCACCGGCAAGATCGGCTCGATGCTGCCGCCCGGCCGCGAGATCGACGGCAAGCTGATCAGCCGCTCCGTGCTCTGGTTCTCACTGACCGGCATGGTCTCGTCGCAGTCGAAAAACCAGGAAGTCGCCTATCTCCTGCTGCAATGGCTGGGTTCGGCCCGCATCTATGCCTGGATGAGCGCCAACCCCGGCGGCTATCTCGATCCGTTCCGGCTTTCGGACTTTTCCGATCCGCTGGTGCGCCAGACCTATCATGCATACCACATGGACGTGGTGCGCGAGACGGTCGCCCGCACGGTGCCAACCATCAACTATCCCGGCGCCACCGCCTTCCACAACGCGCTGGATGAAAACCTCATGGCCTCGCTGACCAAAGCCAAGACGTCGGAGCAGGCGATGGCCGACACGGAAGCCGAGTGGAAGAAGATCGCGCGGCGCATCGGCGAAGACAAATTGCTCGAAGCCATCAGGACCAACAAGGAGGCTTGGCCGACCGTTCTCGATCCGATCAGCTGATCCGTCTCCCTGGATCAGAGACGGAGGGGAGGGGCGAAAATTCTTCCCCTCCGCAACCGACGCCACCAGCAAAGCAGCCAGATGAAGCGTTCCGTCCCCTTCGAGATATTCCGCTACGCCGCGATCCTCGCGGCGATGGCTGTCACGCTGGTGCCCATCTTGTGGATGGTCTCCATGGCCTTCAAGCCGATCGCCGAATGGTCGGCGACCGGTGCCGACCTGACATGGTGGCCGAAGAACCCGACGCTCAGCAACTTCCAGTTCGTATTCGGCGAGTCCACCAATAATCTAATCGTCGCGCTCGACCGCACCGCGCTGAAGCCGATCCTGTCGTCGCTTCTGTCGGCGGTGTTCGGCACCGCGATCGCCATGTCAGCCGGCACCACCGCCGCCTACGGCCTGTCGCGCTTCGGCTCCGGCCAGAACCTGCCGTTGGCGCTGATTCAGCTCAGGCTGTTTCCGCCGATGGCCGTGATGATCCCTGTCATGATCATGTGGGCATTCCTCAACTTCACCGACAGCTGGTGGGGGCTAGCGCTGATCTACGGCATCGTCACCTTGCCGTTCGCCTTCTGGCTGATGAAGACCTTCTTCGACGACATGCCGCGCGAGATCGAGGAGGCCGCCCTTGTCGAGGGCTGCTCGCGGCTGCGCGTCTTCACCCGCATCACGCTGCCGATGATGCGCGCGCCGCTGGCGAGCGCTGCCCTCTTCGTCTTCATCCTCAACTGGTCGGACTATCTGATCGCGTTGCTGCTCACGACGCGCGAATGGGTGACGATCCCGGTCTACATGGCCTCGCTGTCGTCCTCGATGACCGGCCAGCTCTACGGCGCCAAGGCGGCGCTTGGGCTCGTTGCCGCCGTGCCGCCGGTCATCATGGGCATCGCCATCCAGCGCCATCTGGTGCGCGGGCTGACTTTCGGAGCGCTCAAGCAATGAGCGCCGTGACCGTAACGATTTCGGAGGACGAGATGAGCGCCGCGCGCGGCAGGCCAGCCCTGCGCGACGAGGGCATGCGGTTGGGCTTTCGGCTGACCTTGCCGGCGCAGATCCTGGTGCTGTTCATCTCGGCCTTTCCGCTCTTGATGCAGCTCTACATCAGCGTCACCGACTGGTCGCCGCTTTCGGGCCTCGGCTGGTGGAACGCCTGGGAGATGTGGAACAGTTTTGCCAACTACACCGATCTCGCCGCCGACGCACGGTTCTGGAGCGCGCTGAAGCGCACGGCCATTGTCATGATCGTCTGCGTGCCGGCGGAATTCCTGTTGGGCCTCGCGCTGGCGACGCTGTTCGCCGACGATTTTCCCGGCAAGCGCATCTTCTATTCGATCCTGCTGATGCCGATGATGGTGGTGCCGGCGGTGGCCGGCTATATGTTCTTCATGCAGTTCCAGTCGGGCGGCCCGGTGAACGACATCCTGTCGGTCATATCCGGCACACGCGTCACCATCGCCTGGCTGTCGGACCCGACCCTGGCGCTCATCGCGGTGATGATCGCCGACATCTGGCAGTGGACGCCGCTGATGTTTTTGATCCTGCTTGCCGGCCTGGTCGGCGTGCCGGAGGACCAGATCAAGGCGGCGACCTTGCTCGGCGCCAATCCCTGGCAGCGCTTTATCACCATCGTGCTGCCGAAAATGAAGACGATCATCATCATCGCGCTGGCGATAAGAGTGATCGAGAACTTCAAGATCTTCGACACACTCTACATCATGACCGGCGGCGGGCCCGGTGTCGCCACCGAGACGATCTCCGTCTACATCTACAAGGTCACCACGCAGGACCTGATCTGGGGCTATGTGGCGGCGATCGCGCTGGCCATTCTGGTCGTGCTCTCCATCGTTGCCGTGTTCGCCATGAAGCGCATGGCGCGAGCAAGGCAGGTGCCGGCATGAGCACGATCCAGCTCAAGCACCTCACCAAGACATTCGGCAACTTCGCGGCGCTGAAGACGATGGACCTCGACATCGCAGACGGCGAGTTCATGGCGCTGCTCGGGCCGTCCGGCTGCGGCAAGTCGACGACGATGAACATGATCGCCGGCATGGAGGAGCCGACCAGCGGCAAGATCCTGTTTGGCGAACGCGACATGGCCGGCGTGCCGATGGGCCGGCGCGGCGTTGGCTTCGTGTTCCAGAACTATGCCATCTTCACCCACATGACAGTGCGCCAGAACCTTGCCTACGGGCCGAGGATGCGCGGTGCAGCCAAGGCCGAGATCGACCGCCGCGTCGGCGCGATCGCCGAGCTGCTGCAACTGACGCCGCTGCTCGACCGCAGGGCCGACCGGCTCTCGGTCAACATATTGCAGCGCGTGGCGATCGGCCGGTCGGCGATCATGGAGCCGGCGATCTTCCTGCTCGACGAGCCGCTGTCCAATGTCGACGCGGCCTTCCGCGCGGTCATGCGCACCGAGCTGAAACAGCTGCAGCGCCAGTTCAGGCAGACGATGGTCTACGTCACCCACGACCAGCTCGAAGCCATGACCATGGCCGACCGCATCGCCGTGATGGACCACGGCGTGCTGCAGCAGGTCGGCACGCCGCTCGAGGTCTACAACAATCCGGCCAATGTCTTCGTCGCCCGTTTCATCGGCGCGCCGGGCATGAACCTGCTCAAGGGCAGACCGGCGGAGAGTGACCGGGGTCTGGTCGTCGATCTCGGGCCTCTGGGTGTCACACCGCCGCTGCCGGACGAGCTGGCGACCAGCTTGCGCGGCGCACGCGGCGAGGTTCTCTACGGCTTCCGGCCGGAAGAGGTGACCCTGGCGCAAGACGGGCGCGGGCTGGCCATGCATGTCACCTTCGTCGAGCGCATCGGCGCGCGCACCATCGTTCATCTCGGCCAGGGCGAGGGCGCCGTGAAAGCGGTGTTCGACAATGATGTCGGGTTGTCGATCGGGCAAACCGCAGTCGTCGCGCCCACGGCGTCATCGGTGCGCGTCTTCGACGCCGCCAGCGGCGTAGCGATGAGGGCGGGCTGAACCATGGCCGACATCGTCTTCCGCAATGTCACCAAACGCTACGGCACGACGCTTGCCGTCGATGACGCCTCGTTCACCGTCAACGACAACGAGTTCTTCTGCTTCTTCGGGCCGCCGCTGTCGGGCAAGTCGACAATCCTGCGCCTGGTGCTCGGGCTGGAAACGCCGGATGCCGGCGAAATCCTCATCGGCGGCAAGCCGGTCAACGCGGTGTCGCCGGCCGAGCGCAACGTCGCCATGGTGTTCCAGAACCTGGCGCTGTTCCCGCATATGAGCGCGCTCGACAATGTCCGCTTCCCGCTGGTCGAGCGCCGGGTCGCCGAGCTCGATATCAAGAAACGCGTCGCTGACGTCGCGGCCAAGCTGCATATCAGCCATATCCTGCACAAGCCGCCGGCGCAGCTTTCGGGCGGCGAGCGGCAGCGCGTGGCGATCGCGCGTGCGCTGGTGCGCGATCCCAATGCCTATCTGATGGACGATCCGATCTCGGCGCTCGACGCAAGGTTGCGCGAGGAAACGCGCGTCGAGCTGAAGCGCATCCAGCGCGAGCTCGGCAAGACGCTGATCTATGTCACCCACGACCAGGAAGAGGCGATGTCGATCGCCGACCGCATCGCCATACTGGACAATGGCCGTATCAGGCAGATCGGCGCGCCGGCCGAGATCTATGACCGCCCGGCCAGCACTTATGTGGCGCGGCTGCTCGGTTCGCCTGTCATGAATATCCTTAAATCCGTTCGCGGCGAGGGCAGTGTCGAGGCCGCCGAAGGTGCGCTCAGCATCGCTGACCGCGCGGCGCCGGCCGACGCCGTTGAGATCGGGCTGAGGCCGGAGGATATCAAGGTCAAACCTTGGAGCGGCAATGAGAAGGCGAGCTCGGGTCGCCCGGCGCGGGTGTTCGAGGTCGAGCCGCTTGGCGGCTACACCGTGGTGACGCTCGCCGCCGGGCAGGCGCGGCTGAAGGCCTTGCTGCGCGGCCAGTCTGACATCAGGCCTGACGCGATGGTGGCAATATCCTGCGAGCCGGCACGGGTGCATTATTTCGGACAGGGCGGAGGCGCGTTGGCAAGATGAATGCGGCGCGAGGACAGGATTTCGGGAGGAAGGCATGACAGACAAGGGCTTCGAGCCGGATGTGAAGGTCCGCACGAAGGAATACCGGATCGGCTGCGTCGGCGCCGGCATGATCATGGCCGAGTGCCATTTGGCTGCCTACAAGGAGGCGGGATTCCTGGTGGTGGCGATCGCCTCGCGCACCAAGGCGAATGCGCAAAAGGTCGCCGACCGTTGGAACATCCCGACGGTCCACGACACACCGGAACAGCTGATCGAGGATGCAAACGTCGACATCATCGACCTCGCCTTTCCGCCCGACCAGCAGCCGGCGCTGATCCGCCATGCGCTGAAGCAGAGCCACATCAAGGGGATCCTGGCACAGAAGCCTCTGGCGCTGTCGGTCGAGGAAGCCGTCAGGCTGCGCGACGAGGCGGCGAAGGCCGGCAAGATCCTCTCGGTCAACCAGAACATGCGCTACGACCAGTCGATGCGCGTGTTGAAGCAGATCATCGAGAGCGGCGCGCTCGGCGACATCGTCTTCGCGCAGATCGACATGCATGCCATCCCGCACTGGCAGACCTTCCTTCAGGGCTATGACCGGCTGACACTCGCCAATATGAGCGTGCATCACCTCGACGTGCTGCGCTTCCTGTTCGGCGATCCCGACGAGATCACGACGCTGACGCGCAAGGATCCGCGAACGACATTCGACCATTCCGACGGCATCACCGTCTCGACCCTGCGCTTCCCGTCCGGCGTGCTCGCCGTATCGCTGGAGGACGTATGGTCGGGTCCGCGCCAGGACGGCTACAAGGACGATCAGCACATCAACTGGCGGGTCGACGGCACCAAGGGCGTTGCCAAGGGCACGATCGGCTGGCCGACGGGTGCTGCCTCGACACTGACTTACGCCTCGGCCGACACGACCGGCGGCGAATGGATCAGCCCAAGCTGGGAGACGATGTGGTTCCCGCATGCCTTCATCGGCGTGATGGAGCAGTTGCAGCACGCCGTGAAGACCGGCACGCCGCCGGCGCTAACCGTCGCCGACAACGTCAAGACCATGGCGCTGGTCGAGGCGGGCTACCGCTCGATCGCGTCGGGCCGCACCGTCAAGCTCTCCGAAATCTCGACCAACTCAATCAGCTGAAATCACTGGCAGCTGAAATCACCGGCAGCTGAAATCACTGGCAACTGAATCGCTTACTGGGAGGAATTCACATCATGATGCAGGCAGGCATTTTCACGGGCTATTTCCCGTACGGTCTCGAAGAGACGGCGAAGAAAATCCGCGGGCTCGGTTTCAACACGGTGCAGCTCGACCTGCATTTCAGGGATGTCGACCTGTCGGCCGGCCAGATCACCAAGGACAAGGCCAAGAAGGTGCGCGACGTCTTCCGCGACCACAACCTGCCGGTCTGCTGCGTGTCGGGCTACACCAACATCATTCATCCCGACAAGGCCGAACGCGAGAAGCGCGTCGGTTATCTCAAGGAGATCATCCGCAATGCGCGCGCGTTTGGCTCGCCTTACGTGATTTCGGAAACCGGCACCTACAACACGGAATCCGACTGGGTGCATCACCCCAAGAACAAGACCGAGGAAGGGTTCGAGGAGTGCCGCAAGGTGATCGCGGACCTCGCCCAGACGGCCTATGACCACGGTGCGGTGTTCCTGCTCGAAACCTATGTCAACAACGTCGTCGGCTCGGTCGAGGAGACGGTGAAGATGTTCGCGCAGGTCGACCATCCCGGCCTCGGCCTTCTAATGGACCCGACCAATTATTTCGAGACCCACAACATCGACCGGATGGATCAGATCCTGAACCAGGTGTTCGACACGCTGACCGACAAGATCAAGATCGCGCACGCCAAGGACGTCAAGCGCTCGGGCGACGACAAGTCGGAGAAGCATGCCGACATCGGCGACGCCGACGCGATGGAAAGCCACACCTTCCGCGGCGTTGGCGAGATCGAACTGCCGGCGCCCGGCCTCGGTTCGCTGAACTACGACCTCTATCTCCAGCGGCTGGCCGAGAAGCATCCGAACATCCCTGTGATCATCGAGCATCTGTCGGAGGACGACGTACCGCGCGCCAAGACATTCCTCGATGGAAAATTCCGCGCCAACGGCCTGTGATGGCCGGCCGCGCCGCCCGATGCATGGCGGCGCGGCTTCAAACAAGGGAGGAAAGAATGTTGAAATTCGCATTGAAATTGGCGGCCGCCGCGACAGTGCTCGCCGGCGTTGCCCTTGGCACGGCGGCGCAGGCGCAGGACGGCCAGAAGACCTTCTATCTCTTGTCGCATGGCGGTCCGTCGGATGCGTTCTGGATCGACTGGAACGCCGGCGCGACCAAGGCCTGCGACCAACTCAAGGTGACCTGCAAGATCTCCTTCAGCGGCGGCGACATGGCGGCGCAAAAGGAGGCCTTCAACTCGGCGCTTGCCGCCAAGCCCGACGGCATCGCCACGACGTCGGCGCAGCCCGGCCTTTGGACCGAAGAGGTGAAAGCGGCAAAGGCGGCCGGCATCCCGATCGTGTTCTTCAACACCGACGATCCAGCGACAGGACGCCAGGCCTATGTCGGGGCCGACCTCAGGGAAGCCGGCGTCACCTGGGCCAAATATCTGGTGGACCAAAAGATGGTGAAGCAGGGCGACAAGGTCTTCCTGCCGGTCGAGGTTCCCGGCGCCAGCTACCAGCAACTCGAGACCGAGGGGATCGCCAGTGTTTTCGATCCGTTGGGGATCAAATATGACGTGGTTGACTGCGGCACCGATCCGGCTGGCATCATCGCCAAGATGACCGACTACATGGTCGCCAACAATCCGCCGGCGATCATCGCACTCGGCGATTCCGTGGCGGCCAGCGTCAAGCGCGTCTTCGATGGTGCCGGTGTGCCGGCAGGCAAGATCCCGGTCGTCGGCTGGGGCAATTCCAAGGAGACGGCGCAGGCCGTCAAGGACGGCTTCGTCAACGCCGCCGCTTGGCAGTACCCGTCGGCGCAAGGTTTCATGCCGGTGGCGCTGCTCGGGCTTGCCGCCTCTGGCGAGCCGATCGGCTCCGACGTCCACACTTTCGGTCTCTACGATGCCTCCAGCGTCGAGCCGATCCTGAAACTCTACGACAAGAAATGAGAAAAACCAGCGCCCGCTGCCAAGGCGGCGGGCGCTGGTTCAAGCATGGTCCAAGCAGTCATGACAATTGCCGCAGAAGACGACGCGCCGAGAGTGAAGGGCAGATCGCGCCTGATGCGCTCGCCGCAATTCTCCTCCTTCGTCATCCTCATCATTTTGCTGGCGGTGTTCGCTGTCGCCGACGCCAATTTCCTGTCGCCGCTCAACATCTCCAACATGATGGCATTCCTGCCCGAGCTCGGGATCATCGCGCTCGGCATGACACTGCTTTTGACGGCAGGCGAATTCGATCTTTCGGTAGGCGCTGTGTTTGGACTGGCACCAGTGGTGGTGATGCTGCTGGTGCAGAATGGCGGCGTGGATATAGGTGTCGCGCTTCTGGCCGGACTAGTGCTGTGCATCTCGATCGGCGCGATCAACGGGCTGATCGTCACCAAGATCGGCATTTCCTCCTTCCTGGTGACGCTGTCGATGCTGCTCGTCGTGCGCGGGGCAGCGCTCTACATCACGCAAGGCTTTCCGCTGAAATCCTGGGACCAGCCGGGCTTCTTCGTGACGCTGCTCGCCGGCAGCTTCAACATCGGTTCGTTCCGCTTCTATACCTCGCTGTGGTGGTTCATCGGCCTGTCGCTGTTTGCCATCTACATCCTGCGTTACGCCAAGCTCGGCAACTGGATCAGCGCCATCGGTTCTAATCGCAACGCGGCGGTGGCGCGCGGCGTCCCCGCCGACACCGTGAAGATTTGGCTGTTCATCGCGACCTCGGTGCTGGCCGGCCTTGCCGGCATGATCAGCGCCTTCCGCATCTCGGCCGCCTCGCCGGTGGCCGGCACCGGCTATGAGCTGGAGGTGATCGCTATGGTGGTGGTCGGCGGCACGGCGCTGACCGGCGGACGCGGCACGATCCTCGGCACAATCGTCGGCGCGCTGATGCTGCGTGCCATCCGAAACGGCATCGTGCTGATTGGCGTGCCGGGGCTCGCCTACAACATCTTCGTCGGCCTTATCATCCTCGCCATGCTCATCCTGCACGCTTTGCTGCAGAAGAACGCCGCAAGGGGCTGACGATGATGCAAGAAGTACTTCGGCTGCAGAACCTGCAAAAGTCCTTCGGTAGCGTGCGGGCGCTGAAGAATGCCTCGCTGACACTGCGGGAAGGCGAGGTGGTGGCGCTGCTTGGCGACAATGGCGCGGGCAAATCGACGCTGATCAAGGCGATCTCGGGCGTGTTCCCTGTCGACCGGGGCGATATCTTTGTGCGTGGCGAGAAGGTCTCGATCCGCTCGACGCGCGATGCGATGGATCTCGGCATCGAGACCATCCACCAGGACACGTCGCTGGCGCCGGACCTCAGCATCGCGCGCAATCTTTTCCTCGGCCGCGAGCCGGTCAATTTCGGTTGGCTCGGCGTGTTCGCGCCGCTCGATCTTGCAAAGTTGCGCAAGGCCGCTTCCGAATTGCTGAAACGCGTTGGCATTTCCAAAAAGCTCGACGCCGACGCGCTGGTCTCGACGTTGTCGGGCGGCGAGCGGCAGTCGATCGCGATCTCGCGCGCCATGCAGTTTGCCGCCAAGGTCATCATCCTCGACGAGCCGACCAACAATCTCGGTGTCGAGGAAACCCACGGCGTGCTGCGTTTCGTCAAGGAGGTGCGCGACGCCGGCCATTCGGTGCTGCTCATCACCCACAACATCCACCATGTCTTCCAGGTCGCCGACCGCATCGTCGTCATGCGGCGGGGCGAGATCGTCGCCGAACAGACGGTCGCCGACACCGATCTTCTGACCGTGGAGAGCATCATCACCGGCGCCGACGTGTCGGCCTTGCTCAGGGAGGCGAGGGCAAAGTGAAGGGCGTCGCATGGTAGAGCTTTACGGCAAGACGCTGTCGCGCCGGCAAGTGGCCGAGCGATCAGGCATGCTGTCGCAATTCGCCGGCGTGCGGCTGATGACGCTCGGCGACGGTGTGGAGCGCGGCATCCGCATGCTCGAATTCCGCACCGGCTCGGGCCTGCGCTTCACCGCGCTGGTCGACCGGGCGCTCGACATCGCCGATTGCGACTATAGGGGGCAGGCGATCGGCTGGCATTCGCCGAGCGGTTTTCGCAATCCCGGCCTGCATGAGTATGAAGGGGAAGGGGGGGTGGCCTGGGCGCGCTCTTTCTCCGGCCTGCTGGTCACCTGTGGCCTCGATCATATTCTGGCCCGCGAAGACGTGCCGGCCGACAGCTACAACTACCCGGGCAAGAAGACGGTGCTCCATTCGCTGCATGGCCGTGTCGGTACGATCCCGGCGCGGCTCACCGGCTATGGCGAGCGTTGGGACGGCGACCGCTGCGTGCTGTGGGCCGAAGGCCTCGTCCAGCAGTCGGCGGTGTTCGCCGAGGATCTGCATCTCGTTCGGCGCATCGAGGCCGATGTCGGCGGCAACGAAATCCGGCTTTCCGACCGTGTCGTCAATCACGGCTTCAACCGCACGCCGCATATGTATTTCTACCACGTCAATGTCAGCCATCCCTTGCTGGATGAGGGCTCCCGCTATCTGGCACCGATCCGCGACGTCGTCTGGGCCGGCCATGCCGGCGAGCGCTACGAGGCGCAGAGGGTCGGCTATCGCACGGTGCCGGCGCCGCAACCTAGCTTCAGCGAACAGGTCTGGCAGCATGAGATGGCTGCCGATGCCCATGGCGAGGTGCCGGTGGCCGTCGTCAACGACCGTATTGGGCTCGGTCTCGAACTGGTGACGCGCAAGGACCAGTTGCCGTGTGCCTATCAGTGGCAGAATTTCCAGGCCGGGCAGTACGCGTTGGGCATAGAGCCATCGACCCACCACGTGCTCGGTGATCTCGCCGCCCGCGAGCGCGGCGAGATGATCTGGCTGGAGCATGGCGAAAACCGGGCGTACGACGCGGTGTTCCGGGTTCTCGATGGCGCCGGTGAGATCGCAGCGGCCGAAGCCAGGATCGCGGCTGTCGCCCGACAGCCCGCGCAGGATTATCCTCAGCCTTCCGGAAACTTTCCAAGACTGGCCGGCAGGACATGAGTGCGACATTTATCCAAAGCAAGCCCTCCGGCCGGCGGACCGGATTGCCAGCGGTGCGCGACGGTTGGAGGTCAGTGTGACGACGATGGCAAAGAAGCGCGACTACAGCCTTGTCGGCGAAAGCACCAGGGCGGCGATCGAGACCGGGCTTGCCTCGGCCGAATGGTACCATACCGACGTCCCACGCAAGGCGATGAAGGAACTGATGCAGCGTTCCGACGGGCCGGCGATCCGCGACACCGTCATCTGGATTGTCGCGATCGTCGGTTCGGCCGCCGGTATTGTCTGGTTCTGGGGTTCGTGGTGGATGGCGCCGTTCCTGTTCGTCTACGGCGTGCTCTACGGCTCGTCGAGCGACTCGCGCTGGCACGAATGCGGCCATGGCACGGCCTTCCGTACGCGCTGGATGAGCGATGTCGTCTACCACATCGCCTCGTTCATGCTGATGCGCAATCCCGTGCAATGGCGCTGGAGCCATGCCCGCCATCACACCGACACCATCATCGTCGGCCGCGATGCCGAGATCGCCGTCATGCGTCCGCCGGATCTGTTGAAGGCTGCGCTTGCCTTCACCGGCATTCTCGATTTCCGCTATTCGCTGCCGACGCTGGTGCGCCAGGCATTCGGCACGCTGTCGGACGAGGAGAAGAGCTATATCCCCGAGATGGAACAGCATAAGGCCGTGGTCGCCGCCCGCTGGCACGTCGCGATCTATGTGGCGACAATCGCCCTGGCGATCGCGCTGAGGTCATGGATACCGCTGGTGCTGATCGGTCTGCCGCGCCTCTACGGCACCTGGCACATGGTGACGACCGGCCTGCTGCAGCATATCGGCTTGGCCGACAATGTCGTCGACCATCGGCTCAACACGCGCACCGTCTACATGAACCCGATCAGCCGGTTCATCTACTGGAACATGAACTATCATGTGGAACACCACATGTTCCCGATGGTGCCCTATCATGCGCTGCCCAGGCTGCACGAACTGATCAAGCATGATCTGCCCGCGCCCAATCCCTCGATGTGGCATGCCTATCGCGAGGTCTGGCCGGTCCTGCTCAGGCAGCTGAAATACGAGGATTACTACCTCAAGCGCGAATTGCCGCCGACAGCGAGGCCCTATCGCAGCGAATTCCACGAGGTCGATATGTCGGCGGCGGCCGAATAGCGATCGCGAATGGTTGCAGGAGATTGAGATGGCCGATTGGGTTGAAGCTTGCGCGGTGGACGATGTCGAGGAAGAGGATGTCATCCGCTTCGACCATGGTGGGCGGAGCTTCGCGATCTATCGCTCCCCGGACGACGAATTCTTCGCCACCGATGGTTTTTGCACGCATGAAAAGGCGCATCTGGCCGACGGGCTTGTGATGGACGACATCATCGAATGTCCCAAGCACAATGGCCGCTTCAATTACAAGACCGGCCAGGCCAAGGGCGCGCCGGTCTGCGTCAACCTCGCGACTTATCCGGTGAAGGTCGAGGCCGGTAAGGTGATGATCCAGATCTGAAGCGGGGGCATGATCAACCGATCGGCATCGCGATGCTAACCAACAGAGGGACGTTTTAATGAGCCGAAAGAGACCGACCGTCGCCGATTTGCGCGCCATGAAGGGCAAGCGGCAACTGACCATGCTGCGGGTGCTGACCCTGGACGAGGCGGAGGCCGCCGAACGGGCAGGGGTCGACATCGTCTCGGTGCCGCCCGAACTGGTGCTCAATCCGCAATACCGCGATGCGGCACCCAGCCTGTTCACCATGCCCGGCGACAATTTCTTCGAAATCGGCACCGCGGATGATTTCGTCCGCTGGGCCTTCCGGCTCTATAAGGCAAGCGCCGACGCGGTCTATTGCAGTGCCGGCTACGCAACCATCAAGCGGATGGCGGACGATGCCATTCCCGTCATCGGCCATGTCGGCCTCATTCCTTCCCGTGCGACCTGGACCGGCGGCTTCAAGGCGGTCGGCAAGTCCGCCGACACGGCCATGCAGGTCTTCGAGGCGGTGAAGCAACTGGAGGCGGCCGGCGCCATCGGCGCCGAGATCGAGGTGGTGCCGGTCGAGGTCGCCAAGGCGATCTCGGAGCGCACGTCGCTGATCATGCTGTCGATGGGCGCGGGCACGGGCTGCGACGCGCAATATCTGTTCGCCGACGACATCCTTGGCCAGAACAGGGGTCACATGCCCCGCCACTCCAAGGTCTATCGCAACTTCGCCGCCGAGTATGACCGGCTGCAGGCGGAACGGGTGGCGGCATTTTCCGAATTCGTCGCCGACGTCAACGGCGGCGCCTATCCCGAGGACCGGCACATCGTGCACATGGATCCGGCCGAGCTACGCCTGTTCCTCGACAAGGTCGGCCGGGGATAAGGCCGGCTGCCACGCACTGCCGGCCAGTGCGGCGTGGAGTGCTTCCGCATCGACGCCGAGCGGCCGGTCACCCTTCAGCGTCAGAACGAGCGCGCGTATCGCCGTGTGGACAGCCGATGTGCGTGGCGCCAGCGTCAACCCTTCACGCAAGTCGATTGCCTGTGCCGCGGCCATCAGTTCGAAAGCGATCAACCGGCGCCACAGTACGATCATGTCCGCGCATTTCGACATCGCCAGCGGCGTCTGCGTGGCGTGATCCTCGACGCCTTCCGAAACCGGGAGAAAATCGAGCATCACCGGATTGGCCTTGTGGCGGATGGCGGCCAGGATCGATGTCGCCGTCTTCTGCAGCGGCACGAAGCCGGCCGAGGCGCCACCGACCGGCGACAGGTACTTGGGCAGGCCGTTGCGGCCCGAGCCGGTGAGCTGGATGAAGCGGGCGGCACTTGCGGCGGCGCATTGCGCGATTGCGAGGCCTAGCGTCTCGAAGGCGAGCGAGAGCGCCGCCGTGTGGAAGTTGCCAGTCGACATCACCACGCCGTCGTCGCCCAGCACCAGCGGATTGTCGGCGGCGGCATTGAGTTCGATCTCGACGGCGCGTCTTGCCTGGCCGATCGCCTCGATCAGCGCGCCATGGATCGAGGGCATGCAGCGGATCGACAGCGGATCCTGTATGGTGGTGGGCGCCGGCGCTTCGTCGCGGGCGAGAAGATCATGCAGCGCCTTGGCGGCTTCCTGCTGGCCGGCGGCCGGCCGCGCCATGTGCAGCCGAGGATCGAGGATGGCGCGGTTGGCGCCGATCCCTTCCATGGTCAACGCGCCAGCCTGCTGCTGTTGGGCCAGAGCCGACAGCGCGTCCGTGACCACAAGCGCGCCGCTGCCGGCCGAGACGGCGGATGCGTTGATCAGCGACAGCCCATCCTTGGGCGCCAGGCCGATGGGGCCGAGGCGGGCCATCATCAGCGCCTTGACCGCCGGCATGCGCCTTCCCTGATAATCAGCCTCGCCTTCGCCGATCAGCAGGCGAGCAAGCGCCGTCATCAGCACCAGGTCGCCGGCGCCGATCGAGCCCAGCGACGGCATCACCGGATGGACGCCGGCGTTGAGCGCATCGGCCAAGGCGACAAAGACTGACGGGGAGAGGCCGGATCCGCCGGCCGACAACATTGTCAGGCGGGCGAGCATGGTGGCACGCACGGCCTCGACCGGCAGCGCTTCACCGACCGCGCCGCTGCGGCCTTCCAGCAATTGACGCTGGAAGGCGCTGGCGTCACCCTCGACCGATGTGCCGAGATTGGCGCCGAGCCCGGTGTTCAGGCCGTAGATCTGCTGGCCGGAGGCCGCGGCCTGATCGAGCACTTTTCGCGCCTTCTCCAGCCTGCCAATGACATCGGGTTCGATTTCCACCTTGCGCGCCTCGCGGGCGACGGCGGCGACATCGCCGATTCTGACGCCAGCCCCCGTTAGGACGAGCGCGGTCATGCGAAGCGCAACCTTTGGCCGATGCCTTGCGCCTTTGCCTTGGCCAGCATCGCCTTGCCGAGCGCTATGTCGGACAGCGACAGGCCGCGATGCCAGAACAGGATTGTTTCGTCGTCACTTTGCCGTCCTGGCTTGAGTCCGGCGGCGATCTGGCCGAGTTCGGCATGCAGCGTTGCTTCGCTCAGCCGTCCGGCCTCGACATGGGCGCGCAGCGAGCCGAACTTGCCGCCTTTGCACTGGCCCCAATCGTCGACGACCATCTTCTGCATGATGTCGGTCAGCGACAGCTCCACCGCGCTCATCGTGCCATAGGGGACGACCAGCGCGCCCGGCTTGATCCATTCTGTCTTCAGCAACGGCTGCGGCTCGGGCAGGCGCGATGCTTCGACGACAATGTCGGCGCCCTTGACGCAGCTCTCCCAGTCGGCGACCGCAGTGACGGGTTTGCCAAGGTCGGCGGAGAGTTTTGCTGCAAAGCCATCGCGGCTTTCCGGCCGGCGCGAATGGACGCGGATCTCATCGAAATCGAAGAGATGGTCGAGCAGGCGCACGTTCCAATAGGCGGTGCCGCGTGCGCCGATATGGGCGAGCACCTTCGAATTCTTGCGAGCTAGGTGTTCGGCGCCGATCGCGGTGACGGCGCCTGTGCGCATGTCGGTGATGACGGTGGCGTCGAGGATGGCGCGCGGCGCGCCGGTGCGCGGGTCGAACAAATTGAGGATGCCGAATTCCGACGGCAGGCCATGAAGATAGTTGTCGACAAAGTCGCCGACGATTTTCACGCCGGCCGCGTCGAGCGGCGCCACGTAGCCGCGCAAGACATTGAAATGGCCGTGGAAGGACGGGTCGGGTTCGAGGTGGACACGCGGCTCGATCACTGTCTGGCCCTTGCCTTGCGCAACGAGCCCGGCCTCGACCGCGCCGATGATCTCGGCATCGGTCATGGCAAGCGCTTTGATGTCCAGGGCATTGAGATAGTCGATATAGATGGGCTTCATGCGCACGCTGTTCCTCGGCCACCCCGCCCATCCATAACAGGCCGCGGCGCGACACGAAAGTTTGTTGGCTGTTGTCTGGACGCAGTCGGCCAAATGCTGTTCAAAGCGGTCCGTCATGACAGCCATTTCCGAGACCGAAGCTTCAGCCGACCCAGCCGGGAATTCGCGGCGTGTGGCGCTGATCGTCGCCATCGCCTTTTTCATGCAACTGCTGGATTCGACTATCATCTCGACCTCGCTGCCGCAGATGGGCGCCTCCTTCGGCGTGCCGGCGGTGGCGATGAGCATCGGCATCACCGTCTACATGCTGACCATGGCGGTGTTCGTACCGCTGTCGGGCTGGCTCGCCGACCGTTTTGGCGCACGCAACATCTTCCTCGCGGCAATCGCGCTGTTCACTCTGGCTTCGCTCGCCTGCGGCTTTTCGCAGAACCTGACCGAATTTGTCGTTGCCCGTGCCGTGCAGGGCCTGGGCAGCGCGCTGATGACACCGGTCGGCCGCATCCTGGTGCTGCGCAACGCGTCGAAATCCGAATTGCTCAACGCCACGGCGCTGATCACCTGGCCGGCGCTCTTCGCGCCTGTCGTCGGGCCGGTGCTTGGCGGCTTCATCACCACCTATCTGTCCTGGCACTGGAATTTCTTCATCAATATCCCGCTCGGCATGATCGGGCTGGCGCTGGTCGCCCGTTTCATCCCGGGCGACCGTGAAGCCGATGCCAAGCCACTCGACTGGCCGGGGTTTTTCCTGACCTCGCTGGGGCTCGCCTGCCTGCTCTATGGTCTCGAGCGCATCGCGCATCCGGAAGATGGCGTCTGGCCGACGGTGGGGCTGATCGTTGCAGGCATCGTCGTCGGCTGGGTAGCGGTGCGGCATCTCCGTCGCGCGCCGCATCCGCTGCTCGACCTCTCCTCGTTCAAGGTGCAGACCTTCGCCATCTCGACGCTCGCCGCCGGAACCATCTTCCGGGTGGCAATCAACGCCACGCCATTCCTTTTGCCGCTGCTGTTCCAGGTCGGCTTCGGGCTATCGCCGGTCGATGCCGGCATGATGATCCTGGCCTATTTCCTCGGCAATCTCGGCATGAAGACGGTGACGACGCCGACGCTGCGCCGCTTCGGCTTTCGCTCGGTGATGGTCGTCAACGGCATCATCGCGTCCGCATCGATCATGGCGTGCGCGGCGATCTCGCCACAGACGCCTCAGGCCCTGGTGGTGGCGCTGATGCTGATCGCCGGCCTGACGCGCTCGATGCAGTTCACCGCGCTCAACACGCTGGCCTTCGCCGATATCGCGGCTGGTCAGCGCAGCTCCGCGGCGACGTTATCCTCCATGCTGCAGCAGGTGGCGATGCTGTTCGGCGTTGCCGTGGCGGCGGCGATCCTCAACCTGTCGCAGATCGCCAGGGACCGGCCGGCGCTCGATCTCGTCGATTTTCGAGCAGCCTTCCTGGTGATCGGCGTCATCGGACTGGTTTCATCGTTCCGTTTCCTGGGGTTGCCGAAGACCGCCGGCGCTGAGGTCTCGGGCCATATTGCCGGAACTGAAATCGAATTTTCCCGCCGACCGCAGGGTTAAATCCGTCTTCGCCTTTCGCCTTGATGCTGTATATCCGCAGGCACGGACGATGACACAAACAATTGCCAAAAGCGCAGGAGTTTCCGGGCATTGCGCCAGATTCGGCAATCGATGCGTCCACTTTGCGAATCTCATCGCCAGCCCGCCTTTTGAACGCGGATTCATTTGACGAAGCGGCGTTGAGCCGATTAGCTTTCTCTCCCAGGGACGGCAGCGCTGCCACCGGGGTGAAAGCAGACAATGAACATGGGCGGCTGGCTGAACTTCAGGAGCCTGAATCAGGAAGGCATTGTCTTTGCCATAGCGGTGGTGCTGTTCGTTGCAGCGGCTATAGCCCTGCCTCGCTTCATAGATCCCAACAATCTCGTCGCCATCGTCCGCTCGGTCTCGGTGCTGGGTATTCTGGCGCTGGGCATGGCGGTCGTCATCATCGGCCGCGGCATTGACCTGTCGGCGGTGGCGATCATGGCGATGTCGGTCGCCTGGTATCTGCAACTGCTCAATACCGGAACGCCGGATGGGCTGGCCTTCACCTATGTGCTGGCCGGCGTGCTCGCCATCGGCCTGCTCAACGGCTTTCTCGTCGCCTATGCCGATGTGCCGGCGATCTTCGTCACGCTGGCGACCGGCTCCTTCGTCTTCGGCTATGTCCGTTCGCAATTGATCACCCAGGACGCGGTGCCGGTGCCGCAGGGCCATTGGGTGGAACTGCTCGGCGGCCTGCGCTTCCTCGACGTCCCGATCGAGGTGTTCGTCTTCGCGGGTCTCGCCTTCCTGTTCTTTCTGTTCCTGCGCTACACCAAATGGGGCCGCTATATCTATTTCGCCGGCGACAATCCGGTCGCGGCGCGCAATATCGGCATTCCGGTACGGCCGATGCTGGTGCTGCGCTATGTGCTGTCCGCTTTCGTGGCACTGATCGCCGGCCTTTTGACCGCGGCCAGCCTGCATTCGATCAACACGCGTGTCGTCAATTCGACGCTGCTCTACGACATCGTGCTGGTGGCGGTGATCGGCGGCATCGGGCTGTCGGGCGGGCGAGGCGGGGTGCGCAACGTGCTGGTCGGGGCAGCACTCATCGGCGTCCTGCTCAACGCCATGACCATCATCGATATTCCGCTGCTCTACCAGAATCTGATCAAGGCGGCGATCCTGCTCGGCGCCATCATCGTCGACGGCATCATCAATCCACGTGACGAACAGACAGCGCAGCAGGGCGACATTTAGAGCAGATGGGCTAGCCCATCTTGCTCGGGGTACCCGGCGCGATCGGGGGCGATCGGCCGGCAATGAAAACCGAACCAGAGGATGACACATGAAACTGATCAGAACACTCATGGCGGCGGCCACGGCCCTTGCCGTCACCGCCTTCGTGGCGCCGACCTTCGCCGCCGACGATCCAGGCCCCGCTGCCTATGCGCAAGCGCTGAAAGGCAAGCGCGTCATGCTGGTGCCGCTGGCGATGGGCTTCGACCTGGCGCAGGGCTGGGCACATTACCTGAAGAAGGAGGTCGAGGCCTGGGGCGGCACATTCGAGACGCGTGATCCGAACTGGGTGGTCGATGCCGGAGCGCAGGCGATCACCGATGCGATCTCGTCGGACACGAGGCCCGATGTGCTGATCATCCATGCGCCGGACCTCAACTCCTATTCCAAGCTGATGAAGAAGGCGCAGGCCGCCGGCACCTATGTGATCCTCGTCGACAATCCGGCGAATTTCCCCGCCGACGCCTTTGTCGGCAGCGACTGGGACCGGCTCGGCCAGCTCGAAGCCGAAGCCGCGATCAAGGGCTGCGGCGAGAACTCGTCCAAGAAGATCGGGCTGGTGCAGGGCGACCAGGCCAACTCTTCCAGCCTGTACCAGTATGCCGGCATCATGAAGGTGCTGGACAAGCATCCCGACTTCAAGGTCGTGGCCAAGCCCGACTCCAACTGGGACGCCACGACCTCGCGCAACGTGACGACGACCATGCTGCAGCAGAACCCGGACATCTGCTCGATCATCGACTTCTGGGATGGTGACGCGACCGGCGCATCCGCCGCGATCCGCGACGCCAAGCTCGACGGCAAGGTGTTTTTGGTCACGACCGGCGGCGGCGAAAAGGCAGCCGACTGCGACAAGCTGCAGGACGGCACTTACGGTGCTGTCGTCATGACGGAACTTGCCCGGCAGTCGGGCGACATGAACGCTATCATCAAATTCCTGCTGCAGAGCGGCCAGCCGGCCGGCACCTCGCACACCTACATCTATACGCTGGAGAAGGCGACGACGAAGGCCGATCTCAAGCCGGACAGCTGCTGGGACCTGAAGGCGCTGCAGGCCGAAGCAGCGGCGAAGTAAACCGATTGCCTTCAGCTGGTATCAGCGAGGTGGCCGGACAATTCCGGCCACCTCTTCTCTTTCCTTGTTCTCTCGTGCCCGCAGTGACCCGATGACCTTTCGCGAACGCCTGCAGTCCTGGCGCTACAATCTCGTGCCCGACCATCTGGTCGGCGAGATCCTGACCAAGCGCTGGACCGACAACGCCATTCCGTTCCTGGCGCTGGTGGCGACGCTCGGCGTGTTCGGCGCGATCATTCCAGGCTTCTTCAAGCTCTCCTCGCTGCAGGAATCGACCCGGCAACTCGGCGAATTCTCGATGGTGGTCACCGGCATGACCGTGGTGATGCTTGGCGGCGGCATCGATCTCTCGGTCGGCTCGATCTTCGCGCTGTCCTGCTTTTCCGCGGTCTATGTCTTCTTCATCCTTGAACAATCGATCTGGCTGGCGCTGGCCGCCTCGCTCGCCACCGGTCTAGTCTTCGGCGCGATCAACGGCTATCTCGTCGGCTACCTGCGGCTGCGTGCCTTCCTCACCACGCTCGTCACCTTCATCTTCGGGCGGGCGCTGTTCGACATCCTAGTCACCACCTATGCCGCCGACGTACAGCTTTCGACCGCTACGTCCGACGTGCTCGATTTCATCGGCGACAGCACTTTCTGGGGCCTGTCCGTTTCGGTATGGCTGGCGATCATCCTTGCCATCATCACCCATATCGCGCTGACACGTTCACGTCCCGGCTGGCATGTGCTGGCGGTGGGTGGCTCCCGGCGATCGGCGCACAATGCCGGCATCCGGGTGCGCCGTACCGTGTTCATGACCTATGTCTTTTCCGGTTTCTGCGCCTCGATCGGCGGCTTTCTCATCGCTTGCCGCCTGAGCGGGGCAGGGCCGGGCACAGGCCTCAACCTCGAGATCATGGCGCTGACCGCGGCGGTGGTCGGCGGCGTCAGCCTCGGCGGTGGCCGTGGCTCGGTGATCAAGGGCCTGATGGGCGCCATCATCGTGCTCACCATGACGAATGGGCTGATCCGGCTTGGCTACGGCACCGGCACCAACCAGATGGTACTGGGCATCATGCTGGCGGTGGCGGTGACCATCGACATCCGCTGGCTGAAGAACCGCCACAAGGTGCTCAACGAGGTCTATGTCGCGCCGGTCTATCTCAAGATGGGCAAAACACAGTCCGCGGTGCCGGGCTCCGGCACGCCTTACGCCCTCGACAACCGACTATCGGCTGCGGACCATATCGGGCTCGGTGAGCTGGAAGGGCCAGAAGACGTCATCCTCGACCGCGATGACAATCTCTATTGCGGCACGCGCCATGGCGAGATCGTCCGCTTCTTCGCGCCGGACTATGTCAGGTCGGAAGTGTTCGCCCATATTGGCGGGTTTCCGCTGGGGCTGGCTTTCGACAAGTCGGGCAATTTGATCAGCTGCGTCGGAGCCATGGGGCTATATTCGGTTTCGCCGCAGCGCGAAGTGAAACGGCTGTCGGCTGAGACGTCGCGCTCCTGGACGTCGATCGTCGACGATGCGCGGCTGCGCGATCCCAATGATTGCGACATCGCGCCGGACGGCCGCATCTATTTTACGGACTCGACCAAGCGGTATGATGCCCATGATTGGGCGCTGGATTCGATCGAAAACCGCGCCACAGGCCGGCTGCTGGTCTACGATCCGAAGGACGATTCCACGAAGACGCTGCTCGATGGCTACCGCTACACCAATGGTGTCTGCATGGCGCATGACGGCAAGTCGCTGTTCTTCGCCGAAAGCTGGGCCTGCCGGGTGCACCGCTATTGGCTGGAAGGGCCGAAGGCCGGCACCGCCGAATGCGTCATCCGCGACATGCCGGGTTACCCCGACAACATCAACCGGGCGTCGGACGGCAATTACTGGATGGCGTGGCTGGGCATGCGCACGCCGAGCTTCGACCTCTCGCTGCGCCATCCCGACATGCGCAAGCGCATGACGCGCCGGCTGCCGCAGGACGAATGGCTGTTTCCCAACATCAACACCGGCGGCGTGGTGAAATTCAACGAAAAGGGCGGCATCGTCGAGGCGATGGGCGACTTGACAGGCGGGGCGCACCCAATGGTCACCTCGATGCGCGAGCACAAGGGATATCTCTTCGTCGGCGGCATCCTCAACAATCGCATCGGCCGCTACAAAATTGCCGGCGCCGACCCGAGCTGGACCAGCCCTGCCTCCTACTGGGGAGCGAAGCCATGATCCTCGATCCGATCCTGGATATGTTTCGTGGCAAGGCGGTGACTATCCCGCCGCTCGACGGCGCCTTCCGCCCCAACACGCGGCTCGATGATGCGCCGGCGTTCGCCGAGCTGACCGAGCCGGACAATCTGCTGGTTGCCGATGGCCGACTGCTGGCCTCCAGCGGCAACGCCGTCTATGCGATTGCCGTTGGTGTGGAACCTGCCGTGGTCGGGACCTTTCCATCTCCCGTCACGGCGCTGACGCTGTCGCCTTCAGGCGAACTGACGGTGGGGCTGGAGAGCGGCAAGCTGTTGATCGCGGGCAGGGAGGCGTCCTTGCCGGCAGGGATTGGCTGCATCACCGCGCTTGCCTATGCAGGAGACGGTACGCTGTGGCTTGCCAATGGTTCGGCCGAATTCTCGCCGTCGCAATGGGCCGCCGACCTGATGAAGAAGGGCGCGTCCGGTTCGCTTTGGGCGCGAGCGGCGGGTGGCGAGTTCCGCAAGGTGGCTGGCGACATCGCTTTTCCCTATGGACTTCACATCCTTGGCAGCGATGTGCTGGTCAGCGAAAGCTGGCGCCACCAGCTTGTCCGTTTCGATGGCGCGACCGGCAACCGCTCGACGGTGCTGACGCATCTGCCCGGCTATCCCGCGCGGCTGTCGCCTGCTGGCGATGGCGGGGCGTGGCTGACGCTGTTCGCCCCACGCAACCGGCTGATCGAATTCGTGCTGCAGGAGACGCATTACCGTCAGGACATGATCGACCAGGTGCCGCCGGCCTACTGGATTGCCCCGGCGCTGGTATCAAACCGCAGTTTCCTCGAGCCGCTGCAATGCGGCGGCATCCGCACGATGGGCATTCACAAGCCATGGTCGCCCAGCCGCTCCTACGGGCTGGTGGTCCGGCTCGACCGGGAGATGCAACCACAATTCAGCCTGCACAGCCGCGCCAACGGCACGCGCCACGGCATCTGCAGCGTGGTGGAGAAAGGCGGCGAGCTGTTCATTGGGTCCAGGGGTGGCGATTGCGTGCTGGCCGTCGATCTTGCCTCGGGAGGTTTCTGATGGAACCGATCGTTCGCCTCGAAAACGTCACCAAGAATTACCGCGGCGTGCCCGCGGTGAAGAACGTCAGCTTCGAGCTACGCAAGGGCGAAATCCATGCGCTGCTCGGCGAGAATGGTGCCGGCAAGTCGACACTGACCAAGATCATCGCCGGTGTGGTCGACGCCACGTCAGGCAGGATGTTCCACAAGGGCCGGGAGACAGCCTACGCCTCGCCGCATGCGGCGCTCGAGGCCGGCATCGCCATGGTGTTCCAGGAGACCAGCCTGGTGCCGTCGATGACGGTGGCGCAAAACCTCTATCTCGGTACTGAAAAATTCCTCAACCGGCTGCGCGGCACGTATATTTCAGCACAGCAGTTCCTGCAGTCGCTGAATTTTCCGGTCGATCCCAACGCCATGGTGGCGACACTGGGTGCTGCCAAGCGGCAGATGGTCGAGATCGCGCGCGCGGTGCACCACAATGCCGAGATCATCATCTTCGACGAGCCGACGGCGACGCTGACGCCGGAGGAGAAGCGGCATTTCTTCGCGCTGATCCGGCGGCTGAAGGCGAACGGTGTGTCGATCGTCTTCATCAGCCATGCTCTCGAAGAGGCTCTGATGATCGCCGACCGCATCACCATCCTGCGCGACGGCGAACTGGTCATCACCGACGACACATCAACCTTCGACCGCGACAAGATCGTCGCCGCCATGGTCGGGCGAACGCTGTCGGGACAGATTTATCGGCAGCGCGACGAAGCCAAGCTGCGCAAGGCCGGCAAGAAGGTGCTCTCGGTGCAGGACATCTCGATGAGCAATGTCGTGCGCAACAATTCCTTCTCGATCTTCGAGGCCCAGATCACCGGCGTATTCGGGCTGATCGGTTCCGGCCGCACCGAGACCTTCAAGATCGTGTCGGGCATCTACAAGCGCGATTTTTTGCGCGGTGGGGCGATCGAGCTGGACGACAGGCCGGTGCGCTATCTCGTGCCGAGCGAAGCCGTGGCGGACGGCATCGTCTATGTCACCGAGGACCGCAAGAGCGAAGGTATCTTCGAAACGATGGGCATTGCCGAGAACCTGTTCGGCGGGCTGCTGGCGGCAGGCCGCGAACAGTCGTGGGTGATCAACCAGCAGGAGATGCGTCAGCTTTCGGCCGAATGGACCAGGACGCTGAACATCAAGGCGATCAACGACAATGCGCGCGTGGTCGAGCTGTCCGGCGGCAACCAGCAGAAGGTGGTGATCGGCAAGGGGCTGGTACAGAAGCCGCGCATCGTCATATTCGACGAGCCGACGCGCGGCGTCGATGTCGGCGCGATCGCGGAGATCCACCAGATCATCAACAGGCTGGCCGACGAGGGCCTCGCGGTCGTTGTCATCTCGTCCTATTTGCCGGAGATCATGAACCTGTCGGATCGCATTTTGGTCTGTCGGCAGGGCCGCATCGTCGAGGAGTTTTCCCCGGCGGAGGCGACGGAGGAGAAGATCATGTACGCGGCGGTGCATTAGGGTGTGTTCGAGGAATACCCGATATATCTGACAATCTTTGCTGCAGGCTTCAGGATTAGCCGACACGACGACCACTTCGTCATCCTGGGGCGAAGCAAGGAGCGAAGCGACGCGGCGCAGACCTCAGGATCCATGCCGGGACTCCGGTGCGTTGCCACGGGGCAGGATTCTGCTCCGCTGCGCTCTACAACTAAGGTCGCGGCATGGATCCCAGGGTCTCCGCGACGGAGCTTCGCTCCTGCTTCGCCCAGGGATGACGAAGTTTTAGGTGCTTCGGCCAACCTTCAAGGTCCCGTGCATTGAGCGCCAAAACTGAGTCAAAAAAGTTGGTTAGCCGTATTTGCTCGAGACGTGATTCAACGGGCTAATTCATCGATCCGAACGAAAGGACCAGACCATGGCCACCACAAGACTCCTCAGCGATGCCGAGGTGGAGAAGATCCCGGTAGTGAAGGCGGTGTTCGACGACATCAGGGCGACGCGCAAATCGGATTTCGTCAACAATTTCTGGCGAGGGCTCGCCAATGATCCGGCGGCGTTGAAGCGCATCTGGGAGCAGCTGAAGGTGGTGATGGTCGCCGACAGCGCCATCGACCCATTGACCAAGGAAATGATCTATATCGCGGTATCGACGGCCAATGGCTGTTCCTACTGCGTTCATTCGCACACGGCGGCAGCGCGGGCCAAGGGCATGACCGATGTACAGCATGGCGAGTTGGTATCGATCATCGGGCTCGCCGGCCAGACCAATCATCTGGTCACGGCCATGCAGATCCCGGTCGATACGCAATTCGAGGTGAAAAGCTAGCCGTCAGCCAGCCTATCGGCATGGCAGGGAACATTTGTCCCCTGCCTGTTAAGGAAGTGACATGTAACGGCACTAAGGAGACCCACGCGAAGTCGCGCCGGTGGGTTTCCGGCAGCCGGCTCTCGCAGTGGAGCCGGCATGAAAATCGTCCAGATCACCGATACCCATTTCAGCCCGAGCAAGCCGCATTTCAACGGCAATTGGGAGCCGCTGGCCGCCTGGATCGCGCAGAGCGGCGCCGACCTCGTCATCCACACCGGCGATCTTAGCGTCGATGGCGCCGACAAGGATGCCGACATCAGCTTCTGCATGGAGCTGATGCGGGAGATTTCGGTCCCGATGCTGCTCGTGCCTGGCAATCACGATGTCGGCCATCTGCCCGGCTCGTTGCAGCCGGTCAATGCGGAACGTCTTGAGCGCTGGCACCGGCTGGTCGGTCCCGATTACTGGATGGAGGACGCTGGAAACTGGCGATTTATCGGCCTCGACAGCCTGCTGATGGGCTTTGATGATGCCGAGGAAGAGGCCCAGTTCGAATGGTTGCGGACTGTGCTGGAAAGCCGCGGCGGCCGTCGCATCGCGCTCTTTGCCCACAAGCCGTTGTTCATCGATGAGCCGGGTGAGGGCGACACCGGTTACTGGAGCGTTCGGCCGACGCAGCGGCAGCGTCTTTATGACCTGATCGGTTGCCATGATGTTGCATTGTTCGCCAGCGGTCACCTGCACCGGGCATGGCAAGGCAAATACGAAAGCACCGCGCTGGTATGGGGGCCTTCGGCGGCCTTCGTCGTCGGCGACATGGAGCGCGACATGCCGGGCGAGCGGCTGCTCGGCGCGGTCGTGCATGAATTCGGCGACACAGTCACCAGTGAGATCGTCGCGATCCCAGGCATGAGCGTCCATGTCCTCGATGACGTGGTTGAGGAAGTCTACCCGCACGAGGCGCACAAGGTCCGCGGGAAGGTCGCATCATGAGCGCGCTCTCGCTTCGCGATCTGAACAAGTCCTTTGGCGGCAACGCCGTCCTGAACGGCGTCAGCCTCGACGTCGAAGCAGGCGAGTTCATCGCTTTGGTCGGCCCCTCGGGCTGCGGCAAAAGCACCTTGCTGCGCATTCTGGCGGGGCTTGATCATGCTGACAGCGGCGAGATTTTCGTCGGCGGCAAGGACATGTCGGCGGTCGCCGCGGCCGATCGCAACATCGCCATGGTGTTCCAGTCCTACGCGCTCTATCCGCATCTGACGGCCGGCCAGAACATCGCGGTCCCGCTGGCCATGAAGCGGCTGAGCCGGACGCAGCGGCTGCCGTTGGTCGGCTCGGTCCTGCCGGGCCAGAAAGAGATCCGCGCCGGCATTTCGCGCGATGTCCGCGAGATGGCAACCGTGCTGAAGATCGACCATCTGCTCGACCGCAAGCCGGGACAGATGTCGGGCGGGCAGCGGCAGCGCGTGGCCTTGGCACGCGCCATGGTGCGCCACCCCAGCATCTTCCTGATGGATGAGCCGCTTTCCAATCTCGACGCCAATCTGCGCGTCCATGCCCGCGGCGAGATCGTGGAACTGCACCGCCGCGCCGGCGTGCCGACGCTCTATGTGACGCATGACCAGGCCGAAGCGCTTTCGATGGCCGATCGCGTGGCGGTGATGATTGGCGGCAACCTGCTGCAGCTGGCCGCGCCCGAAGCGATCTACAACGATCCCGCCTATATCGAGGTTGCGCGCTTTGTCGGCCAGCCGAGGATCAACATCATACCGGCACGCGCCGAAAACGGCCGTGTCGATTTCATGGGCATCCGGCTGGCCTTGCTGGAGAAGGTGGCGAATGGCGCTGTCAGCCTCGGCATCCGGCCTGAATTCGTCAAACTGTCTCCCAGCGGGCGGAGCGGCCTTGCCGGGCGGATCGAGCGTCTGGAATTCCTCGGATCGGAGGTCATTGCCCACTGCCGGCTCGACGTGACCGGCGACAATGTCATCGCCAAGCTGGCACCGCACGAGGCGAGGGAGCTGATCGCGGGAATGCCGGCGGGTGTCCTTCTGTCACCCGAACAGGCCATGGTGTTCGGGCCAGAGGGAAGGCGGCTGCGTGCGGCGAGTGCCGCGCCCGCACGCCAGGAGCCGGCCTGTGTCTAGTATCGCGCTGGCGGGCAATGTCCCGAGCGCCGCGGCCCTCCACAGGCGCAGCGAAGATCGCACCGCCTGGCTGCTGGCTGCTCCCGCGATCGTGCTTTTGCTGCTGTTCGTGCTGCTGCCAGTGATTGCCGTTATTTTTCTCGGCTTCACCGATTTCGAGCTCGGCTATGGCAAATTTCGCCTGGTCGGCTTCGAGAACTACGCGCATCTCCTGACCGACCGCACCTTCCGCAGATCGCTGTGGAACACGTCAGTCTATACCGCGATCGTGGCACCGGTCTCGATCGTGCTCGGTCTCGGCGTTGCCTTGCTGATCGAAGGCGAACCGCGCGCGCGCGGCTTCTTCCGTACCGTCTATTTCCTGCCTGTGGCTTCGCTGATCGTCGCCATGGCGACTGTCTGGCAGTACCTCTTCCATCCGACGATCGGACCGCTCAACGCGCTGCTTGCGCTCGCCGGCATTCCCGGTCCGAACTGGCTCGGCGCCTCGAGCACCGTGCTCTACAGCCTGTCGATCATCGGCGTCTGGCAGTCGGTGGGCTTCAACATGGTGTTGTTCCTGGCGGGCCTGACGGCGATCCCGCGCGAACTCTATGCCGCCGCACATGTCGACGGCGCGAAATCGGCGCTCGACCGGTTCTTCCTGGTCACCTGGCCGATGCTCGGGCCGACGACGCTGTTTGTCGTCACCATCAGCATCACCAACGCGGTGAAGGTCTTCGAGACTGTGAAGATGCTGACCGACGGCGGGCCTAACAAAGCCTCCGAAGTGCTGCTGTTCACCATCTACCAGGAAGGTTTCGTCTATCTGCGCGTCGGCTATGCCTCGGCGATGACGGTCGTCTTCCTGGCGATCCTCGTCGTGCTGATGCTTCTCCAATATCGCGTGCTCGACCGGCGGGTGCATTACACATGACCAGTATCCCGACCGGCCGCATCATCCGTTTCGCCCTGCTTTCGCTCGGCGCGCTGATGATCCTTGCGCCTTACATTTTCATGATCTCGACCGCGGGCAAGACGCAGAGCGACATCTTCACCTCGTCGCTGTCGCTCATCCCCGAGCATTTCTACTTCGGCGAGAATTTCGCCAAGGCGCTGAACAAGGTGCCGATGGCAACGCTGCTGTGGAACGGCGTTGTCGTCTGCGGCCTGATCTTCTTCTTCCAGGTGCTGGTCGCCATTCCTTGCGCCTACGCCATGGCTAAGCTGAAGTTCCGCGCCGCTCGGCTGATGATGGTGCTGGTCATGCTCGGCCTGCTGGTGCCGATCCATGCCACGGCGCTGCCGCTCTACGTCGTCTTCGATAGGATGTCGCTGCTCAACAGCTACACCTCGCTGGTGGCGCCGTTCACCATCTCGGTGTTCGCGATCTTCATGTTCCTGCAGTTCTTCCGCGCCATGCCCGACGACCTCATCCACGCGGCGCGCCTCGACGGCATGTCCGAACTCGGCATCGTCGCGCGCGTCATCGTCCCCAACGCCTGGCCGGCCGTCACCGCGTTCGCGATCTTCTCGGTGGTCGCGCACTGGAACGATCTCTACTGGCCGCTGATCGTCGTCAGCAAGCAGGCCTACGCCACGCCGCCGCTCGGCCTGATGTATTTCCGCGCCGCCGAGGCAGGCGACGACTATGGCGCGCTGATGGCCGCCACGCTGATCATCACCCTTCCACTCGTCGTCGCCTTCCTGTTCGCACAGAAGCGCTTCGTCGAAGGCATCACCATGACCGGTCTCAAAGGCTGACCGGTTCGAACAGGAGCACGAGCATATGAAGCAACTTCCCAGGATTCTCGCAGCGGCGGCGGTTTCGCTGGCGTTCGCCCTTCCGGCCTATGCCGACACGACGCTGACGGTTCATTACCCGATGCCCGGCTTCTTCAAGAACGTGATGGACACGATCTCGAAGAAGTTCATGGAAGAAAATCCTGACATCAAGATCCAGTTCGCCAGCCCGTCCGCCACCTACGAGGAAGGCATCCAGACCATCCTTCGCCAGGCCGGCACCGACGAAATGCCCGATATCACCTTCATCGGACTCAACCGCCTGCGGATGCTCAACGAGCGCGACGTTGCCGTCGATCTTGGCCCGCTGGTCAAGAAGGAAGGCAACATGGCTGAGCTCGGCTTCTCCGACACGATCCTGAAGTTGGCGCAGGTCAACGGCAAGCAGGTCGGCCTCGCCTTCGCCACCTCGAACCCCATCATGTACTACAATGCCGACCTGGTGAAAGCCGCCGGCGGCGATCCGGACAATCCGCCCAAGACCTGGGACGAGGTGATCGCGCTCGGCGGCAAGATCAAGGCGCTCGGCAATGGCGTCGACGGCATCGACTTCCGCTGGCAAGGCGACGACTGGATGTTTTCGGCGCTGCTGTTCGGCGCTGGCGGCAAGATGCTGAACGAGGACGAAAGCAAGGTCGCCTTCAACGGGCCGGAGGGCGAGAAGGCAATGGAAATCCTGCAGCGGATGGTGAAGGAGGGCGGCATGCCGGTCTTCACCAAGCCGGCGGGCGAGCAGGCTTTCGCGGCCGGCAAAGTCGGCTTCGAGTTCCAGACCACCGGCGCCCTGGTCAACACCATCAAGAATGTCGGTGACAAGTTCACGCTGCGCACGGCCAAGATCCCGCTGATCGATCCAATCAACGGCCATCTTCCGACCGGCGGCAACGCCGTGGTCATCCTGACCAAGGATGCGGCAAAGCAGGACGCCGCCTGGAAGTTCGCGAAATTCGCCGCTGGTCCTTACGGCGCGTCGGTCGTCGTGCCCGGCACGGGCTATGTCCCCAACAATGAGCTCGCGGCGAAATCGCCGGAATATCTCGGCGATTTCTACAAGAAGAACCCGCTCTTCCAGGCCGGGCTCAGCCAGATGCCGCGGATGATACCGTGGTATGCTTTCCCGGGCACCAACGGTGTGAAGGTGACGCAGACCATCGTCGACAATCTGTCGCGGATCGTCGACCAGTCGGCGACCCCGAAGGAAGCGCTCACTGACGCGGCAAGCGATGTCGAAGGCATGCTGCCGACGCAATAAGGGCTGTGCAGGGTATCGCCGCGCCAATGGCGCGGCGGTCCCGGGCGATCAAACCGGCCGGTAGACCCGCTCCGCCGTGTTCCAGAAGATATCCGCCTCGGCGGCCGCACCATGCTTTGCCACGGCATCGCGATGCGCCATGATCAACTCGGCGTGGCTGGTCCAGAGTTTCTCGATGGGGAAGTTCGAGCCGAACATCAGGCGATCCGCGCCTAATATCTCGATCGCGTTGTCGACGATATAGCCGATCAGCGCCGGGTCGTTGCGGTGGACGAAGGTGCCCAGACCGGACAGCTTGGCGTAGAAGTTCGGCGCCGCCGACAGCGTGCGCAGGCCGGCCTTCCAGGCTTCGGTGGTTTCCGCGTCCATGCCGGTCAGCATGCCGGCATGGGTGAGAATGAAATTGGTTTGCGGGTTCTCGCCGACCAGCGTCAGCCCGTCCTTCATCTGGCCAGGAAAGAGCTGCAAGTCGAAGGACAGGCCGTAGTCTTTCAGCCGGGCGACATTGGCGCGTACTTTTGGATCGATGACCTGATCGGCCGAGGCAGCGAAGCGGAAGGCCGGCGTCTCGTGCCAATGCAGTTGCATGCGCACGCCGCGCAGCAGCGGATACTTTTTCAAGCGGTCGATCTGGGGCCTGACATCGTCCACCGTCATGTCGGTGTAGCCGACGATGGCGTGCGGCCAGCCTGTCTCGTCGGCCGTTTTCTGCAGGAAGGCGACTTCCTTTTCGAAATCCTCCTTGGCCCAGTTGGTCTGGACATAGACGGCCTTCTCGACACCCGAACCCTGCTGGTCGGCGAGAAACTCCTCGATCGGGTAGTCGCGGCGGATTGGCTCGTAGGGGCCGAAGATGCGCGGCACCATCGGCCCGACCAGCCAGGGCTGATCCTGCTGGCGCCAGATGTGGAAATGCGCGTCGATGGCTTTCTGCATCACGATACCCTTTTCCAGAGTGTCGCCGCCCGTGGAGCGGGGCGGGCGAGCGACAGGATGAAATCGGTGAGGCTGTTCACCGACGAGCCGTCCACCAGATCGTCGAGCACTGGCAGGATAGCGCGAAGCGCCGCCGTTGCCGGCTGGAAGCGCGGGTCGCCGGCCAGAGGTGTCGCCAGCGACAGCCGGAAGGCGCGGGCGCTCAGCCGGCGCATCGCCGTCTCCAGTTCGGCATGGTCGCCGCGCTCCAGCGCGTCCGAGAGGATGACCACTGCCGCACCGCGCGCGAAGGACGAAAAGCGCGGCACCGACAGAAAAGCCAGCAGCGTCGGTCCCATGCGGGTGCCGCCGTCCCAGTCGTCGACCTGGGCGGCCGCGCGCGCCAGCGCCTGGTCGCAGTCGCTGATGCGCAATGCTGATGTGATGCGGGTCAGACGCGTGCCGAAGGTGAAGATTTCCGCCCGGTCAGCGCCCTGCACGGCGGCATGCGCGAGCTTGAGGTAGTCAGCCGTGTGAAGCTTCATCGAGCCTGAGACGTCGATGAGGATCAGCAGCTTGCGCGGCACTGTCTGGCGGCGGCGCAACAAGGGCGAGGGGATATCGCCATCGGCGCTGACGATTTCCCTGAGCGAGCGGCGCAGGTCGAGCTTGCCGCGCGAATGAGTGCGCACCATGCGGAAGGAGCGGCGCGCGGGCAAGGCGCTCGACAGTCGGCGGCGAAAGACGGTCAGCCTGTCGCCGTCGCGCTGGAAGTCGCGGCTGCTCAACTGCTCCAGCGCCGAGGAAAGCTCACCGCCTTCCTGTCGCTCCTCGGCCTCGATCCGCTCGTCGTCGGCGCCGCCATCATCCTTGATGCGGGTTTCCTCGTCGGCGTCGCCTTCCACCACGGCTGATGTGTCGCCATAAAAATGGCTCTGGAAATGCGCCTCGAATTCGTCGCGACGGTCAGGTGGCGGCGCCAGGGTGGCCAGTGCTGCTTCGCGGATATCCGCCATCGAGCGTGGTCCAAGCAATGTCACCGCCTGCATGAAGCCGGAGACTTGTTCGGGGGCGATGGCGAAACCGTAGCGACGCAGCAGCCGGGCGAAGCCGAGGAAGGGTGCGGCGGCACGGGGCAAGCTTGTTTCGCGCATCATTGCGTGTCCCGCCAGCGTTGCGGAACACGCCGGTGAAGCCGTCCCGCCGAGAGCAGGGAGAAGGCATCGCGCATCACGCCAGCGCCTCCTCGACGATGCTGCCAAGCTCGGGTGCGATGTAGGAGAGGTCTTCCTCGTCTTTGATCAGCACGCCGATGGCGCGGCGGAAGGCTTCCGGCCACGGGCTGCCGCCTTTTTCCAGAATGGTGGCCGCGTTCGCCCATTCGACCGCCTCGGCGATGCCGGGGGGCTTGGCCAGCGGGCGAGCTCGGATGGTCTGCACCGCTGTCGCCACGGCGCGTGCGGTGGCCTGCGCGACATTGCCGGCGCGCAGCATGATGATGGCGGCCTCGCGTTCGGCGTCGGGATAGCCGATCCAGTGATAGACGCAGCGGCGACGCAGCGCCTCGGCAAGTTCGCGGGTGCGGTTCGAGGTCAGGATGACGATTGGCTGTGCCTCGGCGCGGATGGTGCCGCGCTCGGGAATGCTGATCTGGAAGTCGGACAGAAATTCCAGCAGCAGCGCCTCGAATTCATGGTCCGAGCGGTCGATCTCATCGACCAAAAGCACGCGTTGCTGCGGCGCCTTCAACACCTGCAGCAGCGGCCGGGCAATGAGGAAACGGTCGTCATAGATGTCGATCTCATGCTCTCCGGCATGGCGGATGGCGAGCAGTTGGCGCTGATAATTCCACTCATAGAGCGCGTGCGCGGCGTCGATGCCTTCGTAACATTGCAGACGCACCAGATCGCGGCTGAGCAGCTCGGCGATCGCCTTGGCAGCTTCCGTCTTGCCGACGCCCGGCGCGCCTTCGAGCAGCAGCGGCTTGCCGAGCCGGATGGCAAGGAAGATGGCGGTGGCGAGGCTGTCGTCGGCCAGATAGCGCGAGGCGGCGAGATGCTGTGCCACCGCCTCCGGCGAGGTCGCGACAGTTTCGGTGTTCACATCGGGCATTCTCAGCACTCAGTTGGAAGCCTGCGCCTTCAGCGCGCGCAAAATGCGCTCGGGCGTGATCGGCAGCGTGTCGATGCGCACGCCGACGGCGTCGAAGACGGCATTGGCAACCGCCGGTATTTGCGGGTTGGCGCACATTTCGCCTGGCCCCTTGGCGCCATACGGTCCGTCGGCCGATGGACGCTCCAGCACGATGATCTCGGTCTCGGCGAGGTCGCCGGGGCCAGGCATCAGATACTGGTTGAAGTCGGTGCCGCCATGGTCGCGGTTGGGATAATAAGGCTCGGTCGTTTCGTAGAGCGCGTGGCTGATGCCCATCCAGGAGCCGCCGACCAGCTGCTGCTCGACCATTTTCGGGTTCAGCGCGCGGCCAATCTCGAAGACGTTCTTCACGGTGAGCACCGTGACTTCGCCGGTCTCGTCGTCGACCTCGACTTCCGCGACCGTGCAGGCATGAGCGTAGCAGGTCGATGGCTTCATCGCGCCGGTTTCCTTCTCCGGATAGGAGCGCGGGATCAAAAACATGCCGCGGCCGGAGATCGAGCGGCCGCGCTTGAAATGCGCCGACAGCGCGACATCGAAGATCGAGATGGATTTCTGCGGCGCGCCCTTGACCAGTACGTTGCCCTGGCCGTCGGTTTCGAGGTCCGAGGCGTTCACCTCCAGCTCTTCGGCCGCCACTTCAAGCATCACCTGGCGCGCTTCCCTGGCGGCCTGGATGACGGCATTGCCGGCGCGGTGGGTGCCGCGCGAGGCGAAGGTGCCCATGCAATGCGGGCCGGTATCGGTGTCGGCGGTATCGACAACGACGCGGTCGGTCGGCACGCCGATCGTCTCTGCGCAGATCTGAGCCATGATCTGCTTCATGCCCTGGCCGAGATCGACCGACGACAGCGTCACCATGAAATTGCCGGTCGGGGTCGAATGCACCAGCGCCTGTGTCGGGTCGCCGCCGAGGTTCATGCCGGTGGGATAGTTGATCGCGGCGACGCCGCGTCCGCGCCTGATCGCCATTTCAAGCTCCGTTCTTGTAGGAGGACATTGCCATGTATTTCTCCGCGACCGGCCAGTTGGCGACGCGCGAGGCTTCCTGCATGCATTCGATCAGTGCCGCACCCTCCGTCGGCTGGCGATGCGCCTTCATGTCGCCGTCGCGATAGGCGTTGATGAAACGGAATTCGAGCGGGTCCATGCCGATCAGCCGGGCCAGCTTGTCCATCTGCACCTCCAGCGCGAAGTCGCCGATGGTGACGCCGAAGCCGCGCATGGCCGATGACGGCGTGCGGTTGGTATAAACGCAGTAGGTGTCGATCCAGACATTCGGGATAGTGTAGGGACCGGGATAATGGCCCGCCCCCTTCTGCGCGCCATAGGGCGAGTGGCGGGAGTAGGCGCCGGCATCGGTGTAGCCTGTGACTTTCCGCGCGACGATACGGCCGTCCTTCATGACGCCGTCCTTGATGACGACTTTTTCGGCCGCGCGGGGCGATGAAATCTGCATCTCCTCCTCGCGGCTGTAGATAAAACAGACCGGTCGCCCGGTTAATTTTGCGCCGAGGATGGCGATCGGCTCGACGATGACATCGACCTTGCCGCCGAAACCGCCGCCGACAGTGCCGCCGACGAAATGCAGCTTGCTGCCCGGCATCTGCAGGATGATCGATGTGTTGTCGAGGGTGAAGAACATCGCCTGCGTGTTGGTGTAGCAGGTGAAGCGGTCATTGCCTTCAGGCGCCACCACGCAGCCGGTGGTCTCGGTCGGCGCGTGCTCGATCGGCGAGGACTGATAGCTTTGCTCCAGCACGTGATCGGCTTGAGCAAAGCCCGCCTCGACATCGCCGAAGCGCACCTTGCGGCACGCGCCGCTGTCATAGAGGTAATAGTTCTGGCCGTGATATTCGTTGACGATGGGCGCGCCGGGCTTCAGTGCTTCTTCCATGTCGAAGACGGCGGGCAGCACCTCATAGTCGACCTTGACCTTGGCGGCCGCTTCCTGGGCGGCACGCTCGGTTTCGGCCAGCACCGCCACCACGGCCTCGCCCTTCCAGCGCACCTTGCCGTCGGCCAGCACCGTCTCGTCCTCCGGTCCGACCTGGATGAGGATCAGGATGGTGTAGACATTGTGCGGCACGTCCTTGGCCGTCAGCACCTTGATAACGCCTGGGTGTTTTTTGGCCTCGGAGGTGTCGATCGAGCGGATGCGGGCATGGTGGTGCGGGCTGCGCACCATCTTGAGGTGCAGCATGCCGGGGAAATTACGGTCGGCGAAATAGGCGGTTCTGCCGGTGACGTGGCCGGGCGAATCCGAGCGTGGCCGGGGCTGGCCGATCTCGTGCAGATCGTCCTTGCGGACATCGGCGAAGTAGCTCTTGCGCAGTTCCATTCTTTGGTCCCTCAAGCCGCGTTCTGCGAATTGGCGCGGGCGGCGGCGAGCACCGCCTGGATGATCGGCTCGTAGCCGGTGCAACGGCAGATGTTCCCAGACAGCGCCTCGACGACGTCCTCGCGGCTGGGATTGGGGGTGTGGTCGAGCAGCACCTTGGCCGCCATGATCATGCCCGGCGTGCAGAAGCCGCATTGGGTAGCGAATGTGTCGAGAAAAGCCCGTTGCAGCGGGTGCAGCACGCCGCCTTCGGCAAGGCCCGACGTGGTGGTGATCGTTGCACCATTGCAGGTCTCGGCCAGCGTCAGGCAGGAGAGCCTCAACTCGCCGTCGATAATAACGGAGCAGGCGCCGCACGTGCCCTGGTGGCAGCCGCCCTTCGGCGAGGTGTCGCCGATCTTGTCGCGCAAGGCATTGAGCAACGTCGTGGCGCTGTCGATGAATTCGGCCTTTTCAGACCCGTTGAGCGTGAATTGAACCGGAACCTTTGCCATTCTTCCTCCTTGCGCGCCTGCCCCGCAGGGCAAGCGCGCGCCCCCCACGTGTGATTAGCTGAGCAACAGCCTGCCGAGATGGACCGGCAGGACTTCAGCGCGATACCAGGCGCTGGCGATGGGATCGGTGATGGGCGCGGTGCCTTTGGTGGCGGCGGCCAGCGCTGCCGCGACGCCGTCCGGATCGAGCGTCCTGCCGAGCAGCGCCTTTTCCGCTGCCTTGGCACGCATCGGCCGATCGGCCATGCAGCTGAGCGCGATCCGCGCCGAGGACACGGTCCCGTCTCCAGCCTGTTCCAGAACGACCGCGATGCAGAGCACCGCGACCCCCTTGGGCTTGACCCGCGACACTTTGAGGAAGCGGAAGCTGTCGGCCTTCGTGAAACTGACCGACGTGACGATGGCGCGACTATCGTCCCGTCCGGCCAGGAAGGTCTCGATGGGCGTTTCGCCCTCATCGGTGCCGACCGTAGCATCGAGCGCCAGCAGGGCGACGGCGAAATCACCATAGGGCGCCGGCGCGAACAGATTGCCGCCGACGGTCGCCATATTGCGGATCGCCGGACCGCCGACGGCGCGGGAGGCCTTGGCAAGCGCACCGAGTTCCGGATGGCGGCCGATCTCCGCCATGGTTACCGAGGCGCCGATGCGGACCTTACCGCCGCTGACCGCGATGGCCGACAGCGCCGGGTCGGTCGACCTGACAAGGCCGGAGACCGAGACATCGCCTTCATTGGCCGCGCGGACCACGAGTGTACCCCCGCCGAGATAGCGCGTGCCGGCGGACTTCAGCGCGGCATCCGCGTCCTTCACCGTCGAGAATGTCTGCAATGCCAGCGCCATGGCCCGCTCCTTCAGCTCTGGCCGGCGAAATGGCTCTTCAATGCATTGAAGCCGCCTTGAAATACATTGGTACCCATGCCCTCGGCCAGCTTGTCGGCTTCCTCCGGGGCCGCATCGAAGCTGGCGGTCCATTCGGCATAGGTGCGGTTGCCGTCGGTGACGCGCCTGAGCTGCAGCGTCGCCTTGTGGTTGGTGAGCGGCTGCGGTGTTTCCACGATGGAATAGCTGACCAGGAAATCGTCATCCGAAAAATCGACCAGTTTTTCGCGCAGGCGGGCGCCGCTGGCGAGCTGGAAGTTGCGCACGCAGCCAATCGTGGTGGAATCCTCGCCGTCTTCGATATGGCTTTCGACCATGCGCGGATGCCAGCCCGGCAGGCCGTTGAAGTCGCGTATGCGCGCCCAAACCTTTTCGACCGGCGCGTCGATGACGCTGGAGACGGTGACTTTCGCCATAAAATGTTCCCTTCCGAATGATCGTTGCGGCAAGGGTAGGGCGCCAGAGCGGGCAGCGTTTATCAATGCGTCTTGAGCGTGTATCAACCAGTCTGAAAAACAGATGGCTGCCGGTTCAGGCCGTCGCCCGCGCGGCCTCGCGGTAGAGCGTCGGCGGCACTCCGACATGATCGCGGAAGAAGCGCGAGAAATTGCCTTGCGTGGTGAAGCCGAGATTGCAGGCGACAGAGATCAGCGGCTCCCGCGACCATTGCAGCTGCCGCACCGCTTCCTCCATGCGCAGCGTGTTCCAGTAGACGTTGGGCGTCAGATTGGTCTGTTCCTTGAACAAGGCGAAGAAATGCGGCCTGGACAGGCCAACGGCGCGGGCGACGTCATCGAAGGAGATCCGCTCGCAGACATTGGCCTTCATCAGCTGGATCGCCTTGCGGACGCGGAAATCCTGCATCGTGTTTATGCGGCCGCGCGCCTCCTGCGGTGCCGAAGCGTCGGCGGCATCGAGCACTGAGTCGATGAAGCGCTCGATCTCGTAATTGGCGACATCGTCGACGTTTTCATTGTCGGTGAGATGGTCGAGCAGGCTGGCGGCGGCCTGGTGCAGCCATGGTTCGAGCGCGATCGCCGCCTGCGAGAACAGCGGCGCGCTGGATGGCAGGTCGCGGCGCCGGCGCGCCCAGTCCGGGTCGATGTAGAAGGCCAGGAACAGGCCCGGCCTGCCATCCTGGGACAGGACGTGGCTATGCGGCTGGAGCGAGTTGATGCCGGCGGCGGTGCCCGGGCCGAGGCGGACCGTCTCGCGGCCGATTGTCATCTCGCCGGCGGTGCCTTCGAGCCAGATGATCAGATGTGCCTCGACATGGGCATGGGTGACGAAGTCGCTCGCGACATTCAGGACAGAAACATGTCCGAACCGGCCCCAGTAGAGCCTGATCGCTTCCGTCATGGGTATATCCTCCCACAAGCGACTGGCCTCCCTTCGCCTGCAGGGGGATTGTGCGGCTGAGTGCTGGCTCGCGTCAAGCTACGGGCCCGGGGCGTGCGCTCGCAAGGGTTCTTGGCGACGGATTTTCAGACTGAGCGATAGGAGGCGAAAGGAATAGCGCTCCAGCGCGGTGTTCCGGCGGAGTGAGGCGTTGGTATTCCTGGAACACCCCTCATCCGACCTCGCTTCGCGAGGCCACCTTCCCCCCACAAGGGGGGAAGGTGGATGCAGCGCTAATCGCTGCGCCTGAAATTGCGGATGCGGTCGAACAAAACCGCCAGCAGGATGGCGCCGCCGATGAAGGTGCCTTGCCAGAAGGCGTTGATGCCAAGCAGGCCAAGGCTGTTGCGGATCACCTCGATGAGGGCAGCACCGACGATGGCGCCAAAGGCGGTGCCGACGCCGCCGGCGAGATTGGCGCCACCGATGACGGTGGCGGCGATCACTTGCAGTTCCATGCCGTTGCCGAGATTGGTGGTGACGGCGCCGAGCCAGCCGGTCTCGATGATGCCGGCAATGCCGGCCGACAGCGCCGAGATCATGTAGACGGCGACCTTGATCTGGCGCACCGGCACGCCGGTCAGCGTCGCGGCGTGCTCGTTGCCGCCAATGGCGAAAATATGGCGGCCGAACTTCGTCCAGCGCAGGATGAAACCGGTGATCAGCGCCAGCAGGATCATGTAGAGCACCGGATTGGCGATGCCGAACACCCAGGCGCCGCCGCCAAGCGCCAGCAGCTTGTCGTGGTCCGGCCCGAACTGGAAGACGACGGTGTTGTTGGAGGCGACCATGGCAAGGCTGCGGGCGATCGACAGCATGCCGAGCGTCACCACGAAGGGCGGAAAGCCCAGGTAGGCGATAAAAATGCCATTGAAGGCACCGATGACGAGCGCGGTGGCGATCGAAGCCAGAATGCCGATCTCGATCGAATAGCCGGCATGCATGGTGACGGCCAGCACCATCGAGCACAGGCACAGCACCGAGCCGACCGACAAATCGATGCCGCCGGTGATGATGACGAAGGTCATGCCGAGCGCGACGATGGCGACGAAGGTGATGTTGCGGGTGATGTTGTAGAGGTTCTTCGAGGTGGCGAAGGCGTCGGTGGCGAAGGACAGGAAAATACAGGCCAGGATGACGGCGATCACCACCCAGAAAGTCTGGCTGGAGAACAGGCGCGACAGGAAGCTGTGCTGCTTCTGCGCGATCGTCTGGTCAAGGGTGACTGCCATTATAGACCTTTCCTGCGCTGCCGATGCGCGGTGAAATCCGGGGTCGCCATTGTCATGCCACCTGCTCGATGGCGCCGGTGATCAGCCCGGTGACTTCCTCGGGCGAACTCAACGCGATCGCCTTGTCGGCGACCTTCCTGCCGCGCCGCATGACGATGACGCGGTCGGCGACGTCGAAGACGTCGGGCATACGGTGGCTGATCAGCACTACCGCGATGCCCTGGTCGCGCAGATGACGGATGAGGTTCAGCACTTCGGCCACCTGCCGCACCGAGATTGCCGCCGTCGGCTCGTCCATCAGCACGATCTTGGCCTGCGACAGCATGGTGCGGGCGATCGCCACCGCCTGGCGCTGGCCGCCCGACATCTGCTTGACGAGGTCGCGCGGGCGGGTCTCGGATTTCAACTCGGCGAAGATCTGACCGGCGCGCTTGTACATCGCGGCATAGTCGAGGATGCGGAACGGGCCGACGCCACGGCGCAATTCGCGCCCGAGATAGACATTGGCCGCCGCCGTCAGATTGTTACAGAGCGCCAGGTCCTGGTGGACGATCTCGATGCCGTGCTGGCGCGCCTCGACCGGCTTGTGCAGGATCAGTTCCTTGTCATCCATCCGCATCGTGCCGTGGCTCGGGCGGAAGTTGCCGGCTATCATCTTGACCAGCGTCGACTTGCCGGCGCCATTGTCGCCCATCAGGCCGACAACCTGGCCCGGTTCGATCGACAGCGACACGTCGTTGACAGCCTGGATGGCGCCAAAATGCTTCGAGATGTTGGTGAGTTCGAGAACCGACACCCGTCTTTGCCTCCCATGTCTGGCCTATCCGCCCACGGACAGGCGACGGCTTCCATCGGCTTTCCCCAGCTCCTCCCGGGGACAGCGATGCGGTCATTTACGCGAATGGCGTCGCGGGCGTCAATTGTCGAACAGGCAATTGTCAGACGAATAGTGCCGTGCGAATTTTGAAAAATCCGTTTTGTAGGACAAATAGCATTGACGTTGGCGGCAAGCCGTTATTAGTTGAGCGTCGGAGGAGGACATGCCGGCTTTGACGACGCCCTCGGCGGCGCCAGCGGTAAGAAGGTTTTGGCGATCATGCAGCGTCGTCGCTGGGAGGGTCGCATCTGAAAATGCTTATCGGCCCGGCCGGATTGAATGGGCGCACGCGTCTCAGTCATCTCGCATCCTGGCTGGTTTGTGTGGCGGGCACGCCGTGTCCGTCTGGTTGCAAAGGGAGGACTGACATGAGGAAAACAGTATTGCTCGCCGCCGTCGCCGCCATGGCGTTAGGCGCCGGGCCGGCTTTGGCCAAGAAGCAGCTCGTCATCGTGGTGAAAGGTCTCGACAATCCATTCTTCGAAGCCATCCACCAGGGCTGCGAGAAATGGAACAAGGAAAACGCCAGCTCGGAATATGAATGCTTCTACACCGGCCCGGCATCGACTTCCGACGAGGCCGGCGAGGCGCAGATCGTGCAGGATATGCTGAGCAAGGCCGACACGGTGGCGATGGCGATCTCGCCGTCCAACGCGCCACTGATCGCGCAGACGATCAAGAGCGCCAATCCGTCGATCCCGATCATGACCGTCGACGCCGACCTCGCCAAGGAAGACGCGGCACTGCGCAAGACCTATCTCGGCACCGACAACTATTTGATGGGCAAGAAGATCGGCGAGTACATCAAGAAGGCCAAGCCGAATGGTGGCACGATCTGCACCATCGAGGGCAATCCCGCGGCGGACAACATCCTGCGCCGCGCACAAGGCATGCGTGACGCGCTGACAGGCAAGGAAGGCCTCACGGCACTTGCCGGCGAAGGCGGCTGGACGGAAGTCGCCGGCTGCCCGGTGTTCACCAATGACGATGGCGCCAAGGGCGTTCAGGCGATGACCGACATCCTCGCCGCCAACCCCAAGCTCGACGCGTTCGGCATCATGGGCGGCTGGCCGCTGTTCGGTGCGCCGCAGCCCTATCGCGACCTGGTCAAACCGCTCAAGGACCGGCTGGCCAAGAACGACTTCGTCATCGGCGCCGCCGACACGATCGGCGACGAGGTGGCGATCGCCAGGGATGGCCTTGTCACCGCGCTGGTCGGCCAGCGGCCCTTCGAAATGGGCTACAAGGCACCATCGGTGATGATCGACCTGGTCGAAGGCAAGAAGGTCGACGATCCGGTGTTCACCGGCCTTGACGAATGCACCAAGGACACGGTCGACACCTGCATCCAGAAGTAGGCCGCGATTTCGGGGCGCTCGCCAACGAGCGCCCCGTTTCCTCAATTCTTCAACAGGACGCCTTGGTTGGGGCAATCGGGCCCCGGCTTTGACGCGTCAGTGGTTTGGATTTCGGCAACGGGATCGGTGCGCCGCGCGGGTTCGGATCAATCCGGGTGACTGGCGGCCGACCTATTGGAACGTGAATGCCGGACGAGAAGGCAAAGAAAAAAACCGGCCGGGCCAGGGCGCAAGCCAGCCACGACCCGGCAGCCATGCGCAGGGCGGATGCGGCGCACTTTCCCGGGTCCAGCGTCCATGCCTCGCTCGCCAGCGAGATTGGCCTCAGGATCGTACGCGGCGACTATCCGCCTGGCAGCATCCTGCCCAATGAGGCCAAATGGGCCGAAACCTTCAATGTCAGCCGTTCGGCGGTGCGCGAGGCGATCAAGATGCTGATGGCCAAGAGCCTTTTGGCGTCGCGGCCAAAGATCGGCAGTTGGGTCGAGCCGAAGGAGCGCTGGAACCTGCTCGACCGCGACGTGCTGGCCTGGTACGCGACCGCGCCGGATCGCGAAGCGTTCCTTCGCACCGTGCAGGAATTTCGCCACATCATCGAACCGGAAGCATCCGCCTTTGCCGCCATGCGGCGCAGCGACGAGCAGATGGCCGAGATCAGCCTGGCTTGCCGCGAGATGGGCGAGGCGGCCAACCTGCCCGAGCGCATTCGTGCCGACACGCGTTTTCATCTCGCCATCCTGCGGGCCTCGGGCAACGACCTTCTGGTGCCGCTCGGCGTGCTGATCGAATCGGCGCTCGACCATCTCTTCGTCTTCACCACGCGCCAGGTCGGCGATCAGCGGCGGGCGCAGAAACTGCACGAGGCGATCGAGAAGAGCATCCGCCTGCAGCGGCCCGCGGCGGCGCGCAACGCCGTGCACAAGCTGCTTGCCGACACCGATGAGGGGATCGGAAGGGGCCGGCGGTAAGGCCCGCCGGCGGTCCGGGTCTCAGATCGTCTGCTTCTTTCCGTCCTTCATCGGCATCAGGTCGACGCCATTCACTTTGGCGATGTGCGTGGCCAGCATCGGCACGAACTGCTCGGCCGGACCGGTTGCGTGGGCGCCGGCGAAGGAGTTCTTGGTGGCGTTGCCGAGCGGGTTGGCGATGCCGGCCGCACCGGCCATCGATTCCAGATAGGTCAGGTCCTTGAAGGCGTTGGCGATGGTGAATTTGTGGGCGTCGCGGTCGCCTTCCAGCGTCCAGCGCATGAACGTCTGGTAGAAGCCGCAATCCATGCGGCCGTTGCGGATGACGCTGTCGAAACGCGGCGGCGAGATGCCGACCTTCTCCGCCAGGGCCAATGCCTCGGAGTAGATCGCGGCATAGCCCAGCGAGATGAAATTGTTGAGCAGCTTCATGCGGTGGCCGTCACCGGTGTCGCCGATATGGACGATGCGGCCGGCCCAGGTGTCGATCACCGGCTTGACCCTGGCGAAGACGGCGTCGGGCGCGCCGACCATGGCGTCGAGCGTGCCTTCCCAGGCTTCCTTCGGGGTGCGGCTGAGCGGCGCGTCGACATAGTCGACGCCAAGCGCGTTGAGTTCTGCGGCAAGCGCAACCGTCGAGACCGGATCGGAGGTGGAGCAGTCGACGACGACCGACCCCTTCTTCAACCCCTCCTTGAGGCCGCCGGGACCGCGAATAATGGCCTCCACCTCGCGCGAGCCGGTGACGCAGATGAAGACGACATCGGATGCCGCCGCCACGTCGCGGGAGGTCGATGCCTCGTGGGCGCCTCGGCCGAGAAGATCTTCCGCCGGTTTGCGGTTTTTGCGGCCGAGGAAGGTCAGGGAATACCCCTTGTCGACGATGTTCTTGGCGATGCCGTGACCCATCAGGCCAAGGCCGACAAAGCCGATCTTCTCGCTGGTGGCGGTGGTGTTCATGCTAGCTGTCCTGTTTGCAATTATCGATAATGTTGCCGCTGTTTTAGCCATAGACGGTTGCGGAAAGCAATATTGTCTGACAATACACGTCAATCCCAGGACTTTCGTGGAGACCAGAAATGACGAAGCGGATCATGTTCACCGGCGGCAGCGGCAAGGCTGGGCGCCATGTCGTGCAATATCTGGTGGAGCAGGGCTGCCAAGTGCTCAACATCGACACCAGGCCGCTCGACAATCCCAAGGTGCGCACGCTGATCACCGACATCACCGACAGCGGCCAGGTGTTCAACGCGCTGTCGAGCTATATGGGGCTGCACGAATTCGATCCGTCGCTACGGCCGCAGCCGGTCGACGCCGTGGTGCATTTCGCCGCGATCCCACGCATCATGATCACGCCCGACAACGAGGTGTTCCGCATCAACGCGATGGGCACCTACAATGTCATCGAAGCTGCGGTGAAGCTCGGCATCCGCAAGGTGATCATCGCTTCCAGCGAGACGACCTACGGCCTGGTGTTCGCCAACGAACCACGCGACCCCACGCATTTCCCGCTCGACGAAGATTACGATGTCGATCCAATGGACAGCTATGCGCTGTCCAAGATCGTCAACGAGAAGACGGCGCGCGCCTTCGCGCAGCGCAATGGCACAGACATCTATGCCTTGCGCATCGGCAACGTCATCGAGCCGCATGAGTATTCGCTGTTTCCGAAATGGTTCGCCGATCCGGGCTTTCGCAAACGTATTGCCTGGAGCTACATCGACGCGCGCGACCTTGGCCAGATCACGCTGCGCGCCATCGAGAAGGACGGGCTGGGCTACCAGGTGTTCAATGCCGCCAATGACGACACATCGTCCGATCTGCCGACCGCCGAACTCCTGAAGCGGTTCTATCCCGGCGTGCCGGTCAAGAGCGAACTCGGTGAATATGAGACGCTGCTGTCGAACCGCAAGGCGCGTGACATGCTCGGCTTCCGGCCCGAGCATAGCTGGCGCAAATACGTCAAGACAGCCTGAGCGTGGTCGAATCACGGCTGGGTTGTGCATAGAAGCCGGCTTTGCCGCCCCACGGCCGCACCGCGCTTGACAGCTTCCCTAAACCGGCCTTTCTGGAACTCATGCGGGACGCGAGGCCGAACAAGGAAAAATCGCCCAAAAAGGCTGTAGCCGCCGAGCGCCCGACCGGCGCTCGCCGGCCCGACGCGGCGCGTATCCCGGGCTCCAGTGTGCATGCGTCGCTGGCGAGCGAGATTGGGCTGCGGATCGTGCGCGGCGACTATCCGCCCGGCACCATCCTGCCCAATGAAGCCAAATGGTCGGAGACCTTCAGCGTCAGCCGGTCGGCGGTGCGCGAGGCGATCAAGATGCTGATGGCCAAGAGCCTGTTGGCATCGCGCCCCAAGATCGGCAGTTGGGTCGAACCGAAGGAACGCTGGAACCTGCTCGACCGCGATGTGCTTGCCTGGTACGCGACGTCGCCGGACCGCGAGGTGTTCTTGAGGACGGTGCAGGAATTCCGCCACATCATCGAGCCGGAAGCGACCGCCTTTGCCGCCATGCGGCGGACCGACGAGCAGATGGCCGAGATCAGCCAGGCCTGCCGGGAGATGGGCGAGGCGAAAAGTTTGCAGGAACGGACCCGCGCCGACACCCGCTTCCACCTCGCCATCCTGCGCGCCTCGGGCAATGATCTGCTGGTGCCGCTCGGCGTGCTGATCGAATCCGCCTTCGATCACCTGTTCACCTACACGACCCGGGAACTCGACGATTTGCAGCTCGCCCAGAAGATGCACGAGGCAATCGAAAAGAATATCCGCCTGCAGCGGCCCGATGCGGCGCGCAATGCCGTGCGCAAGCTGCTGGCCAATACCGACAACGTCATACGTTCGCGGTAGAATTCACCGACATAGCCATTCGGCACTCAGGCGTTTCCGCCTTGCAGCCGTCGAAGCAATTCAGGCCGGCACCGCCAAAAAATTTGAGAGCCTGTGTCGGATGGGCTTTGTGGTCCCCGTCCTTGGGGTATCGAACAGGAAACCAGGAAGGAGAATTTGACATGCCCAGCACCGTTCGTCTGCATCGCGTTCTGACCACCAGCCCGGAGAAGGTCTACCGCGCGTTCCTCGAGGCGGATGCGCTTGCCAAATGGCTTCCGCCGAACGGCTTCACCTGCACGGTCCATCACTTCGAGGGCAGGGTCGGTGGCACGTTCAAGATGTCGTTCCGCAACTTCACCACTGGCGACAGCCACTCGTTTGGCGGTGAGTATGTCGAACTCGTCGCGGGCGAACTCCTGCGCTACACAGACAGGTTCGACGATCCCAACCTGCCCGGCGAGATCGAGGTGACCGTGACGCTGAAGAAAGTGTCCGTGGGCACCGAAGTGAACATCACCCAGGCCGGCATCCCTGATGTCATTCCCGCGGAAGCTTGCTATCTCGGTTGGCAGGAGTCGCTACGGAACCTGGCCAAGCTCGTCGAACCCGAGATCAAACAATAGGGCGCCCCATTTAGTCAGGTGCCATTGGCGGGCGAGGGCGGCTAATCCTCCTTTGGACGCCCGAATGCGGCGCGCAGTTCGTCCTTGGCGTCCTCAAGGACCTTCTTGCGCGCCGCGGGCAGGTTTTTGCCGGCCCGGTTGATGTAGAAATTCAGCATCGACATGGCGGACTGGAAGGGCTCGGCCTTGCGGCGGTGGCTGTGTTCGGCCGACCGCTTGAGCGAGGCGGCGATCTTCTTGGCGTCGTCGGATTCGAAGACATGCTCCTCGAGATCCATCGCATTGCTGTGCTCGGTCACCTCGGCCGACCATTTCTGCTTGGTGGCGGTCATGGCTGGGACTCCTTTGCAAGGTTGCTGATCGGAAACTCCAGATGTTGGCGTCGGTTCCCGCATTCGTACCGGCCTGGAGCCACGGATTTGCCCGCTGTGGCGCTGCTGTGCGCCGAGAATGCGTCGATAGTGGCCAAAACAGCAACGATTGAGACCGCCGACAGGAAACGCCTTTGACGCGAACCGACGTGAGCCGGCCCAGCCCCGGCATCGACAGTTCCTACGCCTGGATGCGGCTGGCCATCTCGATGCTGCTGGCGACGATCGGTGCGGTCGGCATGTGGGCCGTTGTCGTCGTGCTGCCAGCGGTACAGGCCGAGTTCGGGGTCGACCGCGCCGCGGCATCCATGCCCTACACCGCGACCATGGTGGGCTTCGCCGCCGGCAATGTGCTGGTCGGCCGCGCCATTGACCGCATGGGCTACTGGATACCGGCGCTGTTTTCCTCGATCGCGCTCTCCGCCGGTCTCCTGCTCGCGGCTCTGTCGACCTCGATCCTGCAATTCACCCTTGCCCAAGGGGTACTGATCGGTGTCGGCACATCGGTGATCTTCGGGCCGCTGATTGCCGATATCTCGCACTGGTTCAACCGCCGGCGCGGGGTCGCCGTTACGGCGGCGGCGGCCGGCAATTACCTCGCTGGAGCGATATGGCCCACCGTCATGCCGACGTTGATCAAGGCGGAAGGCTGGCGCTTCACCTATGCCGCCATCGGCGTCTTCTGCCTAGTCACCATGGTGCCGCTGGTGTTGTTGCTGCGGCGCGGCGCTCCGGAAGCGACGGCCGTCGGCTCGCCCGGAAGTCGGCCGGTGCAGCCGATTTCATTGTCGCCGGCGATGCTGCAGATATTGCTGGTCGTCGCGGGACTGGGCTGCTGCGTGGCGATGTCGATGCCGCAAGTGCATATCGTTGCCTATTGCATGGACCTCGGCTACGGCATGGCGCATGGCGCCGACATGCTGTCGATCATGATGGCCGCGGGCGTCGTCAGCCGGCTTGCCTCGGGCTTTGTCGCCGACCGAATCGGCGGCGTCAAAACGTTGCTTATCGGGTCTGTGCTGCAATGCCTGTCATTGCTGTTCTATATCCCGTTCGACGGGCTCGCCTCGCTGTATGTCGTGTCGCTGGTCTTCGGCCTGTCGCAGGGCGGCATCGTGCCTTGCTACGCGATCATCGTGCGCGAATACCTGCCGGCCAAGGAGGCCGGCCAGCGCATCGGTATCGTCATGATGGCGACGATTTTCGGCATGGCGATCGGCGGCTGGATGTCGGGCTGGATCTACGACCTGACGGGCTCCTACGCCGCCGCGTTCCTGAACGGCATTGCCTGGAACCTGCTGAACATACTGGCGATCGGGCTGTTCATGTGGAAGGCGAGGCACAGGGCGGCCGTAGCCGCCTGAGGAAGGCCAAGCACAGCCACTCAATGGCTCAGCTTGACAACAGGTAGTCACTGCGCGACGCCAGGGGCCGATGGGTGCTGAAACAGGCCGGTGAGATGGTGACAGCTGGAAAGATCGCATTGCGGGCGTGCTTGAATGGCCAGGCGCATGGGCCAAGGCCTTGATCAAGCCGCGCTCGCGCCGGGGCGGTGGCCGCCCGACCATATCTGACGTGGCACGCAAGGCCGGCGTCGGCGCCATCACCGTTTCACGCGCGCTGCGCGAGCCGGAGCGCGTTTCCGAGGAACTGCGCCGCCAGATCCTGGCCGCCATCGAAGAGCTCGGCTATGTGCCGGATCCCAACGCGCGGGCATTGGCCTCGGCGCGGGCCGAGGTGTTCGGCGTGCTGGTGCCTTCGCTGACCAACAACGTCTTCGCGGAGGTGGTGCGCGGCATCTATGACAGCCTGTCGGACAGCCCGTTCCGCATCCAACTCGGCAACACGCACTATTCCGGACTGGAGGAAGAGCGGCTGCTGCAGGTGTTTGGCTCCCAGCGACCGGCAGCGCTGATCGTTGCCGGCATCGACCAGACACCTACCTCGCGAAAGCTGTTGGAAAATGCCGGTTGCCCGGTGGTTCAGGTGATGGAGACCGGACCCGATCCCGTGGACATGATGGTCGGTTTCTCGCATCTCGAAGGCGGCAGGACGGCGACCCAGCACCTGATCGAGGCGGGGTATCGCCGGATCGGTTTCATCGGTGCGCGCATGGACCCGCGCTCGCAGCGGCGCCTGGCTGGTTACCGGCTGGCGATGGAGAAGGCCGGCCTGCTGGACCCGCGCCTGATCACCACCACGCCGGTACCTTCCAGCGTGCCGCTTGGCCGCGAGCTATTCCGCGATGCGCTTGCCAAAATGCCGACGCTCGACGGCGTGTTCTGCAACAATGACGACATCGCGCTCGGCGTGCTGTTCGAATGCCATCGCGCCTCGATCGACGTGCCGAAGACCATCGGCATTGTCGGCTTCAACGATCTCGACATGATGCAGGTAGCCTTTCCCTCGATCACCAGCATCCGCACCCATCGCTACGAAATCGGCAGGCGCGCGGTCGCCATGGCGCTGGCGGCGATATCGGGTGACAGGCCGGAACAGCGGGTCGTCGACCTTGGCTTCGAGCTCAAGTGCCGCGAGAGCACGGCACGGTGAAGCAGTTTAGAACCTGCTGAAATCAGCCTTTACAGGCATTCCTGGTAGCGCTACCATTCCAGCCAGCGTGAAGTCCGACTGCTGTTTATTATACATAAGCGACAGAATGTTCCTTGTTTATTATTGATAATATGATACTTTCGTTGCAGCTTAAGGAAGCAACGAGGAGGAACAGGTCGGCCGGGGCCACCTGACGTGCGTGGCGGGCCAGGGCGGGAGGTGCTGGGGCGAACATGTACTGCAGCTAAACAAACAAGTCAGAACTGCAACTGGGAGGAATATCGATGATCAAGTCACTCGTTGGTGGCATCGTTGCCGCCACTGCATTCGTCATGTTGAGCTCAGCGGCGATGGCCGCAGGCCCAGAAGTCGTCAAGGGACCAGCAGCCGAGCCGGACTGCTTTGCCCCCTGGGCAGCCGATACGCAATTCTTCAAGTTCCCCAAGAAGGCCGGCCCATACCGGATCGCGCTCGCCAACGGCTATATCGCCAACACCTGGCGTATCCAGATGGTGCAGACCGCCAAGGCGTATGCGGCACAGCCGGATGTCGCCAAAAAGCTGAAGGAATTCAAGGTTGTGTCGACCGGCGAGGACGTCCCGGCGCAGATCTCCGCGATCAACAATTTCATCGATTCCGGCTTTGACGCGATCGTCGTCAACGCGCAGAACCCGACCGCCTTCGGGCCAGTCATCAAGCGCGCCAGGGAGGCCGGGGTCGTGCTGGTCGCCTTCGACAACATTCTCGACACCAAGGATGCCATCAACGTCAATGTCGACCAGAAGGGCCTTGGCGCATTGTGGGGCAAGTGGTTGGTCTCACATGTCCCGAACGGCGGAAAGGTGCTCGAAGTGCGCGGCGTCGCAGGCACTTCCGTTGACACGGACCGTCATGCCGGCATTCACGAGGTGCTCGACGGCTCGGGCAAGAAATGGGAAGTCACCGAAGTGGTCGGCAAATGGGACGATGGCGTTGCCCAGAAAGCCACAGCGGACGCGATTGCCACCAACGGACCCTTCGACGGCATCACCGGGCAAGGCGGTGACACCGGCATCGTGCAGGCGATGATGGATGCCAAGCATCCATTCGTTCCGTTCGGCGGCGAGACGGAGAACGGGTTTCGCAAATTCTGCGCCGCGCATGCTGGCGACGGCTTGAAATGCTCCTCCGCCGGCACCGGCCCCGCCCAGGTGGCCGTGGCAATCAAGACGGCAATCGCGGCCCTCGAAGGCAATGTCGTGCCGCAATCGGTGAAGCTGCCGCTGGCCATTGTGGAGGATCCGAACTTCAAGGCAGGCCAGGATTTCTTCCCCGACCAGTCCGACAATTTCTTCGTCGGCAACTCCTTCCCGACCTGCGGCATCAATTTCAGCGCCCAGGAAATCATGGGGCAGACCAAGGAAAACCAGTAGTCGCTTTCTATTGTCTGGCGCCGCGGCTGATCCCGCGGCGCCAGCCTGCAATCCCACAATCGCCCTGGGAGGGTTGATGGACGGTGCGGCTCCACTCTTTCGCATGGAAGACATTTCCAAGCGCTATGGCGGCGTGCGGGCGCTGGAAAAGGCCGAACTGACCGTAGAGGCCGGCAGCATCCACGCCATTCTCGGTGAAAACGGGGCCGGCAAATCGACGCTGATCAAGGTCATGGCCGGTGTCGTGGCGCCCGACGAGGGCCACATGATGCTGGATGGCCGCGAGGTGACCTTCGCGTCGCCGGGTGCGGCAAACAAGGCCGGCATCGTCTGCATCTTCCAGGAACTGTCGCTGATCCCCGAACTCAGCGTCGCCGACAACATCGTCATTTCCGATCCGCCCAAACGCTTCGGCATGATCGACCGCAAGGCGCAGCGGCGCATCGCCGAGGACGCGCTGGCGCGCGCGGGTGCCGGCGATATCCATCCGCTGGCCCTGGTCAAGGACCTGCCGCTGTCACGGCGCCAGATGGTGGAGATCGCCAAGGCGCTGGCCAGGAAACCGCGCATCCTCATCCTCGACGAAGCGACCTCGGCGCTGACGGCGGCGGATGTCGCGAAGATCTTTGGCGTCTTGAAACGACTGCGCTCGGAAGGGCTGGCGCTGCTCTACATCTCGCACCGCATGAACGAGATCGCCGAACTGGCGGACCACTGCACGGTGTTCCGCAACGGCCGCAATGTCGCCAACTACAAGGCCGGCTCGAAGAGCGACAACGAGGTGGTCGAGCTGATGATCGGCCGCGAATACAGCCATATTTTTCCGCCCAAGCCGGCGGCGGCACCTGCCAGCGCCGCCCCCCGGCTCGAGGCGCGCAAATTGTCCTGGGCCGACCGGCTGGATAACATCTCGCTCACCGTCAGGGCAGGCGAGGTGGTCGGCCTCGGCGGGCTCGACGGCCAGGGCCAGCGCGAATTGCTGCTTGCTTTCTTCGGTGTGCTGCGCGGCCTCTCGGGCGAGGTGTTGATCGACGGCAAGCCGGTGACGATCACCAGTCCAGCGGTGGCCCGCGAGGATGGCGTCGGCATGGCGCTCATCCCGGAAGACCGCAAGACCGAAGGACTGATGCTGCCGATGACGGTGCGCGAAAACCTGTCCTTCGCCGCGCTCGACCGGCTGTCGAAAGGCGGCATCATCGACCGCGCCGCCGAACAGCGGCTCATCGACGACATGGTCGGCCTGCTGGCGATCAAGACGGCGGGGCTCGACATTCCGGTCGGCGCGCTGTCGGGCGGCAACCAGCAGAAGGTGGTCATCGCCAAATGGCTGATGCGCCAGCCGCGCATCATCCTGCTCAACGATCCGACGCGCGGCATCGATGTCGGCACCAAGCAGGAAATCTATCAACTGATGCGCAAGCTGGCGGACGCGGGCGCGGCGATCCTGTTCTATTCGACCGACTATGACGAGCTGATCGGCTGCTGCGACCGGGTGCTGGTGCTCTATGACGGGGCGGTCAAGCGCGAACTGGTCGGCGCCGAAATCACCGAACGAGCGCTGATATCGAGCGCGCTCAACATCCATGGCGAGGAGAGCCCCGTGGGCCTGGGAGCAAGCGTGTGAAAGATTGGCGCTATTGGCTGGCCGAGCAGCGCGGAACGCTGCTGGCGCTCGGCATCTTCATCGTCATGTTCGTCATCTACACCTCGAACCATCCGGCGGGCTTCACCGCCAACGTCGTGCAGACGGCGGCGAACAAGGGCGTGCTGCTTGCCTTCGTCGCCATGGCGCAGACGCTGGTCGTCATCACCTCCGGCATCGACCTGTCCGTCGGCATGATCTTCCTGCTCACCAACTGCCTGGCCTCCTGGCTGGTGGTGGGCACGCCGATGCAGACCACGCTCGGCGTCATCGCCGTGCTGGTGGCGGGCCTTCTGTGCGGCGCCATCAACGGCGCCATCGTCATCTATGGAAGGCTGCAGCCGATCGTCGCGACCATCGCAACCGGCGCGGTCTACTACGGCATCGGCCTTTTGCTGCGGCCCTTCCCGGGCGGCTCCGTCAACGAGAACCTGGCCGATGCTTTGACGGGGCGTTTGTTCGATCTGGTGCCGGCAAGCCTGGTCGTGCTGCTGGCGGTCGTGCTGTTGATTTGGGTGCCGTTCAGCCGCTCGGTACTCGGCCGTGCCGCCTACGCGGCCGGCTCTTCGGAAACGGCTGCCTATATGTCGGGCGTGCCGATAAGGCGCGGCAAGTTCGCCGCTTACACGCTTGCGGGGCTGCTGGCCGCGATCGGCGGGCTGTTCCTGACCTTTTTCACCTATACGGGCGAGGCCGCCTATGCCAGCGGCAACGCCTATACGCTGTTCTCGATCGCGGCCGTGGTGCTGGGCGGTGTGTCGCTGTTCGGCGGCAAGGGAAGCGCCATCGGCGCCATCTTCGGCGCGCTGGCCTTCCGCACCATTGGCGACCTTCTGTTCGTGTTCGATTTCGATCCGCTCTGGCAGCCGCTGTTCCAGGGCGTTATCCTGCTGGTCGCCGTCAGCCTCGGCGCCTTTGCCCTGTTTCGGGTCCGCAACCGGCTGGAGTGGTTCCTGTGAGCGATACGACCTTGGGCGGCATTGCCGGCCGCATGCCGAAATTCATCCGCCGCGCCGATCCGGCGGTGCTGACCGCCTTTGCCTGTATCGTGGTGCTGCTGTTGGTGGGCAGCCTCTATTCGCGCAGCTTCCTGTCGCCTGAATATCTCTTGCAGCAGCTCAAGGTCGCCTCGTTCCTCGGCGTCATCGCCACCGGCATGATGCTGGTCATCCTGCTCGGCCAGATCGACCTGTCCGTGCCGTGGTCGGTGGCGGCGGGCGCGATGATGGCCTGCGCGGCGGCCGCCTACGGTCCGGCCGGGGTGGCGCTGGCGATCCCGTTCGGCATCTTCTGCGGCGTGCTGATCGGCATCGTCAACGGCATCGGCGTCGCCTATCTGCGCATCCCCTCGATGATCATCACGCTCGCCACCAACGCCGTCGCGCAAGGGCTGATGGTGGTCTACACCGGCGGTTTCTCGCCGCAGGATTCGGCCACCGGCGCCATGCGCTACCTGGCCACCGGCTTCACCATTCCGGGCGTCCCCAACGCGGTCATCATCTGGGCGCTGATCGGGGCCGCAATGGTGTTCGTGCTGACCCGTAGCGGCTTTGGCCGCGCGGTCTATGGCATCGGCAACCGCGAGCGCGCCGCCTATCTCTCCGGCATCGACACAAGACGCGTGGTGATGATCGCCTTCGCCGTCTCCGGCGGACTCTCCGCCTTTGGCGGCGTGCTGCTGGCCGGCTACGCCTCCAAGGCGGCGCAATCGATGGGTGACGCCTATCTGCTGCCGTCGATCGCGGCCGTGGTGCTCGGCGGCACCTCGATCCTCGGCGGGCGCGGCTCCTATCTCGGTACGGTCGCCGGCGTGATCCTGATCACGCTGCTGCAATCCATCCTGTCGGTCATGCAGATGCCGGAAGCGGGACGGCAGATCATCTATGGCGTCGTCATCGTCGCCATGCTCCTGCTCTATGGCCGCGCCCCGGCGAGCCGCTGACGGTGGACGAAAACGCAGTGCAGGCGCCGACGGGCGCTTCCGGTTTGGCGCCTTCGGCCATCGTGGTGATGGGCGTCGCCGGCTGCGGCAAGTCAGCCGTCGGTATCGCGCTGGCCGACGCGCTGGGTGCCGTCTTCATCGAGGGCGACAGGCTGCATCCGCCCGAAAACGTTGCCCGCATGGCGCGGGGCGAACCGCTCACCGACCAGCTGCGCGAAGGCTGGCTCGACGCGATCGGCGAGCGCATCGCGGCGTCGATCGCCAAGGGACAGGGCGTGGTTGCAGCCTGCTCAGCGCTGAAGCGCGGCTATCGCGAGCGTCTGCGCGGTTTTTGCCAGGACATCACTTTCCTTTACCTGGAGATCGACCAGGCGACGGCAAGGCAGCGGGTCGCCGGCCGCAAGGGCCATTTCATGCCGGCAAGCCTGGTCGACAGCCAGTTCGCAATTCTCGAGCCGCCAGATGCCGATGAGCGGGCATTGACGCTCGACGCGACGCGGCCGGTCGACGAACTCGTCGGCCAGGCAATGCGCTCGATGCGCCGGTCATGAGCCTTCTTCTTCGCTGAAGCCGATCCTGTCCTGAGCTTCTGTCAACCGTTCATGGCGCGACCAGGACATCACCTGCTCGGGGCACTGCTTCAGTGCCTGCAGCAGGCAGTCGCGTTTCAGCAGGATATAGTGTGCCTGCAGGGCGATGTTCTTGGCTCCGTCCCTGGTGTTGTCCACTGCCGGGAACGCCGATGCCGCCGGCATCAGTTCCGGGCTTAAGACGGCCCGGTATTCCCGGAAGGGCACCACCTCGAAAGTCGACATGGCAAACAGGGCCGTCTTGCCTCGCGCGGCGAAATTCGCCGGCGCCGAGGCAAGGTGTGTCCAGCCGCTTTCGCCCAGGGCGGTTTCGGTGAAGGTCGAGCCGGCGTGGATGGTGTTGGTCATCAGCACGACGCCGTTCCGTTTCAGCATCTTTTGAATGTGGATGGTGACCTGATAGGCGTCGTCGCGTTCGAAGACGATCCGGCTTTTCAGGAACCGGTTCTCGACATGAACCATTGGCGGGTTGAGGAAGCGCTGGCCGAATGCCGTCTCGGACACGCCATGCGTGTTGACGCTGACCTGATGCGCTTCGATGCCGGCCTCATATATGGCGCGCTTGCCGATTATCGTTTGGGCGGTGAATTGATCGCACCAGAGGATCGCGCCGTGGCCGCGTTGCAAGGCTGCCTGCAAGCCCTCGAGCCCTTCCAGCCGGATCGTCGGCGTCCAGCGACCGGCGACCAGATGCGCGGCGAGTTGCATGCGGCGGCGATGGCGTGCCGCGAGCAATGCCTCGAACAGCTCGCGTGCATCGATGCCGTCGCCGAGCACCGCGCACGTTGCGGCGGCATAGAAGCGGAAATCCTTGCGCATATGGCGCTTCAGGCGAAATCTCGACGCCCAATCGCAGATCGGCGACCACCAACGAACCGGCAGTGCTGCCGCGACCGCGAGATAGAAGAGAGCAATCAGGCTCTCGCGAAGATCCCTGGTGGAGAAGCGGCGGAGCCTGCCGGGATTAACTACCTTGCGGCTGAAAAAGCGCACGTCCTCGGCATATTCGGGGACAAAGACGTCGGCGATGATCTCGGTGCGAAAGCTGGCTATCGATGGCTGCTTGCGTGCGGCTTTTCGGGATCTCGTAAACCTCGACAGCCTCATCCACCGGCTCTAGATCTGCGATGTCAACTCGACTGGGAAATCGTCATTGTCGGCATCGCGCATGGCGGCGAGGCTACGGTTGTCCAGCACCTCGGCAATCGCCTGGCGCACTTCCAGCATCATGTGCCGGACCTGGCAGGTCGCTTCGTCGCAATCCTCGCAGCGCTGGTACTGCGTGCGGCTGGCGCAAGGTATCGGCGCCAGCGGCCCGTCGAGCACGCGCACGACGTGGCCGATCTTGATCTCGGAAGCGGGGCGCGCGAGACGGTAACCGCCTTCCTTGCCCTTGCGGCTCTGGACGAAGCCGGCGTTGCGCAATTCGCCCAGGATGGCATCGAGGAATTTCTTCGGGATGTTGTTGGCGACGGCGACGTCGTTGACGAAGGCCAGTTGGCCAACCGGAAGATTGGAAAGATGCACGAGGGCCTTGAGGCCGTATTTGCCTTTTTTCGTCAGCATGCCCGAGTCAACCCGTTGAAGCCCCAACCACCCCCGCATCTGGCGGCTGTTTGTGTGCAAATGATGACGGCGTTGCTTCCGCACGCCGCCGTTTCGCGAAACAAAGGCATTGGAAGGCATGTTAGGCACAAACGCGTTGATTCTTTGTAACGTTTTGCACGAAGGGCGCCGGCTTTACCCTATCGGCTGAATAACGAGGAAAGCCGGCCCGGGGCCGGCTTTCCTCGATCTTTCCATCGGGCAGCGGAGACTTTACCGGCTGCCATAAGCCTGATCGAGCAGACCGCCGGCGGCGAAATGCTCTTTTTGGACCTTGTCCCAACCGCCGAAGACGTCTTCCACTGTCAGCAGGCGCACGTCCGGAAAATCAGCCTTGTATTTGGCCGCGACAGCCGCGTCGCGTGCGCGCAGGCCATTGTCGGCGGCGATGCCCTGGCCCTCGGGTGTATAGAGGAAGTCGAGGTAGCTCTTGGCCAGATCGCGCGTGCCGTGCTCGTCGGCGACTTTGTCGACGATCGCCACCGGGAATTCCGCCAGAAGGCTGACCGAAGGCGTGACCTGCTCGAATTTGTCGTCGCCGTATTCCTTGCGGATGCCGCGTGTCTCGGATTCGAAGGTGATCAGCACGTCGCCGATCTCGCGCTGCACGAAGGTGGTGGTCGCTGCGCGCCCGCCAGTGTCGAAGATCGGCACGTTGTTGAACAGCTTGGTGATGAATTCCTTCACCTTCGCGTCGTCGCCCTTGAAGGCTTCCTTGGCGTAGGCGGTGGCCGCCAGATAGGTGTAGCGGGCATTGCCAGACGTTTTCGGGTTGGGGAAGATCACCTGCACGTCGTCGCGCACGAGATCGTTCCAGTCCTTGATGTGCTTGGGGTTGCCCGCGCGGACGAGAAACGAAGGCAGCGAATAGAAGGGCGAAGCGTTGTCGGGAAAATCCTTCTGCCAGTCGGCCGAGACGAGGCCCTTCTTGACCAGGAAGTCGACGTCGGTGACCTGGTTGAAGGTGACGACATCGGCACCGAGGCCTTCGGCGATGGCGCGCGCCTGCGCGGAAGTGCCGGCATGCGACTGGTCGATGCTGACACCCGGGTGCTTGGCGATAAAGGCCTTGTTGACCTGCACGAAGAGTTCGCGGCCGACGTCATAGGAGGCGTTCAGCAGCTTGTCGGCCGACCAGGCTTGGGGAGATGCGAGGAGGAGGCCGGCGGCGGCGGCAACGCCGATGAAAAATCGCTTCATGAAATGGCTCCGGTGCAATGCGTCCATGGGTGGATAATAGCGGCGATGTCTTATGTGCCACGAGGCATGCATGGCGGCCATGCGGACGTGCTTTGAGAAAAAGTGTCGCACAAACCGGAAATCGTTAGGATATCTTTCCGAGTAAGATCTTTTCGGGTGTCTCGACAGCACGATCGTTCCCGAGACGACCTATGCACGAATCTGGAGAGTTGCATCATGTTGCGGTTTGGCAGATACAAACGGCATAAACAAAAGAGCTTCGACAATGCCCCGATCCCGCCATTCAACCGTGCCGCCGAAGGAGGCCAGGCTGTTCCGAAACAATCGGACCCAGGTGGTCTGTATTCCTGTCGAATTCGAGCTTCCCGGCGATAAGGTGTTGATCAGTCGAGAAGGCGACCGCTTGATCATCCAACCCGTTCGCAAGACCGGTCTCACCGCGTTGCTTACCCAATGGGCAAAGGAGCGACTGCTTGGTCCGGAGGATGATTCCGAGATCGACGATACGGCTGTTAAATCCGAAAATGCCAAAAGTTATCGGCATTATCTCGACATCCTCGATAAGCCGCCGAGCGGTGAAGGTTTCGCACGTCTTATGAACGCGCCCAAGCCGTGGCAGAGCTGATGCTGTCGGCGCCCACGCCTCTAAAAGGCGTGTTGAAAGAGTAATCGATATCGCTCGGTAGAAACTAAGCAGCCGGGAACAGTTTCCAGCGCCCCGGCCGGAAGGCCACCCGGCTCTTTTGTGCCGCCGGATGATCGACCGGCAGTTCGATCTCGACCCGCTGGCGTTCGCCACCGATTTCGAGCTCGACGCGCCGTGTGCCGGCGACGCGGCGGCTGGCGGCCACGGTGCCGGCGATGCAGCCGCTGCAGCCGTCCAGCAGTTCGACATCATGCGGGCGAAAATACAGCATCGCATCGCCCTGGGGCGCGTGCGGCGCCGACAATCCGATCGGACGGTCGGCGAGCCAGATCTCGCCATTCTCGATCTTGACCGGAAGCGAGCTCGATTCACCAATGAAGCCGTAGACGAAGGGCGAGTTCGGCGTGTCGTAGATATCGTCGGCGGTGCCGACCTGCTCGACGCGGCCCTGGCTCATCACCACGACGCGGTCGGCAAGCTCCAGCGCCTCTTCCTGATCGTGGGTGACGAAGACGGTGGTGTGGCCGGTAGCGTCATGGATTTCGCGCAGCCAGCGGCGCAGTTCCCGGCGCACCTGCGCGTCGAGCGCGCCGAACGGCTCGTCGAGCAGCAGCACCTTGGGTTCGATGGCCATGGCACGGGCGAGCGCCACGCGCTGGCGCTGGCCGCCCGAAAGTTGCGCCGGATAGCGTTTTTCCAGACCCGACAGCTGGACGAGATCGAGAAGCTCGGAGGCGCGGCGGCGGATTTCGGCCGCGGGCGGCCGCGTCGGCCCGTGCCGCACCTTGAGGCCGAAGCCGATATTGTCGGCCACCGTCATGTGCCGGAACAGCGCGTAGTGCTGGAAGACGAAGCCGACATTGCGTTCCTGGATCGACTTTTGCGAAGCGTCCTCGTCGCCAAAGAAAATTTTTCCACGCGTCGGGCGCTCCAACCCGGCGATCAGCCTGAGCAAGGTCGTCTTGCCGGAGCCGGACGGTCCGAGCAACGCAATCAGTTCGCCCGACTTGATGTCGAGCGACACGTCGTGGAGCGCTGGAAACCGCTCGAATTCCTTGCGCACGTTGGCAACGCGAACTTCCATGCAATGAACCTTCTAATGTCCGCGCGTCGCGGCGAGTTCGGCGCCGTAGCGCATCTCGAGCAGAGTTTTCAAGATCAGCGTGACGAGCGCCAGCCCGGCAAGCAATGAGGCGACGGCGAAGGCGCCGACGGCATTGTACTCGTTGTAGAGGATTTCGACATGCAGCGGCATGGTGTTGGTCAGGCCGCGTATGTGGCCCGACACCACCGAAACCGCGCCGAACTCGCCCATGGCGCGCGCGTTGCACAGAAGCACGCCGTAGAGCAGGCCCCATTTGACATTGGGCAAGGTCACATACCAGAACGTCTGCCAGCCATTGGCCCCGAGCGAAAGAGCCGCTTCCTCGTCGCCATTGCCCTGTTCCTGCATCAGCGGGATCAGTTCGCGGGCGACGAAGGGGAAGGTGACGAAGACGGTGGCCAGCACAATGCCCGGCACGGCGAACAAGATCTGGATGCCATGTGCCTTCAACCACTCGCCGAGCAGCCCCTGGGCGCCGAACAGAAGCACGTAGACCAGACCCGAAATGACGGGGGAGACCGAGAAGGGCAGATCGATCAACGTGGTCAGGAAGGCCTTGCCCTTGAACTCGAACTTGGCGATCGCCCAGGCGGCCGAGATACCGAAGACGATGTTGAGCGGTACCGAGATCGCCGCCACCAGCAAGGTCAGGCGGATCGCCGAACGTGTGTCCGCATCGCTCAGCGATTCCAGGTAGGTGCCAACGCCCTTGGCGAAGGCTTCCTTGAAAACGATGATCAGCGGCAGCAACAGGAAGACGGCGAGAAAGACGAAGACGATGGTCATCAGCACGGCCCGTGCCGGCCGGCTTTCGGTCACTGCCGCCGAGCGGCTTTCATGGAACGGTTCGTAGGATTTGATCTCGGGTTCAGCCATAGCGCTTGCGGCTCCATGTCTGCACCAGATTGACGATCAACAGCATGATGAACGACAACGCCAGCATGATTGCCGCGATCGCGGTCGCCGCCGGGTAATTGTATTCCTCGAGCCGGATGACGATCAAAAGCGGCGCGATCTCGGATTTATAGGGCAAATTGCCGGCGATGAAGATGACCGAGCCGTATTCGCCGACGCCGCGCGCGAAGGCCAGCGAGAAGCCGGTGATGATGGCCGGCGCCAGGCCCGGAAAGAGCACGCGGGTGATGATCTGAAAGCGGCTGGCGCCGAGCGTGGCGGCGGCTTCCTCCACTTCCTTGTCAATCTCTTCCATGATCGGCTGCACGGTGCGCACGACGAAGGGCAGGCCGATGAAGATCAACGCGATGACGATGCCCAGCGGCGTGTAGGCGACCTTGATGCCGAGCGGCATCAGCAGCTTGCCGATCCAGCCATTCGGCGCGTAGAGCGTGGTCAGCGCGATGCCGGCCACTGCCGTCGGCAGCGCGAATGGCAGGTCGACCATGGCATCGACGATGCGGCGGCCGGGAAAACGATAGCGCACCAGCACCCAGGCGACGAGCGTGCCGAAAACGACATTGACGACAGCCGCGATGAAGGCGGTGCCGAAGCTGATTTCAAGTGCGTTGAGCGTGCGGCGATCGGTGGCGATGGCCCAGAAATCGGCCCAGCCGAGAGCGGCCGAACGCCAGATCAGCCCGGACAGCGGGATGAGGATGATGAGGGTGAGGTAGGCAAGCGAGAAGCCGAGCGTCAATCCGAAACCCGGAATGACGCTCGGCTGTCTGAACCGCCACCCCGCCTGCGCGGGTGCTGTGGTCATGTCGTCCCGATCTAGGTTTAGCTCACTGGGCCGGTTTGTAGATCTGGTCGAATATACCACCGTCGCCGAAATGATAAGGCTGTGCCTTCTTCCAGCCACCGAAAAGCGGGTCGTCGATGGTGATCAGCTTGATAGGCGGCAGCTTGGCGAGATCCTCGGGCGGAACCAGATCGGGCTTGGACGGCCGGTAGTGGTTCTTGGCGATGATGGTCTGGCCTTCCTTGGAATAGAGGTAGCTCAGATAGGCCTCGGCCACCTTGCGCGTGCCCTTGGCGTCGACATTGGCGTCGACCACAGCCACCGGCGGCTCGGCCAGGATCGAGGTCGGCGGATAGACGATGTCGAAATTGTCGGCGCCAAACTCATCGAGCGCCAGATAGGCATCGTTTTCCCAGGCGATCAGCACGTCGCCCAGGCCTTTTTGCGCGAAGGTCACGGTCGAGCCACGCGCGCCGGTGTCGAGCACGGGAGCATTGGCGTAGAGCTTGCCGACGAATTCCTTGGTCTTGGCTTCGTCGCCGCCATCATTGGCGTTGGCATAGGCCCAGGCCGCGAGATAGTTCCAGCGCGCGCCGCCCGAGGTCTTGGGGTTGGGCGTGATCACCTGCGTGCCGTCCTTGATCAGGTCGTTCCAGTCGTGGATGCCTTTGGGATTGCCCTTGCGGACAAGGAAGATGATCGTCGAGGTGTAAGGCGCTGAATTGTTTTCGAATTTGGTGCGCCAGTCGGGATTGATCTTCTTTGACTTGGAGACGATGGCGTTGATGTCGCCTTCGAGCGCCAGCGTCACCACATCGGCGTCCAGGCCGTCGATCACGGCGCGGGCCTGGGCGCCCGATCCGCCATGTGACTGCTGGATTGTCACCGTCTCGCCGGTCTCGGTCTTCCAATGCGCGGCGAAGGCCTCGTCATAGGCCTTATAGAGCTCGCGCGTCGGATCGTAGGACACGTTGAGAATGGTGGTGTCGGCAAACGCAAAACCGAGCGTGCCGAACTGGACCGATGTGGCGACCAGTGCGCCGAGCAGTTTCCGGAAATGAGGTTTGGTCATTTCTGCCTCCATTGAACCCGTGCCAAATCTACCGAATTGATAGAAATAAGATGCATTCAATGTTTGCCTTTTTTGCCTTCCTGAAGAAAATCTTCGGCGATCTGTTGCGGCATTGGGAAAATATTTTCCTTGCAGCTGCTCCGCACCCGGAGCCGGTCCGCCATCCGGCCTATCTAGGGATGCACGGCTGCCGGGCAAGTCTGCGTTGGGCAGCTTACTCGGCGGTCACAGGGAAATCGAAGCGCTGCTTGGGAAACGGCTCGTGGGCGAGCGCAAAATGCCACCATTCGCGGGCGTAGTTCTTGAACCCGCCAGTACGCGTGGCATCGACGAGCAGCTTGCGGTTTGCCGCTGCTTCGGTGCCGAGCGGGCGATGCGCGGTCTCGCTCATCGTGTCGAAACAATCGAAGCCGGCGCCGAAATCGAGGGTGTTGGCATCGACAGCGCCGCAGGCCGGTTTCGGCACGGACGGACTGTCGGCAGGCGCGATAGCGATATCGACGGTTGAGCCGCGCGAATGTGCCGACCGCCGGGCGACGTAGCCCTCAGTGATGAGGTCGCTGCGCTTGACCTTCGGATACCACTGCGGGTCCGGCGGTCCACCCGCGGTCGTCCAATCGCCCATGTCGGCCACCGCGCGGGCAGGACGGTAGCAGTCGAACACGACCAGCGTCGTGCCCCTGGCGATCATCGCCTTCTGAACGCTGGAGAGTGCCTTCGCCGCCTCCTCCGTGAGGATGCAGACAGGTGCGTTGTAGCCGTTCACCTTGCGGTGCAGGAAATTGTTGGAGCTGGCGTAGCGAATGTCCTGGCGGATGGATGGGGCGATATCGGAGAGGCGGACGAAGCCGGCAGGGAGGGGATCGGCGAAGGCAGAGAAAGGGATTGTCACAACGAACGCTGCCGCAGCTAACGCTATCGATAATCGAGGATTGCGCGAGGCACCAGGCATCAGGCGAGCTATCCTTCTATCCCCGGTCTCAAAAAGCCAATGCGCTGAATCCCTTGACGCACTCTACTCAACGAACACTTTCACACTCGCCGCTCGCCCAGCCGCATCGATGACGGTCAGCGTCGAGTAACCCGCCCCGTCGGGCTGCCATGTCGCGGTGCGGCGGCGGTCGAGGCCGATGAGGGGCTTGCCGTTGGCCAGCCAGCGGAACGGCGCACGGCCACCTTGCAATTTCAGCACCAGCGGCAAGGCGTCGGCCGAATTGGTGGCGAGATCGACGCGGGCGCCGTCCGGCGGGAAAATGATGGTCGGCGCGGGTTCGGTCGGCGTCGCCTGCACCAGGCCATCCGCGCCGGCGCCGAAGCGGGCAAGCGTCACCGGAAGGTCCTCGCGCTTGGGGGTAAAGGCGCCAGGCGGTTTGCCCGGCAGCGGCACGGTCGCCAGCCCCGAGCGGACAAAGCCCTCGAACAGAATCGGAGCGGCCGAGACATAGCCGGAAAGACCCGGCACCGCGCCGGCATCGGGCCGGCCGACCCAGACACCCAGCACATAGCGGCCGTCGAAGCCCACCGACCAGGCGTCACGGTAGCCGTAAGAAGTGCCGGTCTTGTAGGCGATGCCACGCTGCGAAGCGCCTTCGGGTGGCTTCACACCCGAGAGGATGTCGATGATCTGCCAGTTGGCCTGGTCGTTGAGGATGGTGGTGGTCGAACTCACGGCGTTGGCCGGTTCGGTGCCGTCGCGCAGCGAGTGCGTCTTGCCGCCATTGGCGAGCCCTGTGTAGAGCTGGACGAGGTCGCGCAGCGTGACGCCGACGCCGCCGAGGCCGATGGCCAGGCCCGGCGCTTCGTTGACCGGCAAGATCGGGTTGACGCCCGCCTGGCGGAAGCGCGCTGTCAGCCGCGCCGGGCCGACCGCGTCGAGCACGCGGATCGCCGGCACGTTGAGCGACAGCTGCAGCGCCTGGCGGATGCTGACATCGCCCTGGTAGCCCATGTCGAAATTCTTCGGCCTGTAGCCGCTGAAATCGACCGGGCTGTCCTCGATCAGCGTTTCCTGCGCCACCAGTCCCTGCTCGAAGGCGAGGCCATAGATGAACGGCTTCAGCGTCGAGCCGGGCGAACGCACGACCTTGGTCATGTCGATCCAGCCGGAACGGCTGGCATCGAAGAAATTGGCCGAGCCGACTTCGCCCAAAATGTCGCCGGTGCGGGCGTCGGCCAGCACCATGGCGACGGAGAGACGCGGCCCGAGCTTGGTGGCGGCGTCGCGCGCCACTTGTTCCAGTCCTTGCTGGACGCTTTTGCGGATCGTCAGCTTGAGCGGCTGACCGGGGACGGCCTTGGGAAGCATCGCATAGGAGGCATGCGCGGCAAGCGCCGGCAAGGTGCGCCGCAAGCCTGACACATCGTCGAGTGCTGCGCGTGCCGCCTCGCGTTCGCCGATCAGGCCTGATGAGACCATGCGGCTCAGCACACGATCGCGCGCTGCATGGGCGATCTGGAGATTGCGGTCGGGCCGTCGCTTTTCCGGCAATTGGGGAAGGGCGACGAGAAGGGCGGCCTCGGAAACGGTCAGCCGCTTCGGTTCTTTGCCGAAATAGGCGAGCGAAGCGGCGCGCACGCCCTCCAGATTACCACCATAGGGCGCCAGTGTCAGGTAACGCTCGAGGATCTCGCGCTTCGACAGCCGCCGTTCGATCTGGATGGCGCGCAACATCTGCTTGATCTTGGAGCCGAGGCTGCGGCTCTCGCGCGGCTCGATCAGGCGGGCGAGCTGCATAGACAGGGTCGAGCCGCCAGAGACGATGTGGCCGCTGGTGGCGAACTGGCCGGCTGCGCGGGCCAGCGCCAGCACATCGACGCCCTCATGGCCCCAGAAGCGCTTGTCCTCATAAGTGACCAGCATGTCGACGAATTGCTTGTCGACCTGGTCGAGCCGGGTTTCCAGCCGCCAGTAGCCGTCCGGCGTGGCGAAGGCGCGCAACAGCTGGCTATCGCGGTCCTGGACTTCAGTGGAAACGGTGAGCTTTTCAGGAAGCGGGGGCGGGAAGGCGCGGTCGAGCTCCCAGAGGGTGGCGGTGGAGAGGGCGAGAATGCCGGCGCAAGAAGCCGAGGTTATGGCGGCGCGACGCAGGAATTTTCTGGAGAACATGGCGCCGCCCCTCATTGTCCTACCGGACATTTCTCCCCGTATAGTGACGGGGAGAAAGACGCTGTTGCTGATGGTTTCGCCAATCGCCAGCGTTGCGGAAAAAGCGGCGAAGTTCGAGACAGCTCCCTTCTTCCCGTCACTATGCGGGGAGAAGGTGCCGGCAGGCGGATGAGGGGCAGCGCCGCCGTCCTGTTCATATTCGTCAGCATCGCCTTACGGTGCCTTGATCTCCATCATGCCGGTGGCGGTGCGGGCCGAATATTGCGGCCGGTACATGTCCTCCACCGTTGCCGCCGGATGGGCGTAGGTGCCCGGCGTCACGGCGCGCACGACATAGGCGAGCGTCAGATTGTGGTCGTGGTCGCCGTCGGCCGGGTTGAATGCCGCGACGAAGCGGTCGTCGCGGAATTCCAGATGCGCGGCGTCGGTTTGTGCCAGCCAGGAGAAGTTCGACAGCTGGGCGCTGGAAACCAGGCCTGGATTGTCGATCTCGAAGCCGGCCGGCAACAGGTCGGTGACCAGCAAGCGCGACGGCCAGCTGTTCTGTTCCGTCACCTTGAGCACGACGACATAGCGTTCGTTCTGGGTTGCCTCGGTCACATTGGCTTCGGTGCCGTCGAGCTTGTAGTAGGTGCGGTTGATGGTGAAGCCGTCGCCGCCGGCCGGCAAGGGCTGGATCGGCGACGCCACGGTGGTGACGACGGCCTGCAGCGGGGTCTTGCCGGTGTTGGCGATTTCGAGCGGGCTGTCGACCAGTTCCGAGCCGTTCACCTGGTTTGAATAGCCGCCGGAATGCGGCGCGCCATTGACGGTCAGCGTGATCGAATCATTGCCCTCCTTCAGCGCGCGGGCCGCCAGCAGCATCCAGGAATCGTCCTGGGTGCTGGTCCAGCGGGCTTCGGCGCGTTTCCTGGTGACCAGCTTGATCAGTTCGGGCACGATCGTCGATACCGGCTTCGATTCCGCCGCCAGCGACAGCATCGCCGCGCCGTCACGCAACGCCGAGCCGTAGTCGGAGCGGTACCAGTCGTAGTCGGTGCTCGACTTGGCGAGCTGCAGTGCGGTCTTGAACGTCGCCTCCGAACGCTGCGTGTCGCCATAGAGCGCCAGGCTCGCCGCCAATTGGGCAACGGCCATCGGGCTCGAAAAGGCTTCGAGCTGGGTGTCGGCGTAGTAGCGCAGGTCGCCGATCGAGGCCTTCTTGTTGCGGGCCAGCACATAGAGGGCGTAGGCGATCTCGCTGCCACGGTCCTGTACGCTCTGGTCGTAGCCGAGCGAGTTCTGCAGGTTATTCAGGGCCTGGTTCATCGCAAGAGCCGGCACGTCGTATTTCTGCTCCCGTGCCCTGGTCAGGAACTCGCTGACATAGGCGTCGAGCCACAAATCGCCGGAGCCCGGACCCCACAGGCCGAAGCTGCCGCTCGAGGACTGGTAGCTCAGGACCTTGTAGATCGCATCCTGGATGCGGCCGTGCAGGTCAGGGTCGCTTTCCATGCCGATGCCCGATGCCATCTCGTTGACGTAGAGAAGCGGCATGGCGCGGCTGGTGGTCTGCTCGGCGCAACCATAGGGGTAGCGATCGAGCGTCATCAGCAGCGACGGGACGTCGAAGGCCGCCGCCTGCGAAACGCCGACGCTGACCGAAGCGCCCTCGAGCAGGCTTGCCGCCAGCAGTTCCTTGTCGACGCGCAACGCGCCGCCGTTGCCCTTGAGATCGACCACAAGGCGCGTGGTGACCGGTAACTGGGCCGGGCGCACCGGCACATGGAGCGTCTGCTCGACCTTGGTGCCGTCGGCGTGTGCCAGCTTGATGGTGAGCGAGGCATTGCCCGCCGTCTTTGCGATCAGCGGCACCGTTAAGGTCTGGCGCTTGCCCTGGGCGAGCGTCAGCTTCTGGGGCAGAGGCTTGTCGCCTGTCGACAGGTCGCCCGTCGTATCGATCGACAGCGCATAGTCGCCGGCGGGGCCGTCCGTGTCGGCTACGTCGAGCCGCATGACGGCATTGTCGCCAGGCGCCAGGAAGCGCGGCAGGCCGGCGGTGATCACTACGGGATCACGTACGATCACGTCCAACTGGGCATGACCGACCGCCTCCTTGGTCCAGGCGACGGCCATGACGCGCACGGTGCCGTTGAACTGCGGAATGTCGAAGTCGATCCGTGCCTTGCCATCGGCATCGAGCTGGACCGGGCCGGAGAAGAAGGCGACCAGCTTTTCGGTGGGCGGGCTGCCTTGCGCCTGCATGTTGGCGCCGTCGCCACCGGTCCTGAGCTTGCCGGTGGTGCCCAGCGAGCCATCGATCAGGCGGCCGTAGATGTCGCGGATCTCCATGCCCAGCATGCGCTGGCCGAAGAACCAGGTCTCCGGATCCGGCGCCTTGTAGTTGGTCAAATTGAGGATGCCGACATCGACGGCGGCAACCATGACATAGGCGTTGGTGCCCGGCTGCACGCCGGCCACGGAAACCGGGATCGACAGCTGCTGGCGCGGCACGGTCTTGTCGGGCGGCGTGAGCGTGATGGCGAGCTTCTTGGCGCCCGGATCGACCGTCAGCCATTTCACGCCGATGGCGCGGGCGGGCATGCGCGTTTCCTGCGCATCGCCCGGCCGGAACAGGGTTGCCGTGACATAGGCGCCGGCGCCCCAGTCGTCACCGACCGGGATGTCGACGGTGCTGCCGCCGGCCGGCACGGTCGCCGTGATGGTCTTCAGCAGCTTGTCGGAGCCGATGTTGATCAGAAGTTCGCCGGCAAAATGCGGCGAGATTTTCAGCTTGGCCACTTCGCCGGCGGTATAATTGTCCTTGTCCAGGGCAATCTCCAGGCCGTCGGGCGTTTCTGTGGTGGTCGAGGCGACATACCAGCCGGCGTCGAACTCATAGCTGGTGGCGGGCCCCTCCGGGTCCGATGTCTCGACCTCGAGCCTGTACTGGCCCCAATCGACCGGTACGGAAACGGTTGCGTCGCCATCGGCGGCGAGGTCGAGCTGACCGTTGGCGATCGACTTGGTCAAGGTCACCGGCTCGTAGTTCCAGGAGTTGTTGGAGCGATACCACTGGTAGTTGCGTTCGACCTTGACCAGCGTCCACTGCGCGCCTTTCAGCGCCTCGCGCTTGCCGTCGGGATCGACGGCGATCAGGCTGAACTTGGCGGTGCCGCCTTGTGGCACTTCACCGTCGGCGAAGTCCGGACGGATGCCGATCATATGGCCTTGCGGGCGGATGCCGATGTTGAGCGAGCGCTCGATGGCGCGGCCGCCGGTTTCGCGCATGCGCACCGTCACCTTGCCGTCGACCAGCTTGGTGGTCGAGGGCAACTGGTCGACGGTAACAGGGAAGGTCGCCTTGCCGTCATCGCCAACCACCGGCAGATCGGTGAGCGGCGTGACCGTGGGCTCCGCCGACTGCTCGTCGGCGAGGCCGAAGGAAAAGTTGGGGAAGCGGTCCCAGTCGCGCGACGTCGACAGCGTGAGTTCGCCTTCCAGCGCCAAGCCCGCCGCCGGCGCGCCGTAGAGGAAGCGGCCGTCAATGTTGATGTTGGCGGTTTCGCCCCGCGCAATCTCCTGCTTGTCGGCCTTCATGTCGAATTCGATGCGATCCGGCACGAAGTCCTCGACCAGGAACATCTGGCTGGCAACCGCCGGCTGCTTGGGGTCGGTGTAGATCGACACCGACCATGTGCCGCGCATGGCGTTGGGTTCGAGCGGCAGGTCGACGGCGTGGCCGCCGGCCGAGGCGCCGTCGCTGACGATGCGGCGGTCCTCGACGCCATCGGGGCGCGAGAAGATGAAGGTCAGCGGCAGGTTCTCGACCGCCTTGGCCGCACCGTCGCGGGCAAGGGCGGCGACGTGGACGTCCTCGCCGGCACGGTAGATGCCGCGTTCGGTCCAGGCATAGACGTCGAGCGCGCCCGGTGCGGCGCGTCCGGTGACGCCACGGTCGGACAGGTCGAAGCCGGCCTTGGCCATGTCGAGGAAGACGAAATCATTGTCGCCCTGTTTGGCCATCAGCACGGCCGGCACCATGCCGCCGTCACCGCGCGTCAGGCCGGGGTTGAAGACGGCGTGGCCGTTCGCATCGGACGTCGCGGTGCCCAGAACCTCGTTGTTTCGGGCAACCAGCGTCAGTTCGGCACCCGCTATCGGCTTGGCGCTGCCCAGCGAACGGGCAAAGACATTGAGCCCGTCCTGGCCGGTATAGGTCGACAGGCCAATGTCGGAGACGACGAACCATTGCGTGGCCAGCGAACCGTAGTCGTCGCTCTTGTCGTTGACGGGTTGCGCGGTCAGCACATAGACGCCGGGCTTGCGCTGCGGCAGCGCTTCGTCGACCGGGAACGAGGTGGTGACCTCCTTGTTGAGATCGTTGACGATGTCGAGCTGGCCCTGCCAGACCGGCGCGCCCATCTGCTCGGAGATGTTGGAGATGTCATAGCCGTCGAGCTGGTGCAGGAACTGGTAGCCCGACAGAAGCTGCGCCAGCGAACGATCGCCGATGCGGTAGAGCTTCATTTCGGCGGCGTTCATGTTGACGGTGACGATCGGGATGCCGCGGCGCGCGCCGGCCGGCAGCACGAAGCTGTCGCCGGTGAAGCGGGCGGACGGCGCGCGGTCCTGCACATAGATCGACAGCACCACGGGGGCGGCGGTCACTTCGCCGATCGCCGCCGGCAGGCCGGCGCGGAAGGTGACGTCATAGTGCTGGCCGTGTTCGAGCCCTTCGACGCAGATCTGCTTGTCCTTGGCCTCGACGCCCTTGGGCGGCGCGTTGTCAACGGTGACGAACTGCGTGTAGTCGATGCCGGTCTTGACCAGATCCTCGGAGAATTGCGCGCAGATGCGCGGCGCGCTGGTGTCGGCATCGACAGAATGATCGATGACACGGAACCCCTTGCGGGCCTTCAGATCGGCATAGTCGGCCTGCACCGCGGGCGCGCTTTCCAGCGCAAGGCTGGCCTCATAGGCTTGGAGCGCCGGCCGGTAGAGATCGCGCTTGTCGAGACCATTGCCGAGCAGCGCCAGCACTTCGGCGCGCGTCTTGGTGGTGCGCAGCAGCTTATAGGCGTTGAAGGCGGCCGACGTGCCGTTTGCCGGCAAAGTCGAGGCTTCGGAGGTGCTGGCTGCAGGCTGCACGGCCAGCGTTTCGCGAGCCAGCTTGAGCCAGAGCTGGCCATCGTCAGGCATGACCGAGACCGCGGCCTCGTATTTCTGCATGGCGGCGCGATGGTCGCCGGTCAATACGGCCTGTTCGGCGGCATTGGTCAGTGCCGCCATGCCCTCCGTCGGCTTGTCGAAGGCCGGGCCAAGCAGCTTGTTGCGATATTGCTGGGCCTGGTCGGCCATCCAGTTGGGAAAGAAGCCGAGTTCCGGCGGCGCGCCGATATCGGGATCGCCGTCGATGTTGACGACCTTGCCGGCGATCGCGCCGGTGAAGGATTTTAACTGGTTATAGTCGGATTTGAGAAAGCACCATTTGGCCTTGGTGTTGTAGGTGAAGGCGCGGCAGGCCGGATCGCCGAGACATGTCGTCTTGCACTGGTCGAGCGTGACGTTCTGGTCCGACCTGAGGTCGAAACCGAAATAGTCGGAATTGTCGGTCGTTGCGATTCGCCGGGCCTCGGCCGCTTGCGCGACGCTGCCCCAGGCGAAGAAGAGAAGGACGAGAATCGACAGACCACGAGCCGCGCGCATTGCCATTACACCCTCCAGACAATTGCAGACGTCCGGGCATGATCAAGCTTCAGTCAGCTTGTCAACGCGCGAACGCGGCAGGTGCCGCCTGCCAACGGTTTATTTTCCGGCCAAGGACCGGTATGCGGACAGTAACCTCCATAGGACAGGGGATCACGCATTCTTGCGGAAACGCAGAAGGTGTGAATTCCAAGCCCGTCCTATTTCAGACAATTGGATTGTGGCCCCTTTACGAGCGCTTCAGAACTTCATTCCAATTTTAGGTTTACGAACTAGGTTATCTTAATGCCGGCGCATGAAGAGCAGATGTCAGGAGGGACCGCGCCAGGGCGCGTGCTTCCGCGCGCCCTGCTTTTGGCCATGATGTGTTCGTCGGCGCTGCTTTGCGAAGCGAGGCACGCGGCCGCGTTCGAGCTTTTCGGCATCAAGCTGTGGGGATCCTCCAGCGACGAGGACGCCGATATTGCCGATCCCCTGCGTTACGCGGTGACCATCTCCGCACCCGATGCCGACAAGGACCTCGTCAAGAAACTCGAAAACGCCTCGGCGCTGAAAGGCGATGAGAACCGGCCGGTTTCGGGCTCGCTCGGGCTGATGGCCAAGGCGCGCAGCGACCGGGAACAACTGGTCGCCGCACTTTATGCCGATGCCCGTTATGAAGGCGTCGTCACCATCACCATCGACGGCAAGCCGCTCGACGAACTGCCGCCGGACGCCGAATTCAAGGGTCCGCAGCCCATTCCGGTGGTGATCACCATTTCGGCCGGCCCCAAATTCACTCTTGGCAACATCAGGCTGGAGGGCGACGCCGCGGGGCTGATGAGCGCCGACTATGGGCTGATATCTGGCGGCGACGCCGGATCGGGCGCGGTGCTCAAGGCCGAGGCGCTGATCGTGCGGACGCTGAAGGAGCAGGGCAGGCCGCTGGCCAGGGTGACCGACCGGCAGATCGTCGCCGACCATGCCACCTCGACACTCGACGTGACGCTGACGGTCGCAGCCGGGCCGGTCGCCGGCTATGGCGCGACCACCGTGGAAGGCACCGAGAAGATCGACCGCGACTTCACCGAATACATGACCGGGCTGAAGCGTGGCAAGCAGTACTCGCCGCAGGAGATCAGCGACGCGCGCGACAGGCTGCTGGCGCTCGAGGTCTTCAACAGCGTGACGTTCAAGGAAGCCGACAAGCTCGACGCCGAAGGCAACATCCCGATCGACGTCCAGGTCAGCGAGCGCAAGCCGCGCTTCTTCGGGCTCGGCGGCACCTTCTCGAACACCGAGGGGCTTGGCCTGGAGGGGTACTGGGGCCATCGCAACCTGTTTGGCCGTGCCGAAAAGCTGCGCATCGACGGCGCCATCAGCGGCATCGGCAGCAACAGTCTGTCCGAACTGAACTACAATGCCGGCATCATGTTCGAGAAACCCGGCGTCATCGGGCCGGCGTCGAAATTCTTCGCCAGCGTGAAGACCGTGCTCGAGCATCCGGACGCATACGACCATTTCTCGGTCAAGGGCAGCACCGGCCTGTCCTACGAACTCGACAAGAGGCAGACCGTATCGGCCGAGGTCGCGCTCGATTATTCGCGCATCCACGACGCTTTCGGCAAGCACAGCTACCTGATCGCCAGCATTCCGCTGCAATATGTCTACGACAACAGGGACAGCAGGCTGAACCCGACCAGGGGCTTCAGGGTGCTCGCCTATGCCGAGCCGAGCTACGACATATTGAGTGGTGCCGCCTTCCTCAAGCTGAAGGGCGAGGGATCGGCCTATCAGTCGCTGGACACGGCCTCGAAATTTGTGCTGGCCGAGCGTGTCGCCATCGGCTCGATCGTCGGTACCGGGCTGCAGAGCGTCCCGGCCGACCGGCGCTTTTATTCCGGCGGCGGCGGCTCGGTGCGCGGCTATGCCTATCAGGGCATCGGTCCCAAGGATTTCACCGGCCAGCCGATCGGCGGCCTGTCGTTCTTCGAGACCTCGGTGGAGATGCGCATCGCCGTCACCGACACGATCGGCATCGTGCCCTTCGTCGATGCCGGTACGGTGTCGACCAAGTCGGTTCCCAATTTCTCCGACGTCAAGGTCGGTGCCGGCGTCGGCCTGCGCTACGTCACGCCGTTCGGACCGTTGCGCATTGACGCGGCCGTGCCGCTCAACCGTGATCCCGGCGACCCGCATTTCGGCATCTATGCCGGCATTGGCCAGGCGTTCTGACGATGAAAACGGTCTGGCGCATCCTTCGCATTGTCCTCTACACGCTGCTGATCGTGCTCGCGGGTGCGATCGGCGCGCTCGTCGTGCTGACCAAGACCGAGCGCGGGCGCGACAACCTCGCCGGCATCATTTCGCGGCTGGCCTCGAGCGATGATCGCAAGGTTACCGTCAGCGGTATCGACGGCATCTGGTCGGGTAATCTCAGCCTCGACCATGTCGTGCTGGAGGATCGCGAGGGCGCTTGGCTGGTGGCGCGCAAAGTGGCCGTCGACTGGTCGCCGACGGCGCTGCTGTCGAAAAGCTTCAGCGCCGATCGCATCGCGGCCGAGCGCATCGAACTGGCGCGCCTGCCGGTGGCCGGTACGCAGCCGCCGGCGCAGAGCGGCACGACGACGCTGCCGGTCTCCATCGACATCAAGCAGATCGACCTGCCGGAAATCGCGCTTGGCGAGCAGCTGGCCGGCAGCGGCATCGCCGAGCTCGCGGCCAAGGGAATGCTCAAGGCCGATGCCGCGCCACTGGCGGTCCAGACGGTGCTCAACGTCACCCGCCACGACGGTAAACAAGGCAATGTCGATGCCAAGATCCATTTCGCACCCACCGACAACAAGCTGGACCTCGACCTCAAGGCGTCGGAGCCGGCCGGCGGCATCATTGCCAATCTGCTCAAGCTACCGGATGCGCCACCGGTCGATATCGCGGTTTTGGGCAGCGGGCCGCTTGCCAACTGGAGTGGTGTCGGTACCTTCCTCGTCGACCATCGGATCGTCACCCAGCTCACCGGCCGCCATCAGCTCACCGACAAGGGCAATCATGTCGAGGCAAAGGGCGACGGCGATTTTGCGCGCTTCCTGCCGGAAAACCTGAAGTCGCTGTTTGCCGGCAAGACCAGCTTCGATATCGCGGGCACCGCCACATCGGCTGGCGGCATCAGCATCGACCGGGCCAGCATCGAGAGCGATGCGGTGCACGGCACCGCCTCCGGCATAGCCGATCCCGCCGGCGCCAGCGACCTGTCGGTCGAACTCGCCGCCAAGGGCCCGCCCGTGGTGATCAGCGTCGGCAGCAAGGCGCAGCCGATCACGCTGGCGATCAAGAACGCCACCGCGCGGGCCTTCGGCGACGGCAAGGCGCCGATCGTCGACATTGGCGCCTCCTTCGTTTCGATCGTCGTCGGCGGCACGAGGCTGGACGATCTGGCGGCGCAAATTCATTCCGATGGTTTCGATATCCAGAACCGCGCCGGCCCGGTTGCCGTCAAGCTGGAGGCTGGCGGCCTGAAAACCGACGTCGCGACGTTGGCGCCGCTGGTCACCGGCAAGGTCAATGTCGATCTGGCCGGTTCAATCAGCAAGGACGCCATTGTTGCCATCGACCAGGGTACGCTGCGCTCCGATGCGCTCAATGCGTCGCTGACGGCGACGGTAGCGCTCGCCGACATGTCGATGCAGCTCAAAATGAACGCCGATGCCGTGGCGACCGCGTTCCCGCAGCAGATCGCATCGGTGCTCGGCGGGCGGGTGAAATTCTCGGCCACGGCATCGCGCGATCCGCAGGGCTCTTTCGCCGCGAACTCGATCGAACTCACTTCGGGATCGCTCAGCGCCAGCGGTACGGCCAGCATGCAAGGCACGGATATCCAGGCCGACATCAAGGGCAAATTGGGTGACGTTTCAGTGTTGTCGCCGACGGTCGGCGTACCGGTTACCGGCGGGGTCGATTTCGCACTATCGGCATCCGGCGCGATCACCGCGCCGGATTTCACTGTTACCGCCGACAGCGACAGCCTGACCGCTTCGGGCCGCACGGTGAAGGCCATCAAGCTGACTGCCAGCGGCAAGGCCGACATAACGAACCCTTCCGCCAATGTCTCGCTGGCCGGTGCCGTCAACGACCAGCCGCTCGACATCAAGGCTGCCCTGGTGACCAGCGAGGGCAAGCGTTCGATCAACGGCTTCCTGGTCTCGCTGGGCGACAACAAGGTCTCGGGCGACCTGGCGCTCGACAACAAGTTCATGCCCTTGGGAACGCTGACGCTCGCCGCGCCGGCAATCGACCAATTGGCCGCGCTGGCCGGCCAGGCAGTGACCGGCGACATCAACGGCACCATCCTCTTCGCCAAGGACGGCGACGCACCCTCCATTGCCATCGATGCCAAGAGCACGTCGGTCGCGCGTGGCGAGGTGACGGCCAAAGCGATCGCCATCAATGCGCTGATCGCCAATTATCTCAAGGCGCCGGCGATCTCGGGCACCATCAAGGCCGATGCGGTCACTTCGGGAAGCACAGAAATCAGCGGCATCGGCGTCGATCTCAAGCGCGACGGCGACTGGACCGATTTCACCGGCGGCGCCACGATCGCGGGCATTCCGGCGACCGCTGCCGGCCGGGTGAAGATCGCCGAGGGCACCACCAGCGTCGAGATTGCCTCGGGCGACGCCACTATTCGTGGGATCAAGGCGGCGATTGCCGAACCGTCGGCTCTGACCATCGCGGACGGCACAGCCAACATCGACAAGCTAGCGCTCGATATTGACGGCGGCAAAGTGGCGCTTTCGGGCAGCGCCGGCGAGACGCTCGATCTGGCGGCACAGGTCTCCGCTTTGCCTGCCACGCTTGCCAATGCGTTTTTGCCAGGCCTGGATGCTACGGGAACGCTTGATGGTATCGCTGAAGTGAGCGGCGCCCCGGCAGCTCCGGACATCCGGTTCAACGCGAAACTGGCCGGCGCCGAGACCAGCCAGACCCGACAGGCAGGGCTCGGACCACTCGCCGTCGATGCGGTCGGCAGCTACACCATTGCCGGCGGCGTCGCCCTCGACCGTGCCACCCTCTCCGGCGAGAAGGTCTCCGGCCAGGCCGCCGGCACCATCAACCCGAACGGGGCCAGCGATTTCGCGATCGATCTGACCTCGTCCGGCCCCAGCCTGCCGCTGACGGTCGGAACTACCGAGAGCCCGGTCAAGCTCGAGGCCCGATCAGTGTCGGCCAAAATTGCGGGCGAAAGCACGCATGCCCGGCTGGACTTTTCCGCGATCCTGCCCTCAGTCGTCACCAGCCCGGCGAAGGTGGACGGACTTACCCTGACGCTGCACTCGGACGCATTCGATCTCAGGAACCGCGCCGGGCCGGTTTCCGGAACGGTGTCGGTGGACAAGGTTGGGCTCGACAATGCAACGATTGCGCCGCTCATCGCAGGCAAGGTCACGGCGGCGCTCAGCGCCCGGCTGAGTGCCGACGCCGTCGCCATCGACAGCGGCACGCTGAAAAGCGATGCGCTCAGCAGCCAGGTCGCCGGCCAGGTATCGCTGCGTGACGGTGCCATCGATCTCAACCTGAAGGCGGATGCGCCATCGTCGGCCCTGCCGGCGGCGGCACGCGGCATGCTTGGCGACCGCGCCCAGATAAGCGCCACGCTGAAGCGCGAGCCCAACGGCAATCTCAACATAGGCGGATTGAAGCTCACTTCGGGCGCACTGAGTGCTGACGGCCAGGCAAGCCTTGCCGACAACAAGGTGACCGCCGACATCAGGGGGACGCTGAGCGACATCTCGCCATTGTCGAAGGATGCCAAGGGCGCCATCGCTTTTGCGCTGAGTGCGCAAGGGCCGGCCATGGCGCCGGACCTGTCGCTTACCGTCAACAGCGACAAGCTCTCGGTGGCATCGCGCGAGATCACCGGATTGAAGCTCACGGCGACCGGCAAGGCCGATGCCGCCAACCCTGCAGCCAATGTGCAGCTCACTGGCATTGTCGCCGGCCAGGCGCTGCAGGGGAGTGCCGTGCTGGCAACGGCGGACGGCAAGAGCGCCATCAACGGCCTGCTCCTCTCGCTTGGCAAGAACAGGATTTCAGGCGATCTGGCGCTGGACGACAAGTTCGTACCTGAAGGCACCATCTCGCTCGACCTGCCCGATATCGGCCCGCTCGCAGCGCTGGCCCTTGAAAAGGCAGAGGGCGATGTGCGCGGCACGATCGCCTTTTCCAGGAATGGCGCGGCGCCCCAGGTCGCCATCAAGGCGACTACCGCCTCGATCACGCGTGGCGATCTCCAGGCGAAGGCCGTTTCCATCGATGCGTTGATCGCCAACTACCTCGCCGCGCCAGTTATCTCCGGCAAGATCCACGCCGACACCGTCACATCGGGCGGCACCGTGATCAGCGGCATCGATGTCGATTTGAAGCGCGATGGCGACTGGACCGGCTTTTCCGGCGGCGCCACGGTCAAGGGCATTCCGGCGAGGGCCGCCGGCCGCGTGAAGGTGGCCGGCGGCACCACCACCATCGAACTCGCTTCGGGGCAGGCGACGGTCCAGGGCATCAAGGCGGCTATCGCCCAGGCCTCGACCGTCAGCATCGCCAATGGCACGACGACGCTTGACAGGCTGGTGCTCAACCTTGGCGGCGGCACCGCGACGGTGACCGGCAAGGTCGGGCAAACGCTCGACATCAACGCAGTGCTGGCGCGCGTCCCGATGTCGCTCGCCAACAGTTTTTCGCCCGGTCTCGATGCCGCGGGTTCCATCTCCGGCACGGTGAAGGTGACGGGCGCACCGGCGAGCCCCGCCGTTGCCTTCAACATCGACGCGGCCGGCGTGCAGACATCGCAGACCCGCGGCGCGGGCGTCGGCGCGGTGAGTGTTTCCTCGTCGGGTACCTTTGCCGGCAACAAGCTGGCCTTCAACGCCAATATCAGCGACGGAGCCGGGCTTGGCCTCAAGGGCGGCGGCACGGTGACGACCGCGGGCACGCCCGCGCTGGCGCTCGATTTCAACGGTGCCGTGCCATTCGGCCTCCTCGGCGAGAAGCTTGCCGCGCAGGGCCTGGCGCTGACCGGCACCGCCAACGTCAATATCCAGGTGCGCGGTCCGGCGACATCGCCCGTGATCGGCGGCAGCGTCAAAACCTCGGGCGCGCGGCTAGTCGACGCACGCTCGGGCCTTGCGGTCAACGATATCGCGGCGGACGTCTCGATAGGCAACGGTGTTGCCAGGATCAACCGGTTGACCGGAACGCTGTCGACGCGCGGCAGCCTGTCGGCCAGCGGTACGGTTGGCATCAATCCGGCGCAAGGGTTCCCGGCCGACCTGTCGATCAAGCTCACCGATGGCCGCTACACAGATGGACGCGTGGTGACCGCAAACCTTGGTGGCGAGCTGACGATCAAGGGGCCGCTGACTTCGGCACCGGCCATCGCCGGCACCGTCAACCTGGCCAAGACCGTCATCACGGTTCCGGACAAATTGCCGGGCTCGCTCTCGGCACTCGACGTCAAGCACAAGAACGCGCCGGGTGCGGTCAGGGCACAGGACAAGGCGCTGCGCCCGGCGACGACCAGCGGCAAGAGCAGTGGCAGCGGCCTTGCGCTCGACGTTACCGTCAATGCGCCGAACCAGATTTTCATCCAGGGCAGGGGTGTCGACGCCGAACTCGGCGGCTCGCTCAAATTGACCGGCCCGGCCTCGTCGCCGCAAGCCGTCGGCTCCTTCACCTTGCAGCGTGGCCGGCTGTCGATCCTTGGCAAGCGGCTGACCTTCACCGAAGGCACGGTCGGATTCTCCGGCTCACTGGTGCCTTACCTCAACCTGACGGCGACGACGACCACGACCGGCGCAACCGTCACCATCGTGGTGTCGGGCGAGGCGACCAATCCAAAATTCACCTTCAGTTCAGTGCCGGCGCTGCCGGAGGATGAAGTGCTGGCGCAACTGATCTTCGGGCGGTCGATGTCGAACCTGTCGCCGCTGCAGATCGCGCAACTGGCAGAAGCGGCCGGGCAACTGGCTGGTGTCGGCGGCTCGACGTCGCTACTGGAGAATCTGCGCAGCGCCATCGGCGTCGACGATCTCGACGTCATCACCGACGACAAGGGGGGCACGGCGGTCTCGGCCGGCAAGTATCTCAACGACCGCACCTATGTGACTGTCCAGAAGGGCGACAAGCCGGGTTCCGGCAAGGCGACCATCGACCTCAATGTCGGGCGCGGAGTCAAATTGCGCGGCGAGGCGACGGACGCCGGCGAAGCCAAGGGCGGAATATTCTACGAGAAGGAATATTGACGATCTGGCCCTCGTTCTGGCCGCAACTGGCGCTGTCGTAACCGGTGCGAACGTCTCAGTTTAATCGCCCGAAGAGATTTTGGCGAAATCTGGGCGCACTAGCAATTTTGCGCCAAGACTGTCGCTATCACGCGAACTGCTCCCCTTTCAAAGTTGCACATTCGCTAACATGTTCCCAATCCATGTCGTCTTTGACATCATGGCCTGGATGCGGAATGTTAATCGGCGGAAAGCCAACAATGGGAGTTAGTCATGACAATCTATAAGAGCAATGGCGACAGCGTTCCGGATCACATCCTGGCGATGGCCGAAGAAGCCAAGTCGGGCAAGGTCGACCGCCGCGAATTCCTCGCGCTCGCCAGCGTCTTCGGCGCCTCGACGGCCATGGCCTACGGGCTGCTCGGCCTTGCCGCTCCGACCCCGGCCAAGGCCGAGGACGTCCAGGGCAAGAAGGGCGGCGTGCTGAAGGTGGCCATGTCCGTCAAGGATCCCAAGGATCCGCGTACAGCAGACTGGTCCGAGATTTCCAACGCCGAGCGCCAGGCGCTCGAGCCGCTGGTGAAATACACCAAAGAGTACACCTTCGCGCCATATCTGCTGGCAAGCTGGGACATCAACGACGACGCCACCGAATACACGCTGCATGTGCGGCCTGGCGTCGAATGGAACAATGGCGACAAGTTCACCGCCGATGACGTGATCTACAATTTCACCCGCTGGGCCGACAAATCAGCGGAAGGCAACTCGATGCCGGGACGCCTTGGCAGTCTCGTCGATGAGACGACCAAGAAGTTGCGCGAAGGGGCGATCGCCAAGGTCGACGACATGACCGTCAAGTTGAAGCTGTCGAAGCCCGACATCGCCATCATCCCGAACCTGTGCGACTATCCCGGCCTCGTCGTCCACAAGACCTTCGACGAGAAGGGCGCCAACTTCAAGAACTGCCCGATCGGCACCGGTCCGTTCGAGCTCGTCTCCTATGATGTCGGCCAGAAGGTGGTCTACAAGCGCCGCACGACCGGCAAGTGGTGGCAGGGCGAAGCCTTCCTCGATGGCGTCGAGTTCATCGACTACGGCACCGATCCGGCCGCGACGGTCTCGGCCTTCGAATCGGGCGAAGTGCAGACCAACCACGAAACCACGGCCGATTACGTCAAGATCATCGAAGGTGTCGGTGCGCCGGCTTCGGAAGTCGTGACCGCGGCCACCGTGGTCTCTCGCTTCAACATCAATGCCAAGCCCTATGGCGACCAGAAGGTGCGCCAGGCGATGTGCCTCGCCGTCGATAATTCGGTCGTGCTGCAGCTCGGCTATGGCAATGCCGGCACGCCGGCCGAAAACCACCATGTCGCGCCGATCCATCCGGAATATGTCGAACTGCCGAAGATCAAGCGCGACATGGCCAAGGCCAAGCAGATGCTGACGGAAGCCGGCGTGATCGATTTCGAGCACGAGCTGATCAGCAATGACGAGGACTACCACAAGAACACCACCGACGCGATCGCGGCCCAGCTGCGCGAGGCCGGCATCAAGGTGAAGCGCACCGTGCTGCCGAGCTCGACCTTCTGGAACGACTGGACGAAATACCCGTTCTCGGAAACCAACTGGAACATGCGTCCGCTTGGCATCCAGGTCATCGCCATCGCCTACCGCTCCGGCGAAGCCTGGAACGAGACCGCTTATGCCAATCCGGACTTCGACAAGAAGGTCAACGAGGCCCTCGGCATCGCCGATGCGGAGAAGCGCAAGGTCGTGATGAAGGACATCGAGACGATGCTGCAGGAGTCCGGCATCATCATCCAGCCTTACTGGCGCAAGCTCTACATCAACATCAAGCCCGAGGTGAAGAACCACTCGATGCACCCCACCTACGAGCACGACTTCGGCAAGGTTTGGCTCGATCAGGCGTGACCCACAGCTTGACGAATACGAGGGGCGACTGGCCCCTCGAATTCGCGGGATCGTCGCCGTTGCACCGGATGCAGCGGCGGCGTGACGTCGCAAGGTTTTCGAAACAGGGTTGACCATATCTGACCCCAACCCGGCCGGCAGGGGGTACAATGTTCTCATTCATCATCAGACGCATCGGCACTATACTGCTCACGATGCTGTGCCTGACGCTGGTCGTTTTCTTCCTCGTCAATCTCGAACCCAATCTGAAGAAGCTGGCGATCAGCCAGACCGAAATGCACACATCGGCCGAGCAGCTCGAAAGCTGGCTGGTCAATCACGGCTACCGCCAGAACTTCTTCGCTCGCTATGGCCAGTGGCTCGGCGTCGTGCCCAAGCAGCCGATCACGGATCCGGCGACGGGGAAGACGACACAGCGCTTCTCTTTCTGCAACGACCCGACGGTGCCGACATTCTCCGGTGTCATCGAGGGCGATTTCGGCTGCTCGACCAAGTTCAAGACCACGGTTGGAGCCAAGCTGTTCCCGGCGCTCGGCGCCACCGGCATCCTGATGTTCTGTGTGCTGGCGGTGATGGTGCCGGTCTCGCTGCTGATCGGCATTCTTGCCGGCATGCGCGAGGGCTCGCGCACCGACCGCGTGCTGTCGGTCGCGTCGATCGCCTCGACGGCGACACCTGAATATGTGTCGGGCGTCATCTTCACCGTCGTCTTCGCCTCATGGCTCGGCTGGCTGAACGGTTCTGCCGCCTCGGCAAGCCAGGGTATCACCTTCTACAATTTCACGCTGCCGGTCATCACTTTGGCGATCTACGGCATCGGCTACATCGCGCGCATGACGCGCGCCTCGATGGTCGAGGTGATGACGCAGCAATATATCCGCACGGCACGCCTGAAGGGGCTTTCCTTCAAGAGTGTCGTGGTCAAGCACGCACTGCGCAACGCGTTGATCGCGCCGTTCACCGTCATCATGCTGCAGTTTCCATGGCTGCTCACCGGCGTCGTCATCGTCGAGGTGATGTTCCGCTACCAGGGCTTCGGCTACACGCTGGTCGAGGCCGCGGGCAACAACGACATCGATCTTCTGCTCGGCTGTTCACTGGTCTCGGTGTTCATCGTCTTGATCACGCAGCTCATTTCCGACGTCGGCTACGCGTTCCTCAATCCGCGCATCCGCGTTCAGTAGGGAGAAGGCGCATGCAAGCTCAATATATCGGCGCCTCCACCGTCATCCTCGAAGTGTTCTGGCGCTTCTGGCCGGTCTGGGCCGCGCTTTTCATCGTCATGGGCGCGAGCTTTCTCTACAAGAAGAAGCTGGCGCTCTATGGCCAGCTGTTCGACAGCGGCGTCGGCATAGTGGGCGTCTTCATCTGCCTGTTCTGGCTGTTCACGGCGATCTTCGCCTCGACCATCTCGCCTTTCGATCCGCTCGGCCAGGTCCCGATCATGAAGGACACGCTGCCCGGCGCCATCGAACCGCAATCGGGGCTTGTCTACCTGTTCGGCGGCGACAAGCTGGCGCGCGATGTGTTCTCGCGCATGGTCTATGGCAGCCAGATCGTGCTGATCATCGCACCCGCAGCGACCGGTTTCGCGCTCATGGTCGGCATCACGCTCGGCCTGCCGGCCGGTTATTACGGCGGCAAGATCGATTCCATCCTGTCGTTCCTGGCCAACCTGGTGCTGGCTTTCCCGGTGATCCTGCTGTTCTACCTGCTGGTGACGCCGGGCATCATGGACACGCCGATCCCCTATGCGCTGGCCGGTGTCTTCTTCCTGTTCCCGATCATCTTTTTCAGTGTGCTGTTCTGGACCCGCTACAAGAACCGGCCCGACCGGATCTATATCCTGCTTGGCCTGACCCTGATCATAGGCGGCTGGATCTACCTCGGCCTGGTCTTCGACAGGGATCCGCTGCACATCGTCCACATCGATCCCAACCAGCTCAACATTTTCGTGGCTGTGGTGTTCGCCTCCAGCCCCGGCGTGTTCCGCATCGTGCGCGGCCTTGTGATGGACATCAAGACGCGCGACTATGTGGCGGCGGCGCAGACGCGCGGTGAATCGCCGTGGTATATCATGCTGTGGGAAATCTTGCCCAATGCGCGCGGACCGCTGATCGTCGATGCCTGCCTGCGCATCGGCTACACCACGATCCTGCTCGGCACGCTGGGCTATTTCGGCCTGGGGCTTGCGCCCGAGAGCCCGGACTGGGGCACCGCGATCAAGGACGCCAGCCGATTGCTGCGCTCCTTCATCCATCCGGCGCTGCCGCCGACGATCGCGCTGATGTCGTTCGTGCTGGGGCTCAACCTGTTGGCCGATTCGCTGCGCGAGCAATCGATGAAAGACTGATTGACGGGCCTTGACCCGCGTCTGGTAAAATTTGGATTGGAGCGACCCATGAACGAGGCAGTTCGAAATCCCGCCAAGCCGACCAATGGGCCGACCAATGGGCCGATCATCGAGATCGAGAACCTGTCGATCTCCTTCTTCACCCGCAAGGGCGAGATACCGGCGGTGATGGATTTTTCCTGCACGGTCATGCCGGGCGAGGCGATGGGCATCGTCGGTGAATCCGGCTGCGGCAAGTCGACCGTATCGCTCGGCATCATGCGCGACCTGTCCAACATCGGAAAGATCGTCGGCGGCAAGATCAAGTTCCAGGGCAAGGACATGGGCGAGCTCTCCGACGAGGAACTGCGCGCCATCCGCGGCAACAAGATCGCCATGATCTACCAGGAGCCGATGGCCAGCCTCAATCCGGCGATGAAGATCGGCCAGCAGCTGATGGAAGTGCCGTTGATCCACGATAAGGTGTCGAAGGAAGAGGCCTACTCCAGGGCGCTCGAAATGGTGCGCTCGGTTAAGCTTCCCGATCCCGAGCGCATGATGCGCTCCTATCCGCACCAGCTTTCCGGCGGCCAGCAGCAGCGCATCGTCATTGCCATGGCGCTGCTGTCGAAGCCGGCGCTGCTTCTGCTCGACGAGCCGACCACCGCGCTCGACGTGACCGTGGAAGCGGGCATCGTCGACCTGGTGAAGGGGTTGGGCGAGAAGTTCGGCACCTCGATGATCTTCGTCTCGCACAATCTCGGCCTGATCCTTGAAACCTGCGACCGCATCACGGTGATGTATTCGGGCGAGGCGGTGGAGACGGGCAAGATCAAGGACGTCTTCGACCGGATGCGCCACCCCTATACGCAAGGGCTGTTCCGTTCGATCCCGCTGCCGGGCGCCGACAAGAACTCGCGGCCGCTGATTGCGATTCCCGGCCAATTGCCGCTGCCGCACGAGCGGCCGAAAGGCTGCAATTTCGGCCCGCGCTGCCACCATTTCGTCGAGGGCGTCTGCAACGCCGCCGAGATCCCGATGATCGAGGTCGCGGGTCACGAAGGCCATTTCTCGCGTTGCGTACGCTTCAACGAGATCGACTGGGACGCGCTGCCGCCCGGCGCCAAGAAGATCAATGAACGTGTCGTGCCCGGCGCGCCGGTGCTCAAGATCGAGGACCTCCGGAAATATTATAAGGTCGGCGGCAGCGAGGTGTTCGGCTCGAGCGAAGGCCGCGTCGTCAAGGCCAACGAGACGATCTCGTTCATGGCGCGCGAATCCGAGACGGTCGCCATCGTCGGCGAATCCGGCTGCGGGAAGTCGACGCTGGCCAAGGTGCTGCTCGGGCTTGAGACGGCCAGTTCCGGCAGCGTGACGCTGGGCAACAAGGAAATCCAATCGACCGGCATCGAGAAGCGCAGCGTCGACACTGTGTCGTCGATCCAGATGGTGTTCCAGAATCCGTTCGACACGCTCAACCCCAGCCATTCGGTCGGGTCGCAGATCATCCGCACGCTGGAAAAATTCAATGTCGGCAAGACCGTTGCCGACCGGCGCAAGCGCATGCTGGAACTGCTCGACCTGGTGAAACTGCCGCGCGCCTTCGAGACGCGCAAGCCGCGCCAGCTTTCCGGCGGCCAGAAGCAGCGTATCGGCGTGGCACGCGCCTTTGCCGGCGACGCCAAGGTAGTCGTGGCCGACGAGCCGGTTTCGGCGCTCGACGTTTCGGTGCAGGCGGCGGTGACCGAACTGCTGATGGACATCCAGCGCAAGAACAAGACGACAATGCTGTTCATCAGCCACGATCTGTCCGTCGTGCGCTACATCGCGGACCGCGTCGTCGTCATGTATCTCGGCTATATCGTCGAGCAGGGCACGACCGACCAGATCTTCGCACCGCCCTATCATCCCTATACCGAGGCGCTGCTGTCGGCGATCCCGATTGCCGATACCAGCGTGGTCAAGAAGCACATCGTGCTGGAGGGCGACATACCCTCGGCGATGAACCCGCCGTCCGGCTGTCCGTTCCAGACACGCTGCGGCTACAAGAAGTTGGTTCCCGACAATTTGTGCGAGACCAAGGTGCCGCCGGTCAAGAATCTCGGCGACGGCCATATGAGCCTGTGCTGGCTTTCCGACGACGTGCTCAAGACCATGGAGCCGGTGATCAAGTTCGACAAGGAACACGCCGCCCATGAGGGCGTGCCGGACGATGCGCCGCATGGCGACGGTCCGGGCTTTGCCGGTACGCCGCCCAACCGACCACATGGCAAGACGGCCAGTGCGGAAGCCGACGCCGTGGGGGAGGCCGCCGAGGAGGCCGAAGCCGTTTCGCGGGCTCGCCGCCACGAAGTTCGGGACGAGGTCTCCGAGACCGGCGATGCCTCTCCGAAGCCCGCCAACGCCACCTCCGCGCCGTTCACCCCAAGGACGCTTGGAGACGGCCGCCAGGCGGAGAACGCACGCGTGGCACCAATTGGTGAGCCTGCGGTGAGGCAGACCAAATCAAGCCAAAGTGCGACAAAGGCGAGCGCGACTGCGGAGCCAGCCCGTCTGGCCGGCGCAAATGTCGACAAGAATCGCCCGTCCGGCATCGCCAGGCCTGCCAAACCCGATGACCTCAAGCTGATCTCCGGCGTCGACCCGAAGACAGAGGGCATTCTCAATGGCCTCGGCATCTTCACCTACGCTCAGGTCGCCGCATGGAAGAAGGCAGAGCGCGAGTGGGTTGACGATCATCTGAGATTCCACGGCCGTATCGAGCGCGAGGACTGGGTCAGGCAGGCAAAGGCGCTAGCCAAAGGCGGCGAGGCTGAATACATCAAGGTGTTCGGCAAGAAGCCGCGCTGAAAGGCCACGACCGTTGCGGCAACCCTTTAGTTGCCGCACTGGCTCAGTTGCTGTGCATAGTCGCGGGCCATCTTGTCGGTGGCCCTTGCATAGCCCTGGACGCCGGCATCGCCACGATTGCCTCGGCCATACGCGGTCCAGCCGAGATAGTAGGCGAGATAGAGGTTGTAGGTGTCGTTGCGCGCGACGCCGTATGCGTCTGATGTCTTGGAATGATACCAGCCGACGAAGTCGACGGCGTCGGCGAATTTCGTCCGCCGCGCCGCCCAGTTGCCGGTCTCGCTCTGGTATTGCGACCAGGTTCCGTCCAGCGCCTGCGAGAAGCCAGTGGCCGAGGAGACATGTTTCCACGGAATGAAGCCAAGCAGCTTGGTGCGCGGCGGCCGGGCGTTGCTCTTGAAGCCGGATTCCTTGCGCACGGTGGCCATCAGCACCGGCACCGGCACACCGTATTTCTGGGAGGCGCGTTCGGCGGCCGACTGCCAATTGTCGAACCAGCCGTCATTCTGGTCGAAGACGGCGCAGACATTGTTGATGTGGCTGGGCGCGGTGGCGCAAGCCGAAAGTGCCAGCAGCGCGCACACCGCTACAATTTTACTAAAACTCGACCTACGCATTGGATGAGCAATAAGCCGAAATCATAAAGGGAATCTTGCTGCCGCCGTTAACGCACGGTCGGCACGAGCAGGTGAGAAATGCGATATCGGTATTCCGACGCCAATTGTCGTCTTTTCTAGACAGGCATTGCAGATGTGCCGCCTTGGCTAAAATCACGCCGGCAAACGGCGTATTTCTGACAGACCGGCCGCGCTGCCGAAGCTTTGATGCCGGCATGACCGAACCAAGACGCAAACGCGGCGCCGAGCGTACCAGCAACAGGGGGCCAGCGCCCATCGCGCAGCTGCCGCCCAGACGGGTGACGAATCCGTATCCGCCGATGGCGTTGCTGTCACCAGACCAGATCGAGGCGATCCATCAGGCGTCGATGCATATATTGGAGAATTTCGGCATCGAGGTGATGAGCCCGCGTGCGCTGTCGCTGTTCGAGAAAGCCGGCGCCAAGGTCGATCTCGCCTCGGCCAATGTGCGCGTCGATCGCGGCATGGTCGACGAGGCGCTGAAGACGACGCGATCTACCTATACGCTGACCCCACGCAACCCGGCCAAGTCAATCCATCTCGGTGGCAGCACCATCAATTTCACGCTTGTGGCCGGTCCTCCCAATGTGCACGACATGGAGCGCGGCCGCCGTGCCGGCAATCTGCGCGACTATGCCGATCTCACCCGGCTGGCGCAGCATTTCAACTGTATCCACATGCTTGGTAACCAGGTCTGCGCGCCGGTTGAACTGCCGGCCAACTCACGCCATCTCGACACCTACCTCACCAATCTGACGCTGACTGACAAGAGCTTCCATGTCTCGGCGATCGGCCGGGGCAGGGCTCTGGACGGCATCGAGATGATGGCGATTTCGCGCGGGCTGACGCTGGATCAGATGCGGGATGATCCCGGCATCGCCACCATCATCTCGGTCAACTCGCCGCGCCGCTTCGACGAGATGATGGCCGAAGGGCTGATGACCATGGCGGAGTACGGCCAGTCGGTGGCGGTGACACCGTTCACGCTGATGGGGGCGATGAGCCCGGTGACGCTGGCCGGTGCCTTGGCGCAGCAGAATGCGGAGGCGCTGTTCGGTGTTGTGCTGACGCAACTCGTGCGTCCCGGCGCGCCTGTGATGTACGGCGCCTTCACGTCCAATGTCGATATGAAGTCCGGCGCGCCGGCTTTCGGCACGCCTGAAAACACCAAGGCCAACATTGCCTCGGGTCAATTGGCGCGGCGCTACGGCCTGCCATACCGGACGACGCCCGGCTCGGCTTCCAACGCCGCCGATGCGCAAGGCGCCTATGAGACGCTGATGGCGCTGTGGGGCGCGGTGCTTGGCCATGGCAATCTCGTCTACCACGCCGCCGGTTGGCAGGAAGGCGGGCTGACGGCGTCGTTCGAGAAATTCATCATCGACGTCGAGATGATCCAGCACATGATGGAGTTTTTGCGCCCGATCGTGGTCGACGAAGCCGAGCTTGCCGTCGAGGCGCTGGGCGCGGTGCCGACCGGCGGCCATTTCTTCGGCGAGCCGCACACACTGGAGCGCTATGCGACCGCCTTCTACCAGCCAATGCTCTCCAACTGGCAGAATTTCGAAGCCTGGCAGGAAGCCGGCGGCCTCGACGCAACCGCGCGCGCGACGCGGCTGTGGAAGAAGGCGCTGGCGGATTATGTCGAGCCGACAATGGATATTGCCGTACGTGAAGAGCTCGAGGCCTATGTGGCCAAGCGCAAGGAAGCGATCGGGCAGGGCGAGCCGTGATTTCCTTGGCGCCGGCGCGCGGCTCCTGCTGTCCCGATTCATATCTCCCATCCAACTCACTGATATCAGAGAAAAACCCATGAAATCGCATGCAAAAGTCGTGGTCATTGGCGGTGGCGTCGTTGGGTGCTCGGTGCTGTTCCACCTCGCCCGCCATGGCTGGACCGACATCGTGCTCCTGGAGCGCGACGAATTGACATCCGGCTCGACCTGGCACGCGGCCGGCGGCATGCACACGATCAATGGCGACCCCAACGTCGCCAAGCTGCAGAAATACACAATCAACCTCTACAAGGAGATCGAGGAGCTGTCGGGGCAGGCGACCGGCGTCCACCTGACCGGCGGCGTGCTTCTGGCTGCCACCGAGGCGCGGCTTGACTGGCTGCGAGGGGTCGTCGCCAAAGGCCGTTATCTCGGCATCGAGCTGGAGGAAATCTCGCCGAAAGAGGCGGCCGAGCTGATGCCGCTGCTCGACCCCAGCCAATTCGTTGGCGCCGTCCGCAACAAGGAGGACGGCCACCTCGATCCCTCGGGCGTCACGCATGCCTATGCCAAGGCGGCGCGAAAGCTGGGCGCCGAGATCGAACGTTTCACCAAGGTGGAGGATATCGTGCGCCGTCCCGACGGGATGTGGCGCGTCATAAGCAACAAGGGCGAGGTGGTGGCCGAGCATGTCGTCAATGCCGGCGGCCTGTGGGCGCGCGAAGTCGGCCGCATGGTCGGGCTCGAACTGCCGGTGCTGGCGATGGAGCACATGTACCTGATCACCGAGGATATGCCGGAGGTCGCGGCCTGGAATGCCAAAACCGGCACCGAGGTCATCCATGCGGTCGATTTCGACGGCGAGCTCTATCTTCGCCAGGAGCGCGGCGGCATGCTGATGGGAACCTATGAGAAGGCCAACAAGCCGTGGTCCGAGTATCAGACGCCGTGGAATTTCGGCCATGAGTTGCTGGCGCCCGATATCGACCGCATCGCGCCGTCGCTCGAGGTCGGGTTCCGACATTTCCCGGCTTTCCAGAACACCGGCATCAAGCAGATCATCAACGGGCCTTTCACCTTCGCGCCCGACGGCAACCCGCTGGTCGGGCCGGTGCGCGGCCTGCCGGGCTTCTGGGTCGCCTGCGGCGTGATGGCCGGCTTCAGCCAGGGCGGCGGCGTCGGGCTCGCGCTGTCCAACTGGATGATCGAGGGCGACCCCGGCGCCGATATCTGGGCGATGGACGTGGCGCGCTACGGCGACTGGGCGACCATGGCCTACACCAACGCCAAGGTCCGCGAGAATTACTCCAGGCGTTTTTCGATCCGCTTCCCCAATGAGGAATTGCCGGCCGGGCGGCCGCTGAAGACGACGCCCGTCTACGATTTGTTGTCGGCCAAGGGCGCGCAATGGGGCGTCGCCTATGGGCTGGAGGTGCCGCTCTGGTACGCGCCGGAAGGCATCAAGGACGAGTTCTCATGGCGGCGCTCGAGCGACTTCACCCATGTCGCCGCCGAAGTCGCGACTGTGCGCTCAGGCGTCGGCTTGTCGGAGATATCGAGCTTTGCCAAATACAAGGTGACGGGCGAGGGGGCGGCGGCCTGGCTCGACCGGATGCTCGCTTGCAAGCTGCCAAAGCCCGGTCGCATGACCCTGGCGCCGATGCTGAAGGAAGACGGCAGGCTGCTCGGCGATTTCACGCTGGCCAATCTGGGCCCCCAAGATCGGGAAGAAGGGGGCTGGTTCCTGGCCGGCTCCGGCATTGCCGAGCAATATCACATGCGCTGGTTCGAGCAGCATCTGCCTGATGATGGCTCGGTCCATATCGAAGCGCTGGGGCAAAAGCTCACCGGCCTGTCGATTGCCGGTCCCAGGGCGAGGGACGTGCTGGCGAAAGCCACGCGCTCCGACATATCGAACGCGGTGTTTCCCTTCATGGCCATTGGCAAGATGGATATCGGCATGGCGCCGTGCCTGGTCGGCCGCGTCAGCTACACCGGGGATCTCGGCTACGAGATCTGGGTGGCGCCGGAATATCAGCGCGCCGCCTACCAGGCGCTGATGGCGGCGGGAGCGGAATTTGGCATCGGCCTGTTCGGTTCGCGCGCGCTCAACGCGCTGCGGCTGGAGAAGAACTATGGTTCATGGGGGCGCGAATACCGGCCGATCTACGGGCCGCTGGAAGCCGGACTCGATCGTTTCGTCGCCTACGGCAAGGACGCCGATTTCATCGGCAAGGCGGCGGCGCTGGCCGAGCGCAAACAGGGCGGCAAGTTGCGGCTACGCGCCTTCATCGTCGATGCCAAGGATGCCGACGTCATCGGCGACGAGCCGATCTGGTTTGGCGGCGTGGTGCGCGGCTGGGTGACGTCGGGCGGCTACGCCCATCATTCGAAGAAGTCGGTCGCCGTCGGCTACGTGCCGAAGGAGATCGCCGACGAGAGCGACGGCTTCGAGATCGAGGTGCTGGGCAAGCGGCATGCGGCGCGCATGCAGGCGGCGCCGCTGTTCGATGCTAATTTCGAACGGATGCGGGGGTGAGAGCGCACCCCCGCATGGGATCATGCGTTGCGGCGGGTGTCGAGCGCAAAGGCGCCAGCGCCGGCGAAGACCAGATAGAGAAAGATAAAGCAGAACGAGATCGCCGAATCGCCGCCGTTGTTGACGGGGAAAAAGTCGCGCGGCATATGCGCCACGAAATAGGCGATCGCCATTTCGCCGGCCAGAAGGAACGCGACCGGGCGGGTGAAAAGGCCCAGTGCCAGCAGAATGCCGCCGAGGAATTCGAGGATGCCGGCTGCCAGCGGCAGTCCGCTCAACGCGGCGGCGGCGTGCTCGCCTGCGGGGAAATTGAACAGTTTCTGGCTTCCGTGCTCGACGAACTGCAGCGCCGTCATAATGCGCAGAACGCCAAGCGCCTGCGGCTGGTATCTGGCAAGGCCATCGAAAAGCTTCATCCAAAACTCCATTTGGCTTCTCGGCTCGCCCATAGGTTATCGCCCGGCTATGGACCATTCACTTCCCCTGGCCTGCCGTCAACAATTGGTGATTGGAAATGTTCCCCAGCCTGACCTTTGATATTGTGCCCGTTAGGGTTGCAATTATATCGCTATGGTTGTATTGATTTATGGACACTCCAGACATGTGGGTCCCCTCGCCATGAAAAAAGTCACCATCGGCCTGTTCGCAATCCTTATGGGCACCACCAGCTTCGCCATGGCCGAGGACGCCGGCTGCGAGGCCTTCAAATGGCCGGTGACGCGCGAACAGGCGCTGTTTGCGGCTGCGCCCTCAGCGCCGTCCGGAGCGACGCTCGCGGTGGGTGCCGCTGCGGATCTGGCGCTGGTGCCGGCCGAGAAGGCCGGTTTCGCGGTGCCGCCCGAACGGGTCCCCGCGGAGGGCACGTTCGGCGCCGTAGCCAGCGTGGCGGTTCCGCCGGAGGGGGCCATCCAGATCAGCCTGTCGGGCGAGGCCTGGATCGATGTGATCCAGGACGGCCATGCCGTGAAATCGGCGGGTTATAGCGGTGTCAAAACCTGCCCCGGCATCCGCAAGAGCGTGCGCTTCAAGCTGGCGGCGGGCCAAGCCACCGTCCAGTTCAGTGGTGCCAAGAAAGAGACCCTCAAGGTCGCGGTGCTGGCGCCGGAATGAGCCGACGCCAGCAGGCGTGATTTCAGTGGTTGGCGTAAGCGCTCGCTACCGCACCGGCGCCATCAGAGCGAAATGCGCGCCTTGCGGGTCCTGGCATTGCACGACCCAGCTGCCTCCGGGCACCTCCATGGGTCCCATCAGGATCTTGCCGCCATTGTCGGTGACGCGTTTGGCGGCCGCGTCGATGCCGGTGACATTGAAATAGAACTGCCAGACCGGCACCGGTATCTGCTCGGGCTTGTTCATGATGCCGCCACCGGATTCAGGGCCGGCGGTAAAGGTCTGATAGATGCCCATCGGGCCCATGTCGAATTCGCCGGCATTGGTCCAGCCGAACTGGCTGGAATAGAAATCGAAGGCGGCCTTCCAATCGCTCGTATAAAGCTCGTGCCAGCCAATATGGCCAGGCGTGCTGGCCGGCACAACCGGCTGGTCGGGGCCGTTCGGCTGCAGGAACATGAACGTCGCGCCTTGCGGATCGGCGACGACGGCGAAGCGGCCGACGCCTGGAATGTCGTCGGGCTGGCGGTGAACGGCACCACCTGCCTTTTCCAGCGACGCGGTAGCGGCATCGACATCCCTTGCATGGATATAGCCCAGCCAGGCGGGCGGCATACCCATATTGGCCGCATCCTCCGGCATCGTCATCAGGCCGCCGACGCCACGCTCGCCGACATTCATGACGATATAGCGCGGCATACCTGGGGCCTTGTCGAAGGGCTCGGCCCTCCAGCCGACCACGGTTGTATAGAAAGCCTCCGCGGCGTCGAGGTCCGACGTCATCAGTTCGTACCAGAAGAAGGGCATCGGGGATTTTGGCATGGTCGGTCTCCTCACCGTTGTGCACCGATCGTCGTTCGATCCATCCTAGGACGATCTCGACGACAGAAATCCGACATCTGGGCTAGAAATCGGGAACGGCAAGGCCAGCCTCCTGGTATCTTGCGCGCCTTGCGATTTTCGCCTTTGCTTGGCCACGAGAAGGGGGCCTCGATCCATGCGGCAGATGTCGCTTACAGCCGAGCTTGTTACACTGTGCCATCGCGAGGAGGCCGATCCCGGGCCCAGCGGCAGCTGGACGCAGCTGAGCGACGAGGATTTCCGGGTCCTTTCCGCGCGGCTGTCCGATGAAGCCGATGCGGGGCCGCTATGGGTGTTCGCCTATGGCTCACTGATCTGGAAGCCGGCTTTCGAGTCCGTCGAACGCCAGCGCGCCACCGCCCATGGCTGGCATCGCTCCTTCTGTATCGACATGGTCCGCTGGCGCGGCAGTGTCGCGCAGCCAGGACTGATGATGGCGCTCGAACGCGGCGGGCGATGCGATGGTGTGATCTATCGTCTACCGGAAGGGGAGAAGGCTGCTCAGATCGAAAGACTGTTGCGGCGCGAGATCGACGATCACGAGAGCGTCGCGTCGGTCAGGTGGGTCCCGGTGCGTACGGCGCAAGGGCATCTGCGGGCGCTGGGTTTCTGGGTCGGGGTGACGGGCAGAGGCACTTCGCTCGGGCAGCCGCTGGAGACAGTAGCACGGGTGCTGGCGCGCGCCTGCGGCCATGTCGGCTCCGGGGCGGAATATCTTTACAACACGGTCAGCCACCTCGAGGAATTCGGCATCCGCGACCGCAATCTTTGGACGTTGCAGCGATTGGTCGCCGACGAGATCAGGTCGATCCACGGCAATGGCAGGGGTGGCGACCTTATCCCAGCGTCATCGTCATCATAACATGAATACAGGTGTCATGTTTTCTTCCGGTCTTTTCAACGACTTGCGTCAAAAATTGACCAATTGATAAAAAAATAAAACGTGCTAGCCTTCCCCAAAACGAAAACATGGGGAACTGAGAATGCCAGAAGGCCAGTTCAAAGAGGGTATTGTCGGCGGCCGACTTCCGCCCGACCAATACGCGGACAATTTTTCCGACCTGCATCCCCCGCTCGATCATCACGAGGCGCTGGTCGAATCCGACCGCTGCTATTTCTGCTACGACGCGCCGTGCATGAATGCATGTCCGACCTCGATCGACATTCCGATGTTCATCCGCCAGATCTCGACCGGCAACCCGATCGGGTCGGCCAAGACCATCTTCGACCAGAACATCCTGGGGGGCATGTGCGCCCGCGTCTGCCCGACCGAGACGCTGTGCGAGGAGGTCTGCGTGCGCGAGGTGGCGGAAGGCAAGCCGGTGCAGATCGGCCGTTTGCAGCGCTACGCCACCGATGTCGCGATGAGCGAGAATAAGCAGTTTTATCCACGCGCCGAGCCAACGGGCAAGACGGTCGCCGTGGTCGGCGCCGGCCCGGCCGGCCTTGCCGCGGCGCACCGGCTCGCCCGCCACGGCCATGACGTGACCATCCTGGAGGCGCGCCCGAAGGCCGGCGGTCTCAACGAATATGGTATCGCCGCCTACAAGAGCGTCGACAACTTCGCCCAGGCCGAGGTCGACTACGTCACCGCGATCGGTGGCATCGACATCCAGAACGGCAAGGCGCTTGGCCGCGACTACCAGTTCTCCGACCTGATCCGCAACTACGATGCGGTGTTCCTCGGCATGGGGCTTGGCGGCGTCAACGCGCTGCGCGCCGATGGCGAGGATGCCGCCGGCGTCACCAACGCGGTCGAATTCATTGCCGAGCTGCGCCAGGCCAGCGACCTCTCAGGCTTGCCGGTTGGCCGCCGCGTCGTCGTCATCGGCGGCGGCATGACGGCGATCGACGCCGCCGTGCAGTCGAAGCTGCTTGGCGCCGAGGAGGTGACGATCTGCTACCGGCGCGGCCAGGAGCATATGAACGCCTCCGAGTTCGAGCAGGACCTGGCCGCCGCCAACGGCGTCACCATCCGCCATTGGCTGCAGCCGAAGCGGGTGATCGCTGAAGGTGGCAAGGTCAGTGCCATCGAACTCGAATACACCGCGCTCATCGGGGACAAGCTTGCCGGCACCGGCGAGACGCTGACGCTGGTTGCCGACCAGGTGTTCAAGGCCATCGGCCAGAGTTTTGTGCCGGTCGCACTCAACGGCAGCGGGGCGTCAATCGACCTCGAAGCCGGCCGTATCAAGGTTGACGAGGAAGGGCGCACCTCGCTGGCCAAGGTCTGGGCCGGCGGCGACTGCATTTTTGGTGGCGACGACCTGACCGTCTCGGCCGTGGCGCAAGGGCGCGATGCGGCTGAGAGCATCCACAGGAGCCTGACCCAGGGATAAGGATCATGGCCACGGTGGAACCGGGCATTGCCCGTCACTACGAGATTTCAGGCCTGGAGCAGCGGATTCTTGCCGCGGTTGCCGATACTGGCGTGGAAATCGCCCGTCTGAGCGCCGACGATCTCGCCGCAGTCGACGAATTCCACATTGGCGGCGTGGCCGCCACCAGGGAACTCATCGACCAGATGGGGCTGAAGCCTGGAGTCCGGCTTCTCGACATCGGTTCAGGCATCGGCGGTCCGGCCCGTTTTGCCGCGAACAATGCCGGCGCCGACGTCACCGGCATCGACCTGACGCAAAGCTATGTCGACATCGCGGCCAGCCTGTCGAAACAGGTGGGAATGGACGGCAAGACGCGCTTCGTGCAGGGCAGCGCGCTGGACATGCCGTTCGACAAGGCCAGCTTCGATGCGGCAATGATCCTGCATGTCGGCATGAACCTGGCCGACAAGCGCAAACTGATGAGCGAGGCCGCCCGTGTGCTCAAGTCCGGCGGCGTCTTCGCTGTCTACGACGTGATGCGGCTCAAGGACGGCGCGCTGACTTATCCGCTGCCATGGGCATCCGACGAGACCATGTCCTTTGTCGCCACGCCAGACAACTATCGTTCGACGGCCACCGCGGCGGGCTTTTCGGTGACCGCGGAGCGCCCGCGCGGTGCTTTCGCCATCGAATTCTTCGCGAAGATGCGGGCCCGCATGGCGGCCGCGCAGGCCGAGGGCAAAAAGCCGCCGCCCGGCGTCGGCCTCGTCATGGGCGAGGATGCCCGCACCAAGATCGCCAATCTCACCGCCGCGCTTGAAGGCGGCATTCTTGCTCCCGTGGAAATGCTCCTTCGTCTCGGTTGAAAGGGACCTGTCATGGCTGACATCCGCAACAATTTCGTCGGCATCAAATCGCCCAATCCGTTCTGGCTGGCCTCGGCGCCGCCGACCGACAAGGCCTACAACGTCATCCGCGCCTTCAAGGCGGGGTGGGGCGGTGTGGTCTGGAAGACGCTGGGCGAAGAGGGGCCGCCGGTGGTCAATGTCAACGGCCCGCGCTACGGTGCGATCTGGGGCTCCGACCGGCGCCTGCTCGGTCTCAACAACATCGAGCTGATCACCGACCGCGATTTGCAGACCAATCTGCGCGAGATGAAGCAAGTCAAGATGGACTGGCCCGACCGTGCGCTGATCGCATCCATCATGGTACCGTGCGTCGAGGAAAGCTGGAAATCCATCCTGCCGCTGGTCGAGGAGACCGGAGCCGACGGCATCGAGCTCAATTTCGGCTGCCCGCACGGCATGTCGGAGCGCGGCATGGGGGCGGCCGTCGGCCAGGTGCCGGAATATATCGAAATGGTGGTGCGCTGGTGCAAGCAATATACGCGCATGCCCGTCATCACCAAGCTGACGCCCAACATCGCCGATATCCGCAAACCGGCGCGGGCAGCGCATGCCGGCGGCACCGACGCGGTGTCGCTGATCAACACCATCAATTCGATCACCGGCGTCGACCTCGACAGTTTCGCACCGATGCCGACCATCGACGGCAAGGGTTCGCATGGCGGCTATTGCGGCCCGGCGGTGAAGCCGATCGCCATGAACATGGTGGCCGAGATCGCGCGCGACCCCGAAACCCGCGACCTGCCGATCTCCGGCATCGGCGGCATCACCACGTGGCGGGACGCCGCCGAATTCATGGCGCTTGGCGCCGGCAACGTGCAGGTCTGTACGGCGGCGATGACCTACGGCTTCAAGATCGTGCAGGAGATGATCGCCGGCCTCGAAAACTGGATGGATGAGAAGGGCCACCGCTCGCTCGACGACATCATCGGCCGTGCCACGCCCAACGTCACCGACTGGCAGTACCTCAACCTCAACTATGTCGCCAAGGCGCGTATCGACCAGGATGCCTGCATCAAATGCGGCCGCTGCCACATCGCCTGCGAGGACACCTCGCACCAGGCGATCACCAGCATGGTCAACGGCGTCAGGCATTTCGAGGTGATCGAGGCCGAGTGCGTCGGCTGCAATCTGTGCGTCAATATCTGCCCGGTCGACAATTGCATCACCATGGAGCCGCTGGCGGCGGGCGCGTTGGACCAGCGCACCGGCAGACCGGTGTCGCCGGTCTATGCCAACTGGACGACGCATCCGAACAACCCGATGGCCAAGGTGGCGGCGGAGTAGCGAGCAGACATTCGACGAGAAAAACGGCGTCTTCGGGCGCCGTTTTTTCATTTCCCTATTGCAGATAAAGATTATCCACGATAAAACATATCCATGAATGGGAGATTGGCATCATGAAGCTGGGCGAGGGCGTTGAAGCGGCCATTCACTGCGCGGCCACGCTGGCCAGTGTCGAGGGCAACAGCACGATACCGGGCGCGGCCCTGGCGGAGGCCTTCGGCCTGTCGCCGACCTATCTCCTGAAGCATCTCAACATGTTGAGCGCGGCGCGGATCCTGGAATCGGTGCCGGGTCCCGCCGGCGGCTACCGGCTGGCGCGGGCTGCCGAGCGCATCACGCTGCTCGACATCGTGCTGGCCGTCGAAGGGCGCGAGCCGGCGTTTCGCTGCGGCGAGATCCGCCGCAACGGTCCGGTCAAGATCGACGCCTCGGCCTATGTCAAACCCTGCGGCATCAATGCCGCGATGCTGAAGGCCGAGCGCGCCTACCGGGCAGCGCTCGCAGAGGTGAAGCTGTCCGACATCGTGGCGGATTACGCGGCGGAAGGCGACCCCAGATCGTTTGCCGCGAGCTGCGCCTTTGTCGAGCGTCATCAGCGGCCGCAGAAATCCCGTTCAACCAACCAAGCCTAACCTCCCCAAAGATGCGAAAGGAAAGACGATGAAACAGAGACTGCAGTTTTTCGCCAAGGCGCCGGAAATCATGAAGGCGGTGACGGCACTCAACAAGGCGGTCGACGAATGCGGGCTGGAGGTGAGCCTGCTGCACCTGATCAAGCTCAGGGCCTCGCAGATCAACGGCTGTTCCTTCTGCGTCGAGATGCACAGCCGCGAAGCCAGGCGCGACGGTGAGACCGAACAGCGGCTCTATCTGGTCGCTGCCTGGAAGGAATCGCCGCTCTTCTCCGAGCGCGAACGCGCCGCCTTCGCCTGGACCGAAGCGGTGACCCTGGTCGCCAGCAACGGCGTATCGGACGAACTCTACGCCCGCACGCTCGAGCATTTCTCGGAAGAGGAACTGGTCAAGCTCTCCGTCGCGGTCGGCATGATCAACACATGGAACCGACTTTGCATTCCGTTCCACGCCATCCATCCGATGCCGGCCGCCAAGGCGGCCTGACAGTCCGGACATCTGTTGGGGCGCCGCCGGGGAAAGGCGGCGCCCCAACTGTTTCAAAGGGAGTTCAATGCCTCTCGATTTGTCTTCGACCTTGCTGTTTCTCGGCCGCCTGCTGCTCGGCGGCGCTTTCGTCTTCGCCGGCCTGCGCAACATCCAGCACGCGGCCTTCCTGGCCGAGTTGATGGCCGCGCGGCGCCCCGCGGGCGCTGTGGATCGGCATTGTCCTGCAGATCATAGGCGGCGCGCTGGTGATGGCCGGCCTCTGGACGGTAATCGCCTGCGCGGTGCTGGTGCTGTTCCTGATCGTCGCCACGCCGATGTTCCACAATTTCAGGGATCATCAGGGTCCAGACCGCGCAGCGCGCATCAACGGCCTCGTCGGCAATGTCCCTCTGAGCGGAGGTTTGACGCTGATCGCGCAGTCGCTGTGGGGGATCGCTATTTTGGATGGGATGGCCCTCACAATACTAAGCTGCCCCCTTCGTCGACGCTGCGATCGACGCAGCCCAGCTGGTGCCGATGATGTCTTTGTCGCTGGAACGAAATGGCTTCAAAGTCTCGATCATCTGCAGCAGGTTGGCCCTTCTGTTGGACCGATTTCTGGGAGTAGGCAATGAGGCTGCATAGCCCTCTACTTCCTCGAATGTGCAAATATCAACGTTCTTGTAGACGAGCTCTCCGTGTTCATTAGGCACCCGAATCTGGGGGGAGACGTTAAAATTTCCCCACATTGTGAGCTGGGTTGTACCCACACTTGCAGGGCCTCTCTCGCGAGCGCGCGAGAGTTCTCTTGCGAGAGCCATCCTCACAAGATCTGCTCTCGCTTCAAGCACAGCCTCGGGGTGTTCCTTGAGCACCGCAGCAACGACAGTGTCTGAAGAAGCTCCGGGGTTTCCCAATTCATTAGCTTTAGCGATGAGTAAGTTGCGTACCTTTGCCAGCGCTTGCCGCCGAGCCATTTGATGACCTCATGTCGCGAATCAGAACGAAGGCTTAGGCTTAGCGCGACAATTAGCCGCGTCAATCGCCAAAACAATTATCAACAGCATGCGGAGACATGCGGGCAGATGGTGACAATTCTACTTTTTCGATCGATTGGCTGGCGAGCGAGGCTGTCGGGAGCCATCGGAGGCAAGGACTTTTGTTCCCATCAATAGGCCGATCGTTGCAGCTTGATCCCGATCTGGCCTTACGCCATTCTTCCTCAGAAAAGACGAATAAAGGTTCGGCCCGTGCCAAGCGTCCAATGCTGCCGCCTCGGCCATGAGGCATTCCGTAACCTCGGCCCGGGCTTTGGTAGGAAAGAGCTCAATCACATTGTATCGAAAGTACATGCCGTCCTGTGCGCTATTCCGATAATGCATTGAATACGCTTACATAAATTAGTTAACGCTCCGCTAACTGTGCCCTGTCGAGGCCGAGCAGCAACGCCGTGGCTTAGCGGCGGTCCCCTAACACTGGCCGCGTCATTTATTCAAGCCGCGAACCGCAGTCCGCCATCGCAGGTCAGCACCTGGCCGGTCATGAAGCTGTTGGAGACGAGGAAGGCTATCGCCGAGGCGACGTCCTCGGCATGGCCGATGCGGCCGACCGGCGTTTTCCCCGCATATTCGGCAAAGACCGCCTGCCGCTGCTCAACCGGTAGAAAATCCCACCACGGCGTGTCGATGACGCCGGGCGCAACCACGTTGACGCGCAGCGGCTTCAGTTCCACCGCCAGGATCGGCGCGACGGTCAGCAGCATGCCGTTGATGGCGCCAATGCCGGCGACGCCCGGCATCGCGACCTGGGCCGACACCGCCGAAATGAATGTGACCGATCCCGATTTGTTCAGCGTCGGCAAGGCTGCCTGCAGGCAGGAGAGTTGCGGGCGCACTTTTTCGTCGACGCCCCCGGCGATGTCTGCAAGGTCGAGGGTCTCGAATGGACCGAGGCCCTTGCCGCCGCTGGCCGCCAGAACGAGATGGTCGAACGGGCCGAGGCGCTCGAAGAACTGGCGTACGTCATCCGGCTTCGAAGCGTCGAAGGCGGCCTTGTCGGCAGCGCCGCCAAGGCTCTTCCAGGCGCTGACGAGCTTGTCCTGGTTGCGCCCGGTGATGGTCACCTTCATGCCCGGGCCGAGCAGTTTGCGCGCTGTCGCCAGGCCGATGCCGGACGAGCCGCCGATGATGACTGTGTGTTCGGTTCTGTCGGTCATGACTGTTCTTCCTTCGATTTTGGCGAAGCCAACCCGACGAGGTCGAGGCTCCGGCTGCGCAATTGCTGTCTTGCCCTGGCGTCGTAGGCCTGGGCGTGGGCGCGGGATTCGCGCAGGCCGTCGAAATAGAGGCCGCTGCGCCCTTCGAGCGCGGATGAGGTGGCGAGGTTCAAGATAGCTTCGGCGCCGGTTTCGACGGAGCTCCACGGCGTCACGCCCGCCTGTCGGACCATGGTGGTGTTCATGTAGCTCGCCGGATGCAGTGCGTTGACGGTGACGCCGCTGCCTTCCAACTGCTCGGCCAGATCGACGGTGAACAGGATCTGCGCCAGCTTGCTCTGGCAGTAGGCGCGCACCCCGCTATAGCCGCGGGTCAGCATGACATCGTCGAAATCGATCGGCTGCTGGCCGGCGGACGCGACATTGACGATGCGTGCCGGGGCGCTCGCCTTCAGCAGCGGCAGAAGCTCCGAGGTCAGCAGGAAGCCCGCGAGATAATTGACGGCAAAGCGCAATTCGTAGCCATCGGCGCTTGTCTGTCGCTTGTCGCCAGCAGTGCCGACGCCGGCATTGTTGATGAGGATGTCGAGGCGGGTTGTGCTGCCGCGCACGGCCTCGGCGAGGCGTCTTACCTCCGCCAGCGAAGCGAGATCGGCCGCGAGAAACTCGGCCTTGCCGCCGGCGGCTTCGATGTCGGCGATAACGGCCTTGCCACGGGTTGCATCGCGGCCATGCACCAGCACCCGTGCGCCGGCGGCACCCAGCCTTTGCGCCACGACCCGGCCGACGCCGTCGGTCGAGCCAGTGATGAGGATGGTCTTGTCTTTCAATTCCATGTTCAGAGCCTCCTGTTGTTGCCCTGAACGCAAGATGGGGCGCTTCGCCCATGTCAAACAGTTCAAACTTTATCCTGGTATCAATACTGCTATAATAGCCGGCGTGAACGCTCCCGCTGCCTCCACCCGATCAGCCGACGTGAGCCGCCGGCGCGAGCTCGGCGCCTTCCTGCGTTCGCGCCGGGAAAGGCTGGCGCCGTCGGCCACCGGCATCACGACAGGTCCGCGACGGCGCACGCCGGGTCTGCGGCGCGAGGAAGTGGCGATGATCGCCGGTGTCGGCACCACCTGGTACACCTGGCTCGAACAGGGCAGGGATGTGCGGCCCTCGGTGGAAGTGCTGGCGGCGCTCTGCGAGGCGCTTCGCCTCGACGCCGTCGAGAAGCGGCATCTGTTCATCCTGGCCGGCCGCCAGCAGCCGGAGCGTCGTGTGGCGGCGCCGGAAAAGGTCGACGCCACGCTGTTGCATATGCTGCAAAGCCTGGTGCTGCAGCCCGCCTATGTCGTCGGCCGGCGTTGGGACGTTCTTGCCTGGAACGAAGCGGCCGTGGCGGTGTTCGGCGACTACGGCCTGCTGGAGGGCGATAGCAGAAATATCGTCCACATGGTGTTCACCAACCCGCACCACCGCCGCCTGCTGGTCGACTGGGAAGAACTCGCCCGCGTGGTGCTCGCCGCGTTTCGTGCCGAAAGCGCCAAATATGTCGGCGATCCGGATTTCGAACGGCTGATCGCGCTGATGATGAACTCAAGTCCCGAGTTCCGTGACTGGTGGCCCCGGCGCGACGTGGCGCGAAAACTAACCGGCGTGAAGCACATCCGGCATCCCAAGGCTGGCTTGATGGCTTTCGAGCATATGAGCCTGTCGATCGACGACGGCTCGGACATGCGGCTGATCGTCTACACGCCGCTCGCCGAGCAGAACTCGATCGCCAAGCTGCAGCAATTGCTCGACGCGATGCCGGCCGAACGACGCAGCGCGTGAGACCCCTCAGCTTCGTCGTCCTCGGGTCTGCGCTGCGTCGCCACGCTCCTTGCTCCGCCCGTGGATGACGAAATAATGAGCGCCTCCGCTAACCTCCACGGTCGGCAAGAACCAAACAACCGGTGGGTCGGCCGCTAGCCGTTTGGCTTCAGCCCATCGAGGAACAATTGCTCCAGGAAGCGGGCAGCGTCCTCGAAGCGGCCGTCGCCGCCGCGGTTCGACCCCAGAACGGCGCGGACCTGGACGTCGAAATCGGCATAGTGCTGCGTCGTTGCCCAGATCGCGAAGATCAGGTGCCAGGGATCGGTCCGGGCGATCTTGCCGGCGCGCATCCAGCCCTTGATGACGGCGGCCTTCTCGTCGACCAACGTCTTCAACTCGCCCGCCAACAGCGGCATGATGCGCGGCGCTCCCTGCAGGATCTCGTTGGCGAACAGCCGGCTCTCGCGCGGAAAGTCGCGGGCCATTTCCAGCTTGCGCCTGATGTAGCTCCTGAGTTCGGTCATCGGATCGCCGATGTCGTCGAGTTCCCTGAGCGGCGCCAGCCAGGTTTCGAGCAGCCGTTCCATCAATGTCTCGTGAATGTCCTCCTTGCGGCGGAAATAGTAGAGCAGGTTCGGCTTCGACATGCCGGCGGCTTCGGCGATCTGGTCGATGGTCGAACCTCGGAAGCCGTTGGTGGAAAACACTTCGAGCGCGGCCTCCAGGATCAGTTCGCGCTTTTCCACCTGGATGCGGGTGCGGCGAGGGGCTTGCGTGCTCGTGGTCACCGTTGCGGACCCTCGCATCGATGGTCATCTGGACCAATTCTCTGGACCAGTTTTTCTCCAACCTGTGGAACGCACTTCAGGAGCCGCATTTCCGCTAGTAATCCATTGACCGCCGACATGGCGGTGCTAACGTTTGTCCAATCGGTCAAAATTTGCGTAGCATGAAAGCGCGGCAAAGACCAAGCGTTGGGCGCAGCGAAACAGGTTACAAGGGGAAGTCTTGGTCATGTCCAACCGGCTGAAAGTCACGCCGAACGATCTCAGCGCATTCTGGATGCCGTTCACGGCAAACCGGCAGTTCAAGCAGGCGCCGCGCATGTTCGTGTCCGCCAAGGACATGCATTACACGACCAGCGACGGCCGCAAGGTGCTGGACGGCACCGCCGGCCTGTGGTGCGTCAACGCCGGCCATTGCCGTCCGAAGATCACCGAGGCGATCCAGCACCAGGCTGCCGAACTCGACTACGCCCCGGCCTTCCAGATGGGCCATCCGATCGTGTTCGAGCTGGCCAACCGCCTGGTCGACCTCGCGCCCAAGGGCATGGACCATGTGTTCTTCACCAATTCCGGTTCGGAATCGGTCGAGACGGCGTTGAAGATGGCGATCGCCTATCACCGCGTGAAGGGAGAGGGCTCACGCACCCGGCTTATCGGCCGCGAGCGCGGCTATCACGGCGTCAATTTCGGCGGCATCTCGGTTGGCGGCATCGTCACCAACCGCAAGATGTTCGGCACGCTGCTGGGCGGCGTCGACCACATGCCGCACACGCATCTGCCGGAGAAGAACGCTTTTTCGAAAGGCGTGCCGGAGCACGGCGCGGAACTCGCAAACGAGCTGGAGCGGATCGTCGCCCTGCATGACGCCTCGACCATCGCGGCCGTCATCGTCGAGCCGGTCGCCGGTTCCACCGGCGTTATCCTGCCGCCGAAGGGCTATCTCGAGAAGCTGCGCGAAATCTGCACCAAGCACGGCATCCTGCTGATCTTCGACGAGGTCATCACCGGTTTCGGCCGCCTTGGCGCGCCGTTCGCCGCCGACTATTTCGGCGTCACGCCCGACATCATGACCACCGCCAAGGGTGTCTCCAACGGCGTCATCCCGATGGGTGCCGTGTTCGTGAAGAAGGAAATCCACGACGCCTTCATGACTGGCCCCGAGCACATGATCGAGTTCTTCCATGGCTACACCTATTCGGGTAATCCGATCGCTTGTGCGGCCGCACTCGGCACGCTCGACACCTACAAGGAAGAGGGCTTGCTCACCCGTGGCGAGGAACTGGCACCTTATTGGGAGGATGCGCTGCATTCGCTGAAGGGCGAGCCGCATGTCATCGACATCAGGAACATCGGCCTGATCGGCGCGATCGAGCTCGCGCCTATCGCCGGCAGCCCGACCAAGCGTGCGTTCTCGGCTTTCGTCAAAGCCTTCGAGCGCGGCGCGCTGATCCGCACCACCGGCGACATCATCGCACTGTCGCCGCCGCTCATCATCACCAAGGGCCAGATCAACGAACTGATCGACCATGTGCGGGAAGTACTGCGGTCGATCGACTAGACTTGCCTTTACTGGGTAGGTGGCGATGGGAACCGCCACCCGCCCAGAACATGAAATGGAAGGACTTTGAATGGCCGCGCCCGGCGAAAATCTGCGAATCAATTCAGACCGTTTGTGGGATTCCATCATGGAGATGGCGAAGATCGGCCCCGGCATTGCCGGCGGCAACAATCGCCAGACCGTGACCGACGAGGACGGCGAGGGCAGGCACCTGTTCAAGCGCTGGTGCGATGCCGCCGGGCTCGAAATGGGCGTCGACGAGATGGGCACCATGTTTGCCCGCCGCGAAGGCACCGACCCCAGCCTGCCGCCGGTCTATGTCGGCAGCCATCTCGATACGCAGCCGACCGGCGGTAAGTATGACGGCGTTCTCGGCGTCCTCGGCGGCCTGGAGATCGTGCGCTCGCTCAACGATCTCGACATCAAGACGAAGCACCCGATTGTCGTCACCAACTGGACCAACGAGGAAGGCGCACGCTTCGCCCCGGCGATGATGGCGTCCGGCGTGTTTGCCGGCGTGCTCGACCAGGCCGATGTCTACGAGCATACGGACAAGAACGGCAAGAAATTCGGCGAGGAACTGGAGCGCATCGGCTGGAAGGGCGCCGAGAAGGTCGGCGACCGCAAGATTCACGCCTTCTTCGAACTGCATATCGAGCAGGGCCCGATCCTCGAGGACGAAGATATCGACATCGGTATCGTCACCCACGGCCAGGGCCTGAAATGGCTGCAGGTGACGCTGACCGGCAAGGAGGCGCATACCGGCTCGACGCCGATGCCGAAGCGCCGCAATGCCGGCCTCGGCATGGCCCGGGTGATCGAACTGGTGCACGAGATCGCCATGGACTACCAGCCCGACGCCGTCGGCGCGGTCGGCCACATGGAAGTCTATCCCAATTCGCGCAACATCATCGCCGGCCGCACCGTCTTCACCATAGACATCCGCTCACCGGAGAAGGAAGTGCTCGATGCCATGGATGGCCGCATCCGCGAAGGCATCGACACGATCTGCGACGCGCTCGACATCCGATACGAGATCGAGCAGGTCGGTCATTTTGATCCGGTCACCTTCGACAAGGGCTGCGTCAAGGCGATCCGCGACGCCGCAGAGCGGCTTGGTTACACGCACCGCAATATCGTCTCCGGCGCCGGCCACGACGCCTGCTGGATCAACCGCGTCGCGCCGACCGCGATGGTGATGTGCCCTTGCGTGGATGGGTTAAGCCACAACGAGGCGGAAGAGATCACCAAGGAATGGGCCGCGGCCGGCGCCGACGTTCTGTTCCACGCGGTGGTGGAGACGGCCGTCATCGTGGAGTGAATTTAGAGATTTACCTTCAACGCCGCTCACCAAGAAGCGCGAAGAGAAGAACAAGGGAACAGCAAAATGACCAAAGTCATCAAGAACGGCACCGTCGTCACCGCCGACCGCACCTGGAAGGCCGACGTGCTGATGCAGCACGGCAAGATCGTCGCCATCGGCTCGGACCTGCATGGCGACCATGAGTACGACGCCACCGGTTGCTATGTCATGCCAGGCGGCATCGATCCGCATACCCATCTTGAAATGCCCTTCATGGGCACTTACTCAGCCGACGATTTCGAATCCGGCACGCGTGCGGCCCTGGCCGGCGGCACGACGATGGTGGTCGATTTCTGCCTCCCGTCCCCGCAGCAATCGCTGCTCGAAGCCTTGCAGATGTGGGACAACAAGACCTCCAAGGCCTCATGCGACTATTCCTTCCACATGGCGATCACCTGGTGGGGCAAGCAGGTGTTCGACGAGATGGCCACCGTCGTCGACAAGGGCATCACCTCGTTCAAGCACTTCATGGCCTACAAGGGCGCGCTGATGGTGGACGACGACGAGATGTACGCGTCGTTCCAGCGCTGCGCCGATCTCGGCGCACTGCCGCTGGTGCACGCCGAGAATGGCGACGTGGTCGCCGCCCTGTCGCAGAAGCTGCTCGCCGCCGGCAACAATGGCCCCGAAGGACATGCGTATTCGCGCCCACCGGAAGTGGAGGGCGAGGCGACCAACCGCGCCATCATGATCGCCGACATGGCCGGTGTGCCGCTCTATGTCGTGCACGTCTCCTGTGAGCAGAGCCACGAGGCGATCCGGCGGGCGCGCCAGAAAGGCATGCGGGTGTACGGCGAGCCGCTGATCCAGCACCTGACGCTGGACGAGAGCGAGTATTTCGACAAGGACTGGGATCACGCGGCGCGCCGCGTGATGAGCCCGCCCTTCCGCAACAAGCTGCACCAGGATTCGCTGTGGGCGGGCCTGCAAGCCGGATCGCTGCAGGTGGTGGCGACCGACCATTGCGCCTTCACCACCGAGCAGAAGCGTTTCGGCGTCGGCAATTTCACCAAGATTCCCAACGGCACGGGGGGCCTCGAGGACCGGCTGCCGGTGCTATGGACCAAGGGCGTCAACACCGGGCGGCTGACGATGAACGAGTTCGTCGCGGTGACATCGACCAACATCGCCAAGATCCTCAACATGTATCCAAAAAAGGGCGCTATCGTCGAAGGTGCCGATGCCGACATCATCGTCTGGGATCCGAAGCGCAAGAAAACGATTTCTTCGAAGAAGCAGCAGTCTGTCATCGACTACAACGTGTTCGAAGGCGTCGAGGTGACGGGCTTGCCGCGCTTCGTCTTCTCGCGAGGCGAGTTGTCGATCGAGGAAGCCGAGGTGAAGGCAAAGCCCGGTCATGGTGAGTTCGTCGGCCGCGAGCCGAACGCCGCGGTCAACCGGGCGCTGTCGACCTGGAAAGAGATCACCGCGCCGCGCAAGGTCGAGCGGACCGGCATTCCGGCGACCGGGGTTTGACGGTGAGGCGCGCGGGGTTCTATCTCACCGCCGTTCTTGTTCTGGCTGCCGGCTCCGCCTCGGCGGCCGGCATCGACCTGTCCAAGCCCTATGGCAACAAGACCGGCTGCATCAACAAGAATGGTCAGAAGGTCTATGCCGAGGACATGCTGCTGCTGACCGATACCGACTTCATCACTATCGCCAGCGCCTGTACCTTCATTGAAAAGCAGGTACAGGCCGACGGTTCGCTGGTGGCGAAGGCGCAATGCCAGGCGGAAGGCGAGGAAGGCCAGTCGACGATCCGGTTCACCATCAAGCGCGGCGCCAAGAACGCCAAGAAGCTGGTGATTGCCGACGAGGACGGTACCGTCTACGGGGAAGTGTCACGGTGCCGATGACGGCCAGCGTCCCTCGTTCGAGGATATCAAGCGACCAGTGCATCCAGTTCCGGCAACAGGACGACGCTTTCCTGTTCGTTGGGGTCGGTGCGGGCGATGATGGCCGACGAGGGGGCGTTGCTCAGATTGGCCGGCAGATGCGGCACGCCGGCCGGAATGTAGAAGAGGTCACCGGCCTTGACGACGATGTGATGCTCCAGCCTGTCGCCATACCAGGTATGGACCTCCCCGGAGAGCACGTAGATCGCCGTTTCATGGTTCTCATGCAGATGCGCCTTGGCGCGGGCGCCGGGCGGCATGGTCAGCACATGCATGCAGATGCCGGAAGAGCCGACCGACTCGGTGGCGATGCCTGCGAAATAGGTTAGACCCTGCTTGCCTTCATAAGTGCTTTCAGGGCGGATAAGATGACAAGTGGGTTTAGGCGACATCGGGGAACTCCGGGCGTCGATTGAGTGGGACAAGCTCAGCAGGGCTGGGGCCAATGGGACGGGTCGAATGGAAAACAACATCGCGATAAAAGCAATCGGAATCGGGACGGCGCCGCGGGAACAGGCAGGCCGCAACCGATGACGGGAACTTCGCCAGCCGTCGTTTCGGCAAGCAAGCTTGGGCTCACCTTCCAGACCAATGACGGACCGGTGCAGGCGCTGTCCAATGTCGACCTGACCATCGGCAAGGGGGAGTTCGTCTCCTTCATCGGGCCGTCGGGCTGCGGCAAGACCACTTTGCTGCGCGTCATCGCCGATCTGGAGAAGCCGACCTCGGGGGCGATTTCGGTCAACGGCATGACAGCTGAACAGGCGCGCGAGAAACGCGCCTATGGCTATGTGTTCCAAGCCGCCGCCCTGTTTCCCTGGCGCACCATCGAGCGCAATGTCGCGCTGCCGCTGGAGATCATGGGCCTGTCCAGGGCCGAGCAGGCGGAGCGCATCAAGCGCACGCTCGACCTCGTCAATCTCAGCGGCTTCGAGAAGAAATATCCCTGGCAGCTTTCCGGGGGCATGCAGCAGCGCGCCTCGATCGCCCGTGCGCTCGCCTTCGACGCCGACCTCCTGTTGATGGACGAGCCGTTCGGCGCGCTGGACGAGATTGTTCGCGACCACCTCAACGAGCAATTGCTGGAACTGTGGGGACGGACGAACAAGACCATCTGCTTCGTCACGCACTCCATCCCGGAGGCGGTCTATCTGTCGACACGCATCGTCGTCATGTCGCCACGTCCGGGCCGGGTCAGCGATGTCATTGAATCGACGCTGCCGAAAGAGCGGCCGCTCGGCATCCGCGAGACGCCGGAGTTCCTGGCGATCGCCGCACGGGTGCGGGACGGGTTGAGGGCAGGGCATAGCTATGATGATTGAAGCGGGTGACAAGCGCACGGCGTACTGCGCCTTCGTCATCCTAGGGCGGAGCAGGCGCGTAGCAGCCTGCGCAGACCCTAGGATCCATGCCGCGACATTGGCCGAGGGGCGTAAGCAGCTGAGAATACCGGCCAAACAGAGTGGGGCGCAGGGAGCCGTATTCCGCACCGCTGCGGAGCGGAAATGTAACGGCATGGATCCTAGGGTCTGCGCCGCGTCGCTCCGCTCCTTGCTCCGCCCTAGAATGACGAAGGCGCATGTGACGAAGGCGTGTGATCCGCGAGACTTCGCCCATGGATAGCTTCCGCTCCAAGATCGTCCCCGTAACCTCCATCCTTCTGGGCGTGGTCGTGCTCTGGTACGTTTTCGCCGTCATCCTCAACACGCCCTTCCAGCGCGATCTCGACCGGCGGGCCAACGAAACCTCGACGTTCAGCGAACTCATCGGCAAGACGTTGTCGCAGCCGAAGCCGACGCTGCCGGCGCCACACCAGGTGGCGGTGAATTTCTTCGAGAATACGTTTCTGCGGCCCATCAATTCGAACCGCAGTCTTGTCTACAACGCCTGGGTGACGCTGTCCTCGACGCTGCTCGGCTTTGCCTTCGGCACCGCGCTGGGCATCGTCATTGCGGTGGGCATCGTCCATGTGGCGACGCTCGACCGCAGCCTGATGCCGTGGATCATCGCCTCGCAGACCATTCCGATCCTGGCGGTGGCGCCGATGATCATCGTCGTGCTGGCGGCGGTCGGCATCACCGGCTTGGTCCCGAAGGCGATGATCTCGACCTACCTTTCGTTCTTTCCGGTAACGGTCGGCATGGTGAAGGGGCTGCGCTCGCCCGAGATCATGCATCTCGACCTGATGCACACCTACAATGCCAGCCAGGCCCAGACCTTCTGGAAGCTGCGCGTGCCGGCCTCGGTGCCGTTCCTGTTCACCTCGATGAAGGTTGCGGTGGCGGCAAGCCTTGTCGGCGCCATCGTCGGCGAACTGCCGACGGGTGCTGTCGCCGGCATCGGCGCCAAGCTGTTGGCCGGCGCCTATTACAGCCAGTCGATCGACATCTGGTCGGCGCTGGTCGCCGGTTCGATCGTGGCGGGGCTGCTTGTGATGGTGGTTGGCATCGCCGGCCGCCTCGTCGACCGCGCCATGGGCGGGAGGCCGGCATGAACCGGCTGAAACCTTCCTGGCAAGCGGCGTTGGCGATCCTGGCGTGCCTGATCGCCGTTGCGCTCGGAGCGATCGCAGCGCCAAAAGTTGATCCGCTGGCGCAGCCTGCGGGGACGTTGATCTATCCCTATGCCGCGACGAGCTGGCTGATCTTCGGCGCGCTGCTTCTCGCCGCTTTGATCCCGATGGCCAAAGTGCCGCCCATGGCCGAAGCTGTCGTGCTTTTCATCGGTGCGCATCTGGCGGCCTGGCTGCTCATCGGGGGCATTGCCGGCTTCGAAGGTCTGGCGCGGGCGCCATATTTCCTGCTGCTCGCGGCCGCCTGGCTGCTTGGCTGGCGTTGTGTCGCGGTCTTGTCTGGACTGCGCCCGACGGACGGCTCGACGAGGACCGCTTTGCGTCTGATCATTCCGGCGATCTTCGGTGCCTGGATCCTGATCATCTGGGAGGCGGTAACGCGTGGCGCCGGCATTCCTTTCATCCTGTTGCCGCCGCCGAGCGCCATCGGCGCGCGCATCGCCGGTTCGCTGCCGATCCTCGGCGCCGATGTCCGGCAGACCATCTTCAAGGCAGTTCTTTTCGGCTATGTCGTGGGCAGCGGTGCGGGCTTCGTCACCGCTGTTCTCGCCGACCGCGTGGCGTTCCTGCGGCGCGGGCTCTTGCCGATCGGCAATATGGTCTCGGCGCTGCCGATCATCGGCGTGGCGCCGATCATGGTCATGTGGTTCGGTTTCGACTGGCAGTCCAAGGCGGCTGTCGTCATCATCATGACCTTCTTCCCGATGCTGGTGAACACGGTCGCCGGGCTCGCCGCGTCCGGCCATATGGAGCGCGATCTGATGCGCACCTATGCGTCTGGCTATTGGCCGACGCTCATCAAGCTGCGGCTGCCGGCGGCAGCGCCTTTCATCTTCAACGCGCTGAAGATCAACTCGACGCTGGCGCTGATCGGCGCCATCGTCGCCGAGTTCTTCGGCACGCCGGTCGTCGGTATGGGCTTCCGCATTTCGACCGAGGTCGGGCGGATGAACATCGACATGGTCTGGGCCGAAATCGCAGTTGCAGCACTTGCGGGTTCGGTCTTTTATGGCGTGGTCGCCCTTGTCGAAAGGGCCGTCACGTTTTGGCATCCCTCTGTCCGTGGTGGATAGGGGCGGTGGGTTCAGGGCACTAACTTCAGAGGGTAAAAAAATGAAAAGACTTATTATTCCAGTTCTGGCCGGCGCGATGTCGCTGGCCGCGTTCCAGGCAATGGCCGCCGACAAGGTGACCTTGCAGCTGAAATGGGTCACGCAGGCGCAGTTTGCCGGCTACTATGTCGCCAAGGCGAAGGGTTTCTATGACGCTGAGGGCCTCGACGTCGAGATCAAGCCGGGCGGTCCCGACATCGCCCCCGAGCAGGTGATCGCCGGCGGCGGCGCCGATGTCATCGTCGACTGGATGGGCGGCGCGCTCGCCGCGCGCGAAAAGGGCGTGCCGCTGGTCAACATTGCCCAGCCGTTCAAGAAGGCCGGCATGGAGCTGGTCTGCCCGAAGGACGGCCCGATCAAGAGCGAAGCCGATTTCAAGGGTCATACGCTGGGCGTCTGGTTCTTCGGCAATGAATATCCGTTCTACGCCTGGATGAACAAGCTAGGCCTCAAGACCGATGGCGGTCCCGATGGCGTCACCGTTCTCAAGCAGAGTTTCGATGTGCAGCCGCTGATCCAGAAGCAGGCGGACTGCATCTCGGTCATGACCTACAATGAGTACTGGCAGCTGATCGACGCCGGCTACAAGCCCGAACAACTCACCGTCTTCAACTACTCGGCCATGGGCAACGACCTGCTCGAGGACGGCCTCTATGCCTCGGAAGACAAGCTCAAGGATCCGGCCTTCGAGGACAAGATGGTGCGTTTCGTGCGCGCTTCGATGAAGGGCTGGAAATACGCCATCGACAACAATGACGAGGCGGCAGGCATCGTCATGGACGGCGGCGGCCAGGACGAAAACCACCAGAAGCGGATGATGAGCGAAGTCGCCAAGCTGATCGACAACGCCGACGGCAAGCTCGACCCGGCGACCTACGAGCGCACCGCCAAAGCTCTGCTCGACCAGAAGATCATCACCAAGGAGCCGAAAGGCGCCTATACCACCGCCATCACCGACAAGGCGGTCAAATAAGCCTGGCAGGCGCAATCAACTGCGCCTGCGAGCGGTTCGACGGCTGACACCAAAAAGGGGCGGGCGACCGCCCCTTTTCCATTCGCTCCGATCACAAAACCGTGTGCGGGGATACATTGTGCCAACCAGCCGTTGCATTGAAGCATGCGCGCGGCGGGGAGCCGCGACGCATAGCTTCAATCGGAGGTTCTTCATGCGCGCACACTCCTTCCTGCCGGCGCTATCGGCGCTCGCCATTTCCACCGCTTTCCTGTTCGCATCACCGGCCATGGCCGAGATGGTAAAATACAAGGCGACCCTGGATGGCGGCCAGCAGAGCCCAGCCGTCACAACCAAGGGCAAGGGGACGGCCACTCTCACCTTCGACACCACGAAGAAGAAGCTCAGCTGGAACGTGAAGTATTCCGGCCTCAGCGGCCCGGCGTCGGCTGCGCATATCCACGGCCCGGCGGCAATGGGTGAAAACGCGGATCCCGTGATCCCGTTCAAAGGCAAGCTCAAGAGCCCGATCAAGGGGTCGGCGACGCTGACGGATGCGCAGGCCGCCGACCTGGAGGCCGGCAAATATTATGTCAACGTACACACGGCGGCCCACAAGGACGGCGAGATCCGCGGTCAGATCGAAAAGGCGATGTAGGGGCCGAAGGCCGGCGGGACAGAGGGAGGCGCCAGGGAACTCGCCTGGCGGCTCTCAGGCCTTGTCGCGTATCTGCGTCATCGTCCGGGTCGGGGTTATCGCTTCGGGATCGAGCCTGATCTCGACGATCGCCGGCTTGCCGCTGGTTCGCGCGCGCTCGAAGGCAGGCGCGAAATCAGCTGTTTTCTCCACCGTCTCGCCATGGCCGCCATAGGCGCGGGCAAGTGCTGCAAAATCGGGGTTCTTCAGATCGGTGCCGACGACACGACCGGGATATTCGCGCTCCTGATGCATGCGGATGGTGCCGTAAATGCCGTTGTTGACGACGATCACCACGATCGGCAGGTCGTACTGCACAGCAGTGGCGAATTCCTGCCCGTTCATCAGGAAGCAGCCGTCGCCGGCGAAGGCGACCACGGTGCGCTCCGGATAAAGCGCCTTGGCCGCGACCGCCGCCGGCGTGCCGTAACCCATCGAGCCCGACGTCGGCGCGGCTTGCGTGCCGAAGCGGCGGGAGCGGTGGAAGCGATGAACCCAGGTCGCATAATTGCCGGCGCCATTGGTCAGGATGGCATCGTCGGGCAACACCTTTTCCAGATAGTCCATGATCGGACCCATCTGGACCGCGCCGGGGCCGGTCTGTGGTGGCGTCGACCATTCGAGATAGGCCACGTGATGCCTAGGCGTCTCGGCCGCCCATGATGGCGTTCCGGCGGGCTTGCGCTTGGCGAAACCCTCGACGAAAGCCGCTGGCGAAGCGTTGATCGCCAGCGTCGGGCGGTAGACCCGGCCGAGTTCGCCGGCATCGGCATGGACATGCACCAGTGCCTGGTCGGGATAGGGGCTCTTCAGCAACGTGTAATCCGAAGATGGCATCTCGCCCATGCGGCCGCCGATCAAGAGAACGACGTCGGCCTGCTTGATGGCCCCCGCTAGCTTCGGATTGATGCCGATGCCGACATCGCCGGCATAGTTTGGATGAAGATGGTCGAACAGCATCTGGCGGCGGAATGAACAGCCGACAGGAAGCGACCAGACCTCGGCGATCTCATGTATCCGCGCCACGGCATCCGCGTTCCAGCGCGTGCCGCCCAGGATGACGAAGGGACGCTTCGCGCCGGCAAGCAGCATTTCCAGTGCGTCGAGTTCGGCCTCCCCGGGATAGGTCTCGACGGGCGTGTGCGGAAGTGCTTCCGGCGCTTCGACCATGCTGGTCAGCATATCCTCCGGCAGCGAGATGACGACCGGGCCGGGACGGCCCGACGTCGCCACGGCGAAAGCGCGGGTGACGAATTCAGGGATGCGCGAGGCGTCGTCGATCTCGACCACCCATTTGGCGATGTCGCCGAAGAACCTGACGTAATCAACCTCCTGAAAAGCCTCGCGCTCCTTGGCGTGGCTGGCGACCTGGCCGATGAACAGGATGAGGGGAACCGAATCCTGCATGGCGATGTGGATGCCGGCCGAAGCGTTGGTGGCGCCAGGGCCGCGGGTGACGAAGCAGATTCCGGGCTTGCCGGTCAGCCGGCCCTGACAGTCGGCCATCATGGCAGCACCGCCTTCCTGGCGGCAGACGATGGTGCGGATCGAGGAATCATGCAGCGCGTCAAGCACCGCAAGGTAGGATTCGCCCGGCACGCAGAAGATACGGTCTGTGCCGTTGGCTTCGAGGGCGTCGACGATCAGTTGTCCACCGGTCTTCATTTCCCAGACTTCTCCAGTTCGGCAAGGATTTCGTCAGTGTGCTCGCCAAGGCGCGGCGAGGGGCGCTCATAGGTGAGCGGTGTGCCCGACATCACCATCGGCGCGCGCACCGACGGCAGGCGGTTGCCATGGCCGTCGTCGAGGTCGAGCCGCATGCCGCGGGCAATGGTCTGCGGATCGGCGAACATCTGGCCGATCGTATTGATCGGACTTGCCGGCACGCTCGCGGCTTCGAGCTTCGCCAGCAGCGGATCGCGATCCCAGGTCTTAAGCGCCTCGATGATGCGTGCGCGAAGGTCTACGCGGTTGGCGACGCGGACCGGATTGGTGGTGAAATCGGGATTGGCCGGCAAATCGTCCAGCCCGACCGCGGCGCAGAATTTGGCGAACTGGCCGTCATTGCCGACAGCCAGGATAATGTGGCCATCCCTGACCGGAAGCACTTCGTACGGGGCAATGTTCATATGCGCATTGCCCATCTGCACCGGCGACTTGCCGGAGACGAGATAGTTGAGGTTCTGGTTGCCAAGCGCCGAGATCTGAGTGTCGAACAGCGCCATGTCGATGTGCTGGCCTTCGCCGGTCTGTTCGGCATGGCGAAGCGCGGCCTGGATGGCGATGACCGAATAGAGGCCGGTGAAGATATCCGAGATGGCGACGCCGGCCTTCTGCGGCTCGCGGCCGGCCTCGCCGGTGATCGACATCATGCCGGCCATGGCCTGGATGATGAAGTCGTAGCCCGCGCGGGGCGCATAAGGCCCATCCTGACCAAAGCCGGTGATGGAGCAGTAGACCAGGCGAGGGTTGATCGTCTTCAGGCTGCCGTAGTCGAGCCCGTATTTCTTCAGGCCGCCGAGTTTGAAGTTCTCGATCAGCACATCCGCCGTCGCGACCAGCCGGCGCACCGTCTCGGCGCCTTCCGGCGTCGAGAAGTCGATGGCGATGGAACGCTTGCCGCGATTGCAGGAATGGTAATAGGCGGCCGACAGGTTCTCGCCGTCATGGCTCATGACGAAGGGCGGTCCCCATTTGCGAGTGTCGTCGCCGCCATCGGGGCTCTCGACCTTGATGACATCGGCGCCGAGATCGGCAAGCAACTGCCCGGCCCAGGGCCCGGCAAGAATGCGGGCGAGTTCGACGACGCGGACGCCTTTCAGCGGGGGTTCGGCCATAAATCACCGTGTTTGCCGCAATCATCCTGATTGCTGCGAAAGCACAGCCTCTATCAAGCCCGGCAGCGGCTGTCACGGTCCTTGCAATGGGCCAACCCGTCACGCGTTCAAGGCAGTGTCCGCCCAGTTGGCGAAATCGTCCATGATCGTGTCGCGGTTCACCTCGTTCAGGCTTTCGTGGCGGGTTTCGGCGTAAACCTTTGAAACCAGATTCGAAAAGCCCATCCTGCGCATGCGACTGGCGAGATGGGTGATGCCCTTGCCATAGTCCGAGGCAGGGTCTTTTTCGCCGCCGACGATGGCGACGGGGATGTCGCGGCGAACGGCGGCAAAGCCTGCATCCTTGCCGCCGTTCAGCGCCAAGGCGACCACATCGTGCCACATCGAGATGGAGGCATCCCAGCCGCAGAGCGGATCGGCGATATATTTCGCTACCTCCGCCTCGTCGCGCGACAGCCAGTCGAACAAGGTGCGATGGTTGGGCACCGCCTTGCCCCAGGCCTGGAAGGTAAGTTTCGGCAGCAGGCGCGACGGGACATCGGAGCCCAGCCGCATCCGTTCCCAGGCAAGGATACCGAGCGCCACCTGGCCGAGGAGGCCTTGCGAGAAATTGCCGTTCCAGATCGCGGTGGCATGGATGCGTTGCGAGTGGTGTAACAGGTAGCTCAACGCCACGGAGGCGCCCATCGAGTGGCCGAAAAGGATCACCGGCAGGTCAGGCCGCTCGCGGGCGATGAGATCGTGGATGGCGTCGATATCGGCGATCACCTTGGCCGGGCCGTCCTTGTCGGCGAATCTGCCGAGCGGCGCGTCGGGCGCCTTGGTCGCTCCATGGCCACGGTGGTCATGGACATAGACATGGAAGCCCCGGGCGGCGAGGAAACCGGCGAAGCGGTCGTAGCGCGCGGCGTGTTCGGCCAGGCCATGATTGATCTGGACCACCGCACGCGGAGAGCTGTCGGCCTGCCGGACGAACAGATTGAGGTCGGCGCCGGTCGGCGAGCGAACCATGCGCTGCTGGCTGAATGGCATGCCGGCCGGTCTCTCCCTGGTTCCGCCCTCGTGATGTCCAAACTGTGTGCGCCGGTGCCAGATTTGCGTCAATCCGGCCTGCGGGCTTTTCCGCGACGATCTTTCTTGCCACGAGCCCGCAAAATATCGCAATTCTGACATGGAGACAGCTTCAGTCTGTCGCCACTTTCCAGCAGGGGATTCTCCATGCGCATTGCTGTTGTTCTCGGATTGGCCTTGCTGGCGGGATCGCTGGCGGGCGCGGCGCATGCCGACGTCAAGATGCGCGGCACCTTCGTGGCCGACGCTGCCTGTCCGGCGACGCAGGCGATCAAGAACGGCAAGAACCCCGGCAATGTCTCGACGGATGCGGGCAAGACCTACCAATTGCTGGCCGGCAACAAGGACGCTCCGACCCACTACCTCATCCTGGTGCCGGGCGCCGATCCCGAGCGCCGCTGGGTGAAGGTCAGCTGCGGCCATCTCTCGGGCAGCAGTGCCGCGACCCTGCCGGCGGCACCGGGCGGGCAAGGCAAGCCCGCGCCCTCGGGGAAACCCGAATACGTTTTCGCGTTGAGCTGGCAGCCGGCCTTCTGCGAGACCAAGTCGAACAAGACCGAATGCAAGGCGCAAAACCCTAGTGAGTTCGATGCCACCAACTTCACGCTGCACGGTCTTTGGCCGCAGCCGAACGGCAATTTCTATTGCCAGGCTTCGGCCAGCGACAAGGCCAATGACAATCCGGCTCACTGGCAGGACCTGCCACCGGTCAACCTCGATGCCGACACCCGCGCCGAGCTCGACAAGGTGATGCCCGGCACGGCCTCGAAGCTGGAACGGCATGAATGGATCAAGCATGGCACCTGCTACGGCAAAAGCCAGCAGGAGTATTTTTCCGACGCCCTTCATTTGATGCGTGAGGTCAACAGCTCGCCGGTGCGCGACCTCTTCGCCAAAAATATCGGTGGCAAGCTGACCGCGGATCAGATCCGCAGCGCCTTCGACCAGGCCTTCGGCGCGGGAGCAGGGGACCGGGTGCGGGTGTCCTGCCTTATCGATCCGTCGAGTGGCCGGCGGCTGATCGGCGAACTGACGCTCGGCCTTGCCGGTTCGATCGGCCCGAACAGTTCGCTCAAGGACCTGCTGCTGGCCTCGGTGCCGACCAACAAGGCCGGTTGCCCGACCGGGACGGTCGATCCGATCGGGTTCCAGTAAGTGCGGGATCGCCGCTTCCGGTAAGCCGGCGCGGCCGTCGCGGAGAGAGCTAGATCTGGGCTGACCTGGTCCAGGCAATGGCGGCGTCGGCCTCATGCCCACCGGGTTCGCCGACGACGCGGTCGCGTCCGGTCGATTTCGCCTTGTAAAGGCGCTGGTCGGCGAGCGCGAACAGATCGGCCAGGCACTGCGTCGTTTCGCTGACGGTGGAAACGCCGGCGCTGACGGTCAGCTCGAAGCGGCTGGTGGCGGCCGATGCCTTGAGCGCGGTGCGGACGCTTTCGCCAAACAGCCTGGCGACGGAATGCGGACGCGAACTCAGGATGGCGAATTCCTCGCCGCCGATCCGGAACACCTGGTCCTCGGCGCCTGCCGCCTCGCAAAGTACGGTTGCAACCGCCTTCAGCACCTTGTCGCCCTCGGCATGGCCGAAACGGTCGTTGATCGACTTGAAGTGGTCGACATCGACGATGAGCAGGCTGAGCGGCCTCCCCGTGCGCAGGCTGGCCTGGACGGCGGCTTCACCGTCGGCATCGAAGCGTCCCCTGTGCAGCAGGCCGGTCAAGCCGTCGCGGCCGACATGCTCGACCAGCGCTTCGTAGCGTTCGCGATAGGTCAACGTCTCGAAAATGTCGGTCAGGCCGCGCGGCATCTGGACGTCCCGGACCTCGAACCATTTGAGATAGGCGACCAGCATGGCACTGAAAGTCAGTGCCGCCGCCATCTTGGCGAACCAGCCGCCGAAGAAGACCGCAATCGGGGCGCCGGCAACAAAATGCAGCGCGGTGAAGAAGCCGGCCTGGTCGAAGGTGAGCACGCAGGCAACCGAAACCAGGATGCGCACGAACCGCGCCTTGCGCAGCGTACGCCCAAGCTTTTCATAGAGCAGGATGATCAGGATGGCGTCGATGACCAGCAGCGTCGTGCCCCACAACATCAGCCAGCCCATCTCGTCGATGAAGCCGATGTCGGGGAGCCGGCCATCGGGAAGCGGAGCGATGGCGTGCAGGCGCAGGAGCAGAACCAGCCCGATCATCAACGCATTGCCGAGCAGCAGGCCATAGATCGGCTGACGCACGGTGGCGGCATCTTCCTTCATGTAGAGCAGAAGAAGCATCACGAGCTTGCCGGAAAAGAGCACCGCCGAGCCCGGCGACACCATGCCGAACGGCAGGGCGACATAAAAGACGCTGGCCAGATAGGTCTCCAGGAAATGCATGACGCCAAGCGCGCAGACGAAGACGCCAAGGCCGATGCGCTTGCGGAAGCGGAAAAGCGTCACCATGACGCTGAAGTAGACGACCGCTTCGGCAAGGAGCAGGAAACTGTTCAGCAATGCCGTCGATCCGATCTTTCTCTGGAAATCGCGGCAAGCCGGCGATTCCACCCGATCCTGTTTTGACGCGGAAGGGTTAACCAGGGATTTCCGTGCGCGATCGACCGGTTGAAAACTTGGCTGTCGGTGCACACTTGTCCGTGTGGTTGGCTCGATGTGGCAAAAGCGATTGCCGTCCGGCGTCGCATCGCCTACATAGCGGCCAACCTCCATTCAATTCGACAAATCCAGTCATTCAGGGAAGCGCGCGTGGCACGCCAGTTCATCTATCACATGGCCGGCCTCAACAAGGCCTACGGCACCAAGAAGGTGCTCGAGAACGTTCATCTGTCCTTCTACCCCGACGCCAAGATCGGCATCCTCGGCCCGAACGGCGCCGGCAAGTCGACGATCCTCAAGATCATGGCCGGCATCGACAAGGAGTGGAGTGGTGAGGCGTGGCTCGCCGAAGGCGCCACGGTCGGCTACCTGGCGCAGGAACCGGCGCTCGACCCCGACAAGACCGTGTTCGAGAACATCATGGAAGGTGTCGCGGCCAAGACCGCCATCATCGAGCGCTACAACGAATTGATGATGAACTATTCCGACGAGACGGCCGACGAGTCGGCCAAGCTCCAGGACGAGATGGACCGGCTGAACCTTTGGGATCTCGAACAGCAGGTCGAGATGGCGATGGAAGCGCTGGGCTGCCCGCCCAAGGATGCCAATGTCACCAAGCTGTCGGGTGGCGAGCGCCGCCGCGTCGCGCTCTGCCAGCTGCTGCTGCGCCAGCCTGATCTTCTGCTACTCGACGAACCGACCAACCATCTCGACGCCGAGACGACGGCATGGCTGGAAAAGCATCTGCGCGCCTATCCCGGCGCCGTGATGATCATCACCCACGATCGCTACTTCCTCGACAATGTCACCGGCTGGATCCTGGAACTCGATCGCGGCCGCGGCATCCCGTATGAGGGCAACTACACCAAATATCTCGAAGCCAAGGCCAAGCGCCTCAAGCAGGAGGGCCGCGAGGATGACGCCCGCCAGCGCGCCATCGGCCGCGAGCGCGAGTGGATCCAGTCGAGCCCGAAGGCCCGACAGACCAAGTCCAAGGCGCGTATCCAGGCGTTCCAGGACCTGCTGGATGCAGCCGACAAGCGGCGGCCGACGGATACGCAGATCGTCATTCCGCATGGCGAGCGGCTCGGCAACGTGGTCATCGAGGTCGAGGGCCTGTCGAAGGGCTTCGGCGACACGCTGTTGATCGAAGGCCTCGAATTCAAGCTGCCTCCGGGCGGCATCGTCGGCGTCATCGGCCCGAACGGCGCCGGCAAGACGACGCTGTTCCGCATGATCACCGGCCAGGAAAAGCCGGATGCGGGCTCAGTGCGCGTCGGCGAGACGGTGAAGCTCGGCTATGTCGACCAAAGCCGCGATGCGCTCGATCCGTCGAAGACCGTCTGGGAAGAGATCTCGGGCGGCGCCGAAGTGGTCAAGCTCGGCAAGTTCGAGGCCAACACCCGTGCGTACTGCGCTTCGTTCAACTTCCGTGGCGGCGACCAGCAACAGAAGGTCGGTAATCTCTCCGGTGGTCAGCGCAACCGCGTGCATCTGGCCAAGATGCTGAAGACCGGCGGCAATGTGCTGCTGCTCGACGAACCGACCAACGATCTCGATACGGAAACGCTGGCCGCACTCGAAGACGCGCTGGAAAATTTTGGCGGCTGCGCCGTCATCATCTCGCACGATCGCATGTTCCTCGACCGTCTGGCCACGCACATCCTCGCTTTCGAGGGCGACAGCCATGTCGAATGGTTCGAAGGCAACTTCGAGGACTACGAGCAGGACAAGATCCGACGGCTCGGGCCCGAAGCCGTCAACCCGCACAGGATGACGTATAAGAGGCTGACGCGGTAAGGGGCACCGGGGCGGCGAACTCTCAAGCTGGCATGAGGAGCTCGAATGTCTGATTGGTCCGCCGCCCAATATCTGAAATTCGAGGACGAGCGCACACGGCCGGCGCGTGATCTCGCAGCCCAAGTGCCGGTGGATTTTCCGCGCCGCGTCGTCGACATCGGCTGCGGGCCGGGCAATTCGACCGAACTTTTGGTCGAGCGCTGGCCGGATGCGCAGGTGAGCGGCTTCGATACGTCTCCCGACATGATCGAAAAGGCAAGGGCGCGCCTGCCCAATGTCAGCTTCGACCTCGCCGATGCGTCGACATGGCAGCCGGCCGAGCCGGTCAACGTGATCTTCGCCAACGCGGTCTTCCAGTGGCTGCCGGAGCATCCGGCGGTGTTCCAGCGTCTGATGGGTTTTCTGGCGCCCGGTGGCGCGCTGGCCGTCCAGATGCCTGACAATATGGCCGAGGATTCGCATCAGCTGATGCGGGAAACCGCGGCGCAAGTGCGTTTTGCGGCAAAGATCAGGGATGCGGCCCGCGCACCGCTGCCGCCGGTGTCGTTCTATTACGACCTGCTGTCGCCGCTCTCCGCTCGGCTCGACATCTGGCACACCATCTACAACCATCCGCTGGCCGACGCCGAGGCGATCGTCGAATGGGTGAAGTCGACCGGGCTGAAGCCGTTCCTCGATCCGTTGGACGCGGACGAGCGCAAGCTGTTCCTCGACAACTACACGGCCAAGGTCGCCAAGGCCTATCCGAAGACCGCCGATAGCAAGGTGCTGCTGCGTTTCCCCCGCATTTTCATCGTCGCCAAGCGGGCGGGATAGGCTGGCGTAAACCTTGGTTTAAGCCTGCGTAAACCGGCCGAGTGAGAAAAGTGTTGCGCCGAAGCGTTTCGGCGCCCACATGAAGCCGCAATGCCCGCGGACGGGACGGACTGGAAACATGCATCGCGTCATCATCAGCGGCATCGGCGCTGAAATACCCAAGCCTGTCATCACGAATGAGGAACTGGTCGCCAGCTTCAATGCCTGGGTCGACACCGAGAACGCGCGGCGCCAGGCTGCCGGCGAGACGCTGCTGCAGAAATCCGATGCCGACTTCATCGTCCATGCCTCGGGCGTGCGCGCCCGCCATGTGATCGAGCGGGAAGGCATTCTCGACCCGACCCGCATGGCGCCGCGCATTCCGGCGCGCCCGGACGACGCGCTCTCGCTGCAGGCGGAATTCGGTGTCGCTTCGGCCAGGAAGGCGATCGAGCACGCCGACATCGAGGCGTCGGACATCGATCTGGTGATCTGCTCGTCCTCGCATCAGCAGAGGCCGTATCCGGCCATCGCCATCGAAATGCAGGAGGCGCTGGGCACGAGGGGCGCCGGCTTCGATATGGGACTTGGCTGTTCGTCCGCGGCGGCTGCGCTGCACATGGCGGTCAATCTGGTGCGCTCGGGCGCGCACAAGCGCATCCTGGTGACCACGCCCGAGATCATCACGTGCCATCTCAATTTCCGCGACCGGCAGACGCATTTCATCTTCGGGGACGCTTCGGTGTCGATGGTGGTGGAAGGGCTCGCCCAGGGCGAGAAGCGGCCGGGTCGCTTCGAGGTGCTGGACACGCGTATCTGGACGCAGATGTCGAACAACATCCGCACCAATCTCGGCTACCACACGCGTACCGCCCAGGACGATCCCTACATGATCAACCTGGAGGGCAACCTCATCAAGCAGGTCGGCAACAAGGTGTTCAAGGAAGTCACCGTCGCCGGGCACAAATTCATCGTCGAATTCCTGGCCGAGCATGGGCTGACGCCACAGGCGGTCCGACGCTTCTGGCTGCACCAGGCCAATGCGCGCATGAATGCCATGATCCTGAAACTGGCCTTCGGCCATGATGTCGGCCATGACCGCGCGCCTATGGTGCTGGAGCGGCTCGGCAACACGGCGGGCGCCGGTGCCATCATCGCGCTGTCGGAGAATCATGCGGATATGAAGCCCGGCGATTTCGGTCTGATCTGCGCCTTCGGCGCCGGGTATTCGATAGGCGGCGCGCTTATCAGAATGCTTTGAGTAATGTCGCGTCAGGCCGGCGTGAACGGAACCAGCATCGGCACCCGCCTGGCGTAGTCGTCGTAGGCGGGGCCGAGTTCGTCGCGCAGGAAATGCTCCTCCAGCCTCGCCTTAATGACGACGCCGATGATGAGCAGGGCCGTACCTGCGATGCCCCAGAGCGTGCCCTTCGCCACCATGGTGGCGAGCACTGCCAGAAGCAGCCCGGTATAGATCGGATGCCGGACCAGGCGATAGGGGCCGGTGTCGACCACGCGATGATCCGCCTTGGCGGTGACCGTGGCGGACCACAACCGCCCGAGATGGATTCGCGCCCACCACGCGAAGCCGATGCCGACCGCGATCAGGGCAACGCAGGCCCAGGCTTCGGCAAAGGTCGGCGTCCACAATCTCAGCCTGCCTTCATAGCCATGCGCTGGAACGAACAGCAGGACGGTGCCTGCCAGCCAGAAGACGCGATAGCGAGCCTCCGCCCCGATGGTGGCGCGCTTTTGCGCCGGATCGGCCCATAGGGCAGCCGCCATCCATGTGACTACCCAGATCAACCAAAGCGCTGCGATCGCCGCTCCGGGACGCATGAGAACCTCCGTCGACGGTCCGGGCTTCACCATGAAGCCGATGCAGCGCGGCGACAATGCGGCGCGGCGCCGTTTTTCGGTAAGAAGGTTGTGATCGAGCGGTCTGCGACCGGCGTCTATTCTTTGGAGCAACTGAACATCCACTGCACGCCGAAGGCGTCGACCAGCATGCCGAAGCTGGTCCCCCAATATTGCCGGGCAAACGGCACTGTGATCCGGCCGCCCTCGGCCATGTGTGCGAAAAGCTCCTCGCGGGCGAAAACCCCTGGTGCCGCGATCGGTCCATCGAATTCCAGCATCATGGCGGAGCCCTTCATCGGCTCCGCGTCGTCATTGTCCGAGGCGTGGAACAGCACACCCGGACCTTCGAAGCGTGCATGCAGGACTTTTCCGCGCATGGCTTCGGTGCGCACCGGCATATTGTTGTCGCCCCAGCGCAGCAGGATCGTTGCCCGACCAAGGCCGCATTGTTCGTAGAAGGCCAGCGCGGGCTCGCAGTTGGTGGTGAAGAACAGCGAAGGGGAGAGCCGCATCATCCTGTTCATCACCGCGCGGCGGCGGTGGCGGCCGCGATGAGCGCGTCGCCGGTATATTGCCTGTCACCGATGCCCCAGCCGCCGTCGGGCGCGTTGACGATGTTGATCCAGGTGTTTTCCGGCTTGTGGCGGGGTACGCAGAGTTCGCCGACAATCCGGGCGGCGGCGGCAATGAAGATCTTGCGGGCTTCGATTGAGCCAAGGGCGATATTGGGCAGCTTCAACTCGACCATGACGACCGGCCGGTTGGCGCCACCTGCATAAATGTGGCGCGGCGGCAGGATATGGACGGTGCCGCCGACGATCGCGGTGAAGAATGAATTGCCGGTGGCGCCGGAGGCTTCGATGAGGGCAGCGCTCAGGCGTGGCAGGATTTCGCGCTCTCCAGCGGGAATGAGTACGCCTTCCGGTGCGGTCACGGTGATCGGCATTGTTTTCTCCTTGGGTTGCACGGCTCTCGCCGGGAGGTCATCTTCCGGTTTGCCTGGTTGCGTATCGATTGATATGTTATGAGGGAAAGGTGAGTCAACAGGTTTCGTATCGATCGCTATGGAAAACTCGGACAAACCACGCGGCGGCCGGCCGCGCGCATTCGACCCCGACCGGGCGCTCGACGCCGCGATGCACCTTTTCTGGGAGCACGGCTATGAAGCGACGTCGCTGGCCATGCTGCGCGAAGCGATGGGGCTGACGCCGCCACAGATCTACAACGCCTTCACCGACAAGGAGACTTTGTTTCGCAAGGCGTTGAAGCGCTACCACGAGACCGAGATAGGCTTCGCGCTGGAAGCGCTGAGCGCGCCGGTATCGACGGGGGAGGCGATCCGGCGCTTGCTGCTGGGCGCCGCGGCGGCCTATTCCAGGCCCGGCAAGCCGGGCGGGTGTCTTTTCGTCAGCGGTGCGCTGGCGGCCTCGCCGCAGGCACAAGCCATTGCGGATGAACTCAAGGCCTATCGCAAGGCGAGCGAGGCGGCGATCGCGGCGCGGCTGGCCAAAGGCAAGGCGGAAGGCGATGTGCCGGAAAACCTCTCCGTCGAAGGCTTCGCCAAATATATTGCAGGCGTCATGAACGGCATGTCGATCCAGGCACGGGACGGCGCATCGGTCGAAGAGTTGCGCGTTTTGGCCCGAACCGCTCTTGCGGCCTTGCCGGGTAGAGGGCAAAGCCAGGGCACATCATCCAAGGAATGAAGCCATGCTGGATCTCTTTCCCGAGGCTGAAAAGCCGGTCGAAATCATTCCCTCGAAGAAGCTTGCCGGCCGCGCGGCGGCGCTGTATGTCGCGCCAGCGGACGATTTCCAGACGCGTCCGGTGGACGAATTGCGGCTCGGCTTCGACGGCATTTCAGGCGACTTCCATGCAGGACCGACGCGCCGTTCCGGCGGGCGTGAACCCTGGTATCCGCGCGGCACCGAGATGCGCAACGAACGGCAGATATCGATCGTGGCGGCGGACGAATTGGGCATCGTCGCTGAACGGATGGAACTCGCCGAAATCAAGCCGGAATGGATCGGCGCCAATCTGGTGATCGAAGACGTGCCGCATCTGTCGATGCTGCCGGCCGGCACGCTACTGTTCTTCAAGGGCGGCGTGACGCTCAAGGTCGACGCCCAGAACGGGCCATGCCGCTTCGCCGGGCGATCGATCGCTGAAAACGCTGGAATGGCCGACATCGAAGCCGGCGCGCTGTTGTTTCCCAAGGCGGCGAAGCGGTTGCGCGGCGTGGTCGCCTGGGTTGAAAGGCCCGGCATCGTCAGGGCCGGCGAAGAGATTTCGGTGCGGGTGCCGGAACAATGGATTTATCAGGTATAGCCGCGCGCTCACGTCGTGGCGGAGGGGTAGGAGCTACGCCGCCAGCGAGGCGGCGTAGCAGAAGTCGCCGGGCTTTAGCCCTTGCGGTTCTTGTTGGCGCCTTGCGCCATGACGGAGACGTGGTCCCACTTGTCCCAGGTGGCGAGGCGGTTGGCGTATTCCTGGCGTATCATCGGCAGGCCGCCATCGCCGAAGAATACCCGCAGCGGCGGCTCGTCGGCATCGACGATGGCCAGCATGGCCGGACCGGTCGCCTCGGGATCGCCGGCGACCGAGTTGGCGCGGCGCTCGGCCATCCTGGCGCGGGCAGGCGCATAGGCCTCGATCGGCTTGGAAACCTTCGCCGATGCTCCCGACCAGTCGGTGGAGAAGCCGCCCGGCTCGACCAGCGTGACATGAATGCCGAATTCCGCGACCTCGATGCTGAGCGACTGGCTGAAAGCTTCCAGCGCCCATTTCGAGGCATGATAGAGGCCAAGCGAGGCAAAGGCGTTGACGCCGCCGATCGACGAGATCTGGATGATGTGGCCGGACCGCTGCGCCCGCATGATCGGTAGGGCGGCCTGGGTGACCCACAGCGCGCCGAACACATTGGTCTCGATCTGGTCGCGGGCTTCCTGCTCGCTGACTTCCTCGATGGCGCCGAAATGGCCGTAGCCGGCATTGTTGATGACGACGTCGAGCCGACCAAAGCGCTTGTGCGCCTCGGCGACAGCGGCATCTACGGCTTTCTTGTCGGTGACGTCGAGCTTTAGCGCGGCGATGTTGTCGCCGTATTTCTCGACCAGATCGGCGAGCGTGCCGACGTCACGGCCGGTCGCGGCGACGCGGTCGCCGCGCGCCAACGCGGCCTCCGCCCAGACGCGGCCAAAGCCTTTCGACGATCCGGTGATGAACCAAACCTTTGATGTCATGATGTGGAATCCTTGCCCCTGCGGGCGCAATTTCTGGATGGAAGCGGAGGCTTCTCCGCTTCCGGGCATATACGGGCTGTCCCGTGATTTTCCAGAGGCGGGCGGAAATCTTTTTGAACTTGGGGCTTTCCAGTAGAACAAGAAATCGTGTGAATCAGGGGTAGTTCACCAAACTCGACCAGGCCGGGTCGTCGTGCTTTTGCCAATAGAGCGCCATCAGCCGGCTGGTGATCGGCCCGACCTTGCCGTCGGCGATGTCGGCACCGTCAACCTCCGTCACCGGCATGATGCCGCCGGCGGTCGAGGTGATGAAGACTTCGTCGGCGCCGCGCAGCATGGCCACGCTAACATTCATGGCCGTCGCCGAGAGTCCGATCTCTGCGCAAAGGTCGAACACGGTGCGGCGGGTGATGCCCGGCAGCACGCCGATGGCCGGGGTCGACAGTCTGCCGTCCTTGACGCAGAAGACGTTGAAGCCCGGGCCCTCGGCGACATTGCCGTTGAAGTCGAGGATGAGCGCCGTCTCGGCGCCACGGTCGTAGGCATCATAAAGGCCGCGCACGAGGTCGAGCCAGTGATAGTTCTTGATCGTCGGATCGATCGAGGCCGGCGGAATGCGCACTTTGTCACTGACGGCGACACGCAGCCCGCGCTGCAACTGCTCGGCATTGGCGACCGAGCCGAACGGCACGGCGAACGCCATGAAGCGGTTGATCGCCTGGCGCGGGTCGCGGCTGAATGTCGGCGAGGCGCCGCGCGTGCACAGCATCTCGACATAGGCGGCGCGATGGCCTGACAGCGCAACGCAATTGTGCAGGATCTCGGCCACGCCATCGTGATCGAACGAGATCGTCATGCGCAGCTTTTGCAAGCCGTCGAAGAAACGGTCGAGATGCAGATCGAGGCGGAAGAAGCGACCGTTCCAGACATGCACTGTATCGTAGGTGGCGTCAGAGTGCAGAAAACCCCAATCCAGCACCGAGACCTTGGCTTGTGACATCGGCACATACTGGCCGTCGAGGAAGGCAATGCCGTCGGGATAGGCGTGCGGGTCGACATGACGGTCGCCCACCACAGGCAGCGGCGGTGTATCCTGTGCGATTTGGCTCATCGGCAGCTCCTTGCCATGGGGTCACAAGCTATCGGCGGCGGGCCGAGTGCATAGAGCCAGCACTCCGACTTCACTCATCCTCGAGGATCCCGCCAGCATTTACGAGTGAGCACCATTCCGCCCGGCAATAGCGTCATTCCTCCTCGTCATCGGCGTCGAGCAGGCGGGTGGCGCGCCAGCGCGTGAGCACGATGTTGGTTTGCTCGATGACGAAGAAACGCGCCGAGTCGCGATCATAGCCTTCGGCCAGCAGCTTTTCGTAGTCGGTGTGCATGTGACGAATATGGGCAATCGTCGCCAGCCAGACCGCGATTGTCGGCGGCAAGGTCTTCATATGCACGGAGCCGGCGTAGGTGCGGATATTCTCCATGTCGGCATAAGGCGCCAGCGGCAAAAGTGCTGTCAGCGCCTTGGCGATGGCGCGGCGGCGGCCGGTCGGCGCGCTCATCGCTCCTCGCGCCCCTCAACGGTCGCCTCCGATATAGCGTCGGTCGAGGCGAAATATGGCTTGATGTCGATGACCGGCGTGCCGTCGAGCACGTCGATGGCGTCGAGATCGATGCGCCCGGTGGCAATGTCCAGACCGACGAGTTTGGCTACATGCAGGCCGATCGGGTTCGGCCGGGCCGGGGAGCGCAACCCGAATACGCCTTTTGCTTCAGCCGCATGGCGGGGTTTTTGAACGACCAGATTCCGCGGCGCGTGATGCAGCCAGGACAGGATGACGACGTGGCTGGCGCGGTCCAGCCCACACAGCCCTTCGCGATAGGGCGCTTCGATGGTGAGCGCCGCCGGTTGTCCCGTTTCGCGCGCGGCGCGCATGTTTTTCGGGCAGCTTTCCCGGGTAGTCCATGGCGAGGCGATACGGCCGATGAAGACGATGCCGCTATCGGGTGGCATCGTTGCCGGATCCTGGTCCAGCCTCTGCTCGCCTTCACGTGCCTCGAACATGTCACGCTGTCCGGTCATTGCCTGTCTCCGTGCCGGGCCTGTCTCCGTGCCGGGCCTGTCTCTGTGCCGGGCCTGACTCTGTGCTGGTGCCTGCCATTGTCTCAAACCGCTTGACGTTTCGGGTGACCTGGACTGGGAAATCACGCATGCGGCATTTTCTGGTCCGGAAGCGACATAGCGCTTGCAAGGTTGCCAAAATCGACATAAACATATGTTTATATCTTTTTCAAAGAGAATACGCTGATGCATGTCTCGCTCGACACCATGGTGGATACGCTTAAGGCGGCGGCCGAATCCAGCCGCCTGCGCATATTGGCACTGTTGTCGCGCGGCGACCTCACGGTTTCCGACCTTACCGAAATTCTCGGCCAGTCGCAGCCGCGTGTCTCGCGACACCTGAAACTGCTGCTCGAGGCCGGGCTGATCGGCCGCTACCAGGAAGGGTCGTGGGCATTCTTCCGCCTGTCGGACGCAGATTCGGCGCGAGACTTCGTGATGGGGCTGGTTTCCAGCATTCGCGGCGCCGACCCGCAGGTCGAGCGCGATCTGGAGCGGCTGACCTCGGTCAAGCGCAAGCGTCAGGACCGCGCCACCGCGTATTTTTCGCAGAACGCCGCAAGCTGGGATCATATCCGCTCGCTGCATGTGCCCGACCGCGCCGTCGAGGCCGCGATGCTGAAGCTGGTCGGCAAGCGGCCGTTCCAGTCCATGCTCGACCTTGGCACCGGCACCGGGCGGCTGCTCGAAATCTTCTCGCCGCTCTACCGGCGCGGCATCGGCATCGACATGTCGCGCGAGATGCTGACGGTGGCGCGCGCCAATCTCGACAAGGCCGGCGTTTCGAATGCGCAGGTGCGGCAGGGCGATATTTTTTCGCCGCCTGTCGAGCGCGATGCCTTCGATCTCGTCACCATCCACCAGGTGCTGCACTATCTCGACGATCCGGCCCGCGCCATCCATGAGGCGGCGCGGCTTTTGCGCCCGGCCGGCCGTCTGGTCATCGTCGATTTCGCGCCGCACGCGCTGGAGTTCCTGCGTGACGAGCACGCGCATATGCGTCTCGGCTTTTCCGACCGGCAGATCGCGGACTGGTTCTCCGAAGCCGGCCTCGATCTTGAGGATGCCCAGGAATTCGAACCGCGCAGCGGTAACGAGGCCAGGCTCACCGTCAAGCTTTGGCTTGGCCGCGACCGGCGCCTGCTGATCGCCGATCCCGCCAACGCCAGCCAGCAGACCAGAGTGAGCTCGATAGGGGAAATCGCCTGATGAACCAGTTTCGTTTTTCCCGCCGTCCCGATATCGGCGACAAGGTCAGGGTTTCGTTCGAGTTCTTCCCGCCGAAGAACGACGAGATGGAAGCGAGGCTATGGGACACGGTCACAAGGCTGGAGCCGCTGAAGCCTAAATTCGTCTCGGTCACCTATGGCGCCGGCGGCTCGACACGCGAGCGCACGGCGCGCACCATCGGCCGCATCCTGAAGGAGACCAGCCTGACGCCGGCCGCGCACATGACCTGCGTCGATGCTGCCCGCCATCAGGTCGATGCGGTGATCCAGGAATTCACCGACATGGGCGTCAAACGCTTCGTCGCCTTGCGCGGCGATCCGGCCGCGGGCGTCGGAACCGCCTACCGGCCGCATCCGGATGGCTACGCCAATGGTGCCGAGCTGGTCGGGGCGCTGAAGGACGCCGGCGATTTCGACATCTCGGTTTCGGCCTATCCGGAAAAGCATCCGGAAAGCCCTGACTTCGCCACCGACATCGACATGCTGAAGCGCAAGGTCGACAATGGCGCGACACGGGCGATCACCCAGTTCTTCTTCGACAACGATCTCTACGAGCGTTACGTCGAGCGCGCCCGCCGCGCCGGCATCTACATACCGATCGTTCCCGGCATCCTGCCGGTGCACAATTTCACCCAGGTCGCCAATTTCTCGGCGCGCTGCGGCGCGCTGGTGCCGGCATGGCTGGCCGAGCGTTTCGACGGCCTGCAGAACGACCCGCAGACGCATGCGCTGGTGGCATCCGCCGTGGCCGCCGAACAGGTGCTGGACCTGGTCGAGCGCGGTGTGGGCGATTTCCACTTCTACACGATGAACCGGGCCGATCTGGTGTTCGCCGTCTGCCATATGATCGGCATCCGCTCGCACGAGGCGGAGGTGGCGGGTTCCGCTGCTGCGTAAGGCTCGGCTGGAAAAGCAAAAGGCCGGGTAAAAAACCCCGGCCTTTCGAATTGGTTAGACTATCTGGTGCTGGTCTTCCCCATCTTGGCGGGTTCAGGGAAGGACGCCCATAATGAGGGCGCCGATGAAAGCAAACGCAGCACAAATCATCAATGCGTTGATTGGCCTCGTAAGTCCCATGACATAGCCTCCTCTTAAAGAGCTATGCCCTGGAGTCTAGGTTCATTTGTGCCACAGGCAAGCGGAAAATATGCTGCATTGCGACGTGATTGTGAGATTCGCGACCTCTGTTTTGCCTTTAACCGTTGAAACCCTTCGGGAAAAACCCGCTTAGGCCTGTGTATAAATTATGGCGGTGGCGTGTCGATGCTGTGTCATGGCAGCGCTACCGCCGCGAAAGTCGCATTCGACTTTCGCGGCGACCATCCCTCGCCCGGCCCTAACGGCGACCGAACACTCGTCCGTCGATTGTGAGAAGACCGAGTCCGATAAGCACCACGCCGCCGATCTCGAACAATTCCAGCCGTTCGCCAAGGAACAGAAGACCGAGCAGCATGGCGCTGGCCGGCACGATCAGCGTGACCAGCGAGGCGTTGGTGGCCCCGGCCGAGGCGACGAGATTGAAGTAGAGGATGTAGGCGAAGGCCGTCGACAGAAGCGCCAGCGCCAGCACCGCCGTCCACACCGGCGGCGAGGCCGAGAACAAGCCGGCCGGGCCGTCGGCGAAGAGCACGATCGGGATCATGATGATGGTCGAAGCCGTCAATTGTCCGGTGGCGACGACCGGCGAGGGCACGCCCTTGAAGCAGCGGGCGACCATCAGCGCAACGCCATAGGAGAGCGAGGCGCCGATCAGCGCGAATTTGGCCCAGACCGGGCCGCCAAGCCCCGCGAGCAGGCCGGGACCGATCATCACAGCCGTGCCGGCGACACCGAGGGCGATGCCGGCGAGCTTGTTCCAGGACAGCTTTTCATCTGATGTCAGAGCGTTGGCGAGGATCAGCGTCCAGAACGGCGTCGTGGCATTGAGCACGGAGGCGACGCCGGCACCCAATTGGGTCTGGCCGGCGAAGATCAGCGAGAAGGGGACGACGTTGTTGGTGAAGGCCAGCAGGAAGAACAGGCCGGCATACGGCAGGGCGGGACGGAAGGAGGGGCCGCGCAAGCCGAGATAGAGCTGCAGCGCCAATGCGGCGATGGCGACGCGAAACAGAACCAGCACCAGCGGGTGAAGTTCAGCCACCGCGATGCGGGCGAAGAAGAACGAGCCGCCCCAGATCGCGCCGAGCAACAGCAACTGCCCCCAGTCCCTGAGCGTCATCGGTCCGCGTGCTGCAGATGCCGCTGCCATAGCCATGTGATTTATCCTCCCCGGACGGCTCGAATGCCGGCCAACCAGGCAGAAGCCATATCGGGTCCGGCGGCAAGGGCCACCCGAAACTTGACCGACAGCCAAGCTTCCCGGCAAAAGGCTGGTGCCGCACCGTCAGCAGCGCGAGACACAGAATTGTTTTCATTGCAGCGCCGCGCGTCTCCAGAGACGCGCAAAGGACGCTGCGAGATTCATTCCTGGCGCATGATCCTTTCCGAAAGTCGAATTGACTTTCGGGGTCATGCGCTAGCCGCTAGCTTGGATTAATTATGCGAGCTGAAGTCGGGGATTCGTCCATGCAGCGATTCGAGAATGCAAGCGAGGCGGCACTGGCGCTTCGCCCGGACGACCCGGTCTACTGCTTCCGCCCACAGGTGCTCAAGGCCGACGCCTTGCAGTTCATGGGCATGTTCCCCGGCAAGACCGCCTACGCGGTGAAGACCAATGGCGAGCAGATCGTGCTGAAGACGCTGGTCGAGGCCGGAGTCACCGCTTTCGACGTCGCTTCACCAGCCGAGTTCGCCGCCGTGCGCGCCGTCTCGCCCGATGCCGAGATGCTCTACATGCACCCGGTCAAGGCGCAGTCGGACATCAAGCTGGCGCTGGAAAAATACGGCATCCGCGTCATTTCGCTCGACCATGAGGACGAGATCACCAAGCTGACCCGGGTGGTGCGGGCGCTCGATATCGACCCAGGCGCGGTCAGCGTCTTCGTGCGTGTGCAGACCAAGGGACATGCCGCCTACGAACTGTCGAAGAAATTCGGCGCCGGGCCGGCCTATGCGGTCGAACTCGCCGAGCGGCTGAACCGCACCGGCTATAGGGTCGGCCTCTGTTTCCATGTCGGCAGCCAAATCGAGGATCCCGACACCTATGAGCGGGCACTGGCCTCGGCCGACTGGGTGCGTAACCGGCTGACCTTCGACATCGCAGGGCTCGATGTCGGCGGCGGCTTTCCGGCCGAATACGGACATGATCCCAACCGCAAGCAAATCGAGATGCCGTCGCTCGGCCAGATCATGTCGCGGCTCTCCGGCGACCTGAAGGAATATCAGTTCGACCAGATTCCGCTGGTGGCGGAGCCGGGCAGGGTCATCGTGGCGCGCTGCCTGTCGCTGATCGTGCGCGTGCTCCTGCGCAAGGGCAAGCGGCTCTACATCAATGACGGCATCTGGGCGTCGCTGTCGGATTCATGGACCGGCAAGATCACGCTGCCGGCACGCTTCATCCCCGATCCGGCGATCCGCGCGCGCAATGGCGACGAGAACAAAATCGTGCCGTTCAAGGTGTGCGGCGCGACCTGCGATTCTGTCGACATCCTGTCGCGGCCGTTCTGGCTGCCGGAGACCGTCGATACCGGCGACTGGATCGAGATCGGCCATATCGGCGCCTACTCGCTGTCGCTCAGGACTCGCTTCAACGGCTTTTATCCCGACACGTTCGTCGAGGTGACGACGCCCTTCGACGAGGGCGACGCGCCGCAAGGGTTTGCGAGCCTGGAGACGATGGCGGATTAAGCCACGCCACCGCCGGCCTGGATGTTCTCGCCAGTCAACCAGCGGGCCTCCTCGCTGGCCAGGAATACGGCAACGTCGGCGACATCGCGCGGCGCACCAATCCTACCGAAGGGCGACATGCCGGCCGCCACGGCGCGATCGCGCTCCGGCAGCAGGTCCGTGTCGGTGAAGCCTGGCGATAAGCTATTGACGGTGACGCCGCGTGGACCAACCTCGCGCGACAGCACGCGCACGAATTGTTCCACGGCGCCCTTGCTGCCGAGATAGAGTGCGGTGTGGGTGAAGAACATTTTTGTCCCGCCCGTGGAGACCGCGATGATGCGACCGCCGTCCCGCACACGGCGAGCGGCCTCCTGAAGCGTGAAGAACGTGCCTTTGGCGTTGGTATCGAAAACAAGGTCGAAATCCGCTTCACTGGCCTCGACCAGCGGTTTGATCACGGCGACCCCGACATTGGCGACGACGATGTCGAGACCGCCCAATTGGCTTTCTGCTTCGTCGAACAAACGGCGGACGTCGGAGACATTTGAAATGTCGGCCTGGATGGCGATTGCCTTGCCACCCTTGCTGATGATGGCCGCCACAACATCGTCAGCGGCCTTGGCATTGTCGACATAGTTGACGGCGACGCTGGCACCGTTGGCGGCGAGCCCTTCGGCAATGGCGCGGCCGATGCCGCGCGAACTGCCGGTGACGATCGCGGTTTTGCCCTGAAGCGTTTGAGACATGATCAATTCCTTTCGACCGTTCGTGACCGCGCGATGTGGCTTCCACGGTCGAAAATAGGCCGAAGCTATTGATCGTATAATGAGCTATTATCTGACCTGCCTGTTAAGCCTGGGATACACAATGCGCGGGTCTGAATTTTCCGAACTCAAGGCATTCGCGACGATCGTGGAGGAGGGCAGTTCATCCGCGCTTCCGCCAGGCTCAGGATTTCGCCGCCGGCCCTCAGCCAGACAATCCGGCAGTTGGAGGCACGTCTCGGTGTCCGCCTGCTCAATCGCACGACACGCAGCGTATCGCCGACCGCGGCCGGCGATACGCTGTTCACGCGGCTTGGCTCCGTTTTCAGGGAGTTGGAAGGCGCGGTCGCCGATATTCATGCCTCGCGCGATCAGCCGGCGGGTTCGCTGCGCATCAACGTGCCGCGCGTGGCCGCGATGCGGTTCATCGCGCCGATCCTGGGCGATTTCCAGCGCGTCTATCCCGATATCAGCCTGACGGTCATCGTCGACGACATGCTGACAGACATTGTCGAAGGACGCTTCGATGCCGGCATTCGGCTCGGCGAGCGGCTGGAAAAAGACATGGTGGCGGTGAAGCTGAGCGGGAACCTGCAAATGGCCGCGGTGGCCGCTCCCGCCTATCTCGCGGGACGCAGCACGCCTCGTCATCCCGGCGATCTGCACCAGCATCGCTGCATCAACTTCCAATGGCCAGGCGGCGGCAACATCTACCGATGGGAGTTCGCGCGTGGCAAAAGGGTGCTGGAAATCGCGGTCGAAGGCAGGCTGACCGTCAACGACACCGACTTGCTGCTCAACGCGGTGCTGAGTGGTGCCGGTATTGCATACATGATTGATTATCAGGTCCGTCCCTGGATCGAGAACGGTCAACTGGTCCGGTTTCTGGAGGCCTGGTCGCCCAGCTTCCCCGGCTTCTATCTGTACCATCCGAGCGTGCGGCATGTGCCGCCAGCCTTGCGGGCGTTCATCGATTTTGTGCGGGAGAGGAAGGGAGTGTGTGGTGGGTAGCTTGCCTATCGACCTTCGCTTACAACTTTCCCAGCAGCTCCGGCGTCGGCCAGCCATCCACCGGCAGGCCTAGCCGCATCTGCTCCTTGCGGATGGCTTCGCGGGTATTGGTGCCCAGGATGCCGTCGACCGTGCCGACGTCGTAACCCCTGGCCTCGAGCTTCGTCTGCAACGCCTTCATCTGCTCGTTGTCGAGACCCGGCTCGGGATTGCGCGGATCGAGCGGCGGCGTGCCGGCGAGCCGCGCGGCAAGGTTTGCCGCGGTCAGCGCGTAGGTGAAGGACTGGTTCCATTCGAGATAGACGTCGAAATTGTCGTAGGTGAGGAAGGCCGGACCCTTGCGGCCCATGGGCAGCGCCAGGCCGGCCTTCAGGCCCTTGTCGATCAGCGGCGAACCGTCTGGGTTGGTGACGCCCCACTGCGCCCACTGTGTCAGCGGCAATTTATTGGTGCGGCCGGTCTGGTCCCACGGCATCTCGTCGGGCACGCGCACTTCCTGGATCCAGGGCTCGTCGCGCTTCCAGCCGCGCGACAGCACCTTGTTGCCCGTGGTCATGATCACGTCCGGCACGCTGTTTCTAAGGTCGATCTCGCCGTCGCCGTCGCCATCGACGCCGCGCGCAAGATAGTCGGACGGCAGGATCTGCGTCTGGCCGATCTCGCCGGCCCAGGCGCCGGTGACATCGGCCGGCAGCACGCCGCGATCGATCAGTTCCAGCAGCGGCACCAGTTGCTGGCGGAAAAGCTGCGGGCGGCGGCAGTCATGCGACAGCGTCACCAGTGCGTTCAGCGTATGGAAGTCGCCCTGCACGGCGCCGAAATCCGTTTCAAGCGCCCAGAAGGCGGTGATGACAGGCGCCTGCACGCCGAACTGCTGGTCGGCGCGGGCGAAGACATCGGCGTATTTCTTCATGTTCGCCGCACCTTGCTTCAGCCGGTAGGCAGAGATCATGCGATTGGAAAATTGGACGAAGGTTTGCGTGAAGACGCCCTGCGCGCGGTCGCGCGCCAGAGCCCTCTCGTCGATCCTGGCGTCCTCCAGCGCATCGAGACCGACGGCGCCGACACCAGCCGCCTTGGCTTCCGCCGCCACGCCCTGTTTCCAGGTTTCGAAATCGCCGCCGCATTCCTGCGCCATCGCCGGCAAGGCCGTGGCGCACAAGAATAGCGCCGCGAGGGCTTGGGAACGCAGTCGCATCAGCTTCCTTTCGAAACGAAGAGGGCATTATCGTGCCTAGAGCCCAACGCCCTGCGGTTGCACTCTTTACCGCTGGCAGTGTCGAAAAGCAGGCGGCAGGCCCGGTGTCAACGGGTCTTCTGCCGCGGCCCCTCTTCCAGGCGGGTTCGCTGCCGTTGCCACGGCGTCAACGGGTCTTCTGCCGCGGCCCCTCTTCCAGGCGGCTTCGCTGCCGTTGCCACGGCGTCAACGGGTCTTCTGCTTCAGCCCTATTTGAGGCGCCCTTGCTGCCGTTGCCACGGTGTCAACGGGTCTTCTGCCGCGGCCCCTCTTCCAGGCGGCTTCGCTGCCGTTGCCACGGGGTCAGCGGGTGTTCTGCCGCAACCATTTATTCCAGGCGGCTTCCGAGCCGTTGAAGACGTTGATGTCGGACTTGCCGGTCATGCCGGGGACGATGCCGGTTCCGGTGTACTGCCAGAAAGTGAAGGGGTGGCTGCCATATTTCTCGCGCGGGTGCCCGGCGACGGAGCGCAGCCAGTAGGGATAGCCGCGGAAGCTCGACAGTTCGTTGTCCTCGAAGAAATCGACCGAGGTGTAGATGATCGGCTTCTTGCCATAACGCCGCTCTACGATCTCAAGGAAGGTGGTCATCTCAGCGCGCACCGTGGCTGGGTCGGGGCGCAGGTGGCAGGTCGGCGAGTTCGGGTTCCATTCCATGTCGAGAACCGGAGGCAATGCGGAGCGGTCGACGGGGACATTCTGGATGAACCAGCGCGCCTGCACGGCGGCGGGCGTGCAGAAATAGAAGAAATGATAGGCCGCGCGTGGAATTCCGTTGGCTTTCGTGCGCGCCCAGTGCTCGCTGAAATATTCATCGAATCGGTCGCCGCCTTCGGTTGCCTTGATGAAGGCGAAGGAGATACCGCTGGCCTTGGCGGTCGGCCAGTCGATCGATGTCTGGTATTTGGAGACGTCGGTGCCATGGACGGCATAGTTCCACGGCGCGCCGCTGTCCCACTCATGCGGCTTGGAATCGGCAAAGCGCGGCGCGCGCACGGCCACCGTCGGACTGCTCGACGCGGACGGCGACAGCGGCGAGAGATCGTCCACGGTCGAGCAAGCGCCGAGCAGCGTCAGCATGAAAAGGACCGCAAGACGGCGCATCGCAACTTCCAAGCCGGAATCAGCCGGTCGCTGATGGGTCTGTGCACTTGATGGCCGAAGTTGGTCTGGCCCCCTCCAGGCGATCGCCCCACGCATCGCCCAGCCTATTCGTTTTTCGTGCATGTCGTCGTCGCAAAACCGCTGCGCACTTTGGGCGACATGCATCCCTGTGATCGCCGATCATGGTTGATATCTGGTTTATGGCGCTCGACAAGAAGCCCGATTTTGCGGAAGCAATGGCGGCAATTCGATGACATAAACGTCAGGCGAGTGTCTGGGAGGCAATGGATGCGGATCATCGTCAAGATCGTCAAATGGCTGCTTGGCCTGATCGTGCTGGCTATCGCCGCGCTGGTTGCCTGGCTCTATTTCGCGCCGCCGGAACTCATCCGCGTCGGCTCGGGCTATTCGGCCAAGATCGTCTGCTCCAACGTCTTCATCGCCGGGCGCGATCCCAACGAGGTGCTGGCCGTCGATGTGCAGGCGCCCGGCCATCCGCTGCTGCGCTTGATGCGGGTTTCCGTCGACAAGAACCGGGGGACGGTGTCGGCCGGCCTGCTTGGTTTCCTCGGCAAGAGCGAGGCGGTTGCCCGCGACGGGCTGGGCTGCGCCTCGGTTCCCGACGGCGATGTCGGCAAGGCGCGGCGCACCGCGGTCTATGCCGAACCCGCGGCAACAAGCCAGGATGCGCTGTGGCCCGAGGGCGAACGGGTCGATGCCTCGCAGAACCCTGAAATCTTGAAGATCGTCGCGGACAATGCGATGGCCGGCACCGGCATGCGCGCGATCGTCGTGGTCAAGAACGGGCGGGTCGTCGCGGAACGCTATGGCGACGGCTTTTCGGTCAAGACGCCATTGCTCGGCTGGTCGATGACCAAGACGGTGAACGCCGCCATCGTCGGCACACTGATCAGGGACGGCAAGCTGGCGGTCGACAACAAGGGCCTGTTCACGCCCTGGAAGGTGGATGGCCGCGCCGCGATCAGCCTTGCCGACATGATGGCGATGTCGAGCGGCCTGGAGTTCAACGAAGACTATGGCGACGTCGCCGATGTGACGCGCATGCTCTACCTCGAACCCGACATGGCGGGTTTTGCCGGCTCCAAACCCCTCACCGGCGAGGTCGGCAAGGTGTTTTCCTATTCCAGCGGCACGGCGGTGATGCTGTCGCGCCTCTGGCAGGACGCGATCGGCGACAAGGCCAAGGCATTGACGTGGCCGCGCATGGCGCTGTTCGAGCCGCTCGGCATGCACAGCGCGGTGCTCGAAACCGACGAGCAGGGCACTTTCGTCGGCTCGTCCTATCTCTACGCCACGGCGCATGACTGGGCCCGGTTCGGCCAGTTCCTGCTGCAGGGCGGGGTATGGAATGGCAACCAGGTCCTGCCGGCCGGCTTCGTCGATTGGATGCGTGAGCCGGCATCCGCCTCGAAAGTCTACGGCAAGGGCCAGTTGTGGATCGAAGCACCGGGCGACGAGGAAAACCCCGGTGCCGGTGTCGCCGCCGGCCTGCCGAAGGACACTTACTGGATGGAAGGGCATGACGGGCAGACCGTCGCCATCATTCCATCCGAGCAATTGGTGGTGGTGCGGCTCGGGCTAACGCCGGCCAAGCTCAATTATCGGCCGCAGGCGTTGGTGGGGGCGCTGGTGAAGGCGCTGCATTAACTAGCTCCGTGGCCCGATCACGGCCAGCCAGGCATAGCCACGATAAAGCGTGCGAAAACGGAAGGTTGCGCCGGTTCGCTCGGCTTCCGATTCCAGAACGTCGCACAGGGATTCGCGCGGCGTGACGTGGAATTTTTTCAGCCAGCCGCGCAGCAAGGTGCGGAACCAGCCCGGCAAACCTTCCTGCTGGCCGAAATCGACTATGTGCAGCGAGCCCGTCGGGGCCAGCGCGGCAAGTGCTGCCGAGGCCGTCTTCTCCCAGCCCGGGATCATCGATAGCGAATAGGATACGAAGATGCGGTCGAACCGTTCGACGCCATAAAGCGCCTCTGAATCGAAATCGGTGGCGTCGCCCCTTGCCAGCGTGACGCGATCCGAGAGGCCTTCGCGGTCGATTGCCTTGCCGGCCGTTTCCAGCATTTCGGCCGAAATATCGAGGCCGAAGAAACGGGTGTCGGGATAGGCGCGGGCGGCGAGGATGATGTTGCGGCCGGTGCCGCAGCCGAGCTCCAGAACGGTGCCGCCTTGCGGCACGTCCAGCCCCGCGATCATCCGGTCGCGGCCGAGCAGGTAGTATTTGCGGGTCAGGTCGTAGATATGGCGCTGCCAGCGGTAGACGCCGTCCATCAGTTCGGCATGGCTGGCCGGCAGCTCCGTCGTGCTCATGCCGCGCGCTTCACATAGAGGTGGAAGCCGCCATAGATGGCGGAGCGGTCGCGGGCCGAGAATTCGCGCGATGCTTGGTTCTGATAGTCCCACTGATCGAGCAGCGATGTCGAGACGCGCCCCGGCAGCAGACTCGGCTCGGCGGCGGTGCGGAAGATGACGCGGGCCCCGGCGGAGGCGGTGCGGGTGATCTCCAACCACAGCGCGTTGAGCTGGTCGTCGGTCATCCAGTCCTGTGCGTCGAGCAGGATGAAGCGGTCGACGGCGCCGGCATCCTTGCCGGCGAGGAATTCGATCAGGTTGGCATGGTGGATGGCGACGCGGTCGATATTGCCGCGGATGGTCTCGTAGTTGCGCTTTTCCAGATAGGCGGGCAAGGCGGCCTCGCCGGGCTCGGGATAGCGGCGGGCGAAAGCCTGCCAAGCGAAGTAGTTATTTTCCAAAGGGAAATCGCAGGCGAGCTTTTCCAGCCGGGCCTTCAGCACGCTGGCCATGGTGCCGTCGCCGGAGGTGATCAGCGAGTCATACTGCGCCGGAGGGATGCCGAGGCCGAACAGCGAGGCTTTTCGCGACGTCGCCCATTTCAGAAGCTTCTTGTCGAAGACCGGCGCCAGCTCCTCGTTGAAGAAGCGGCGCTGTTCGCCGATGTTCCTGGCTTCCATCATGCGGGCCGGGTTGACGCCGAAGAATTTCGCCGTGCGGTGGCCCATGGCGATGAACAGGCCGAGCAGGCCGGTCTGGTAGAAATTGCGGTCGAAAACGCCAATGCGCCTGTTGCCACGCCAGTTGCGGCGCTCCCAGTAATGACGGCTGACCGGATCGAGGTGCGGGGCGATGAAGCGATCGTAGGCTTCGGAATTGTGGCTCATGTCCGCCGCACCGAAGAAACGGAACAGGTCACCTTGCGAAGGCAGATGGCGAACCGCCTCCAGCTTCATGCGGTTCAGCGCGATGTGGGCCGCGTTGAGATCGACGGCGTCGATCTGTGCCGGCGAGCGGGTAAGGTAGGCGAGGATGTTGCAGCCGCCCGACGCGATGGTGACGACCCGGTGGCCCTGGCCAAGCTGCATCGCCTCCATGTCGACGTCAGGGTCTTCCCAGATCTGCGGATAGACGAGGCCGGAAAACAGGAAGGCGAACAGCCGCTCGGAGATGCCGGCTTTCGAAAGCGGGCGGTTCTGGTAAACGGCTTTTCCAACTTCCTTGCCGCGGCGAAAAACCAGATCTGCGGAGACGTCCGTCATGGCAAAGTGATTCCCCATTTGCTTTGGCGCAAGCGGGTAACGCAGGGTCATGACAGGCCGGTGACAGCCTGTTGACGCCTTCTTTATAGCGTACCGAACCCGCCCGGCGTCGGCGTGGTCACGATGACGGCCTCACCGGCGTCGAGCACGGTCTGATCGCAAGCCTTCAGCACGTCGACCGTGCCGTCGTTGCGGCGCACCTTGGTCGAGCCGACCTCGCCGTCGCCGCCGCCGTCTAACCCTTGCGGCGGGCGGTTGCGGTGCGAGGACAGGATCGCGCATTCCATCTTCTCGAGGAAGCGAATGGTGCGTTTGGTGCCGTCGCCGGCGTTCCATTTGCCCTTACCGCCGGATCCCTGGCGGATGTGAAAATCCTCCAGCACCACGGGGAAGCGCAGTTCCAGCACCTCCGGGTCGGTGAGGCGCGAATTGGTCATGTGGGTGTGGACGCCGGAGGTACCGGCAAAGCCGCGACCGGAGTTCATATGGCCGGCCGGCGAGCCGGAGCAGATCGTCTCGTAATACTGATACTGCTTGTTGCCGAAGGTCAGGTTGTTCATCGTGCCCTGCGCGTTGGCCATCGCGCCCATGGCGCCGAACAGGGCGTTGGTGACGTGCTGCGAGGTCTCGACATTGCCGGCGACGACGGCGGCAGGGTAGGTGGGCTTGAGCATGCAGCCGTCGGGAATGACGATATTGATCGGCCTGAGGCATCCCGCATTCATCGGGATCATGTCCTCGACCATGACGCGGAACGCATAGAGGACCGCAGCGCGGGCGACCGGCTCGGGCGCATTGAAGTTGTTCTTCATGACAGGCGACGTGCCGGTGAAGTCGACGGTCGCCTCGCGTTTTTGCCGGTCGACGGTGATCTTCACCTTGATGACCTGGCCGGTGTCGGTCGGATATTCATATTCCGACGTGTCCGGCAGCCGCTCCAGCACGCGGCGCACGCTCTCGGCCGCGTTGTCCTGCACATGGCCCATATAGGCTTCGACGACGTCGAGGCCGAAATGCCCCACCATCTTGCGAAGTTCCGCCACGCCTTTCTCGTTGGCGGCGATCTGTGCCTTCAGATCGGCGATGTTCTGGTGCGGGTTGCGGGCTGGGTAGCGGTGGTCCGTGAGCAGCGTGTGCAGCTCCTTTTCGCGGAATTTTCCGCGGTCGACGATGCGGAAATTGTCGAACAGCACGCCTTCCTCGTCGACCGTGGTGGCGAGCGGCGTCATCGAGCCCGGCGCGGTGCCGCCAATGTCGGCATGATGCCCGCGCGAGGCCGCCCAGAAGAGAATGCTTTTCCGGGCATCGTCGAAGACCGGCGTCACCACGGTGATGTCGGGCAGATGCGTACCGCCATTATAGGGGGCGTTCAAGGCAAAGACGTCGCCGGGATGAATGTCGCCGGAGTTCAGCCGGATGATGGTTTCGACTGAACGGTCCATGGAGCCGAGATGCACCGGCATGTGCGGCGCATTGGCGACCAGCGCCCCGGTGTGGTCGAAGACGGCGCAGGAAAAATCGAGCCTTTCCTTGATGTTGACGGAGTAGGCGGTGTTCTGCAGCGTCACGCCCATTTGCTCCGCGATGGACATGAAGAGATTGTTGAAGACTTCGAGCATCACCGGATCGGCCTCGGTGCCAAGGGCAGCGGCGCGCGCTTTCTTTTCCGTACGGCGTATGACAACGTGATTGAGGTTGGTGATTTCGGCTTGCCAGCCCGGCTCGACGACGATGGTCTGGTTCGGCTCGATGATCAAGGCGGGCCCGGCGACCAGATTGGACGGTCCGAGGGTCTCGCGACGGTAGACGCCAGCTTCACGCCACCGGCCTTCCGTGTAGATGCGCCGGGTATCGGAAGTGGCTGACTTGACCCTTGCAGGTCCGGCAGGCGCAAAGGCCCCGGCGCTGGTCTGGCCGGTTTCGGTGCCTTCGACGCCGACGGTCTCGACGATCATTGGCTTGTCGTCATAAACGAAGCCGAATTGTGCCTTGTGGGCGATTTCGAAATCGCGCCTGGCCTGGAAGATCGAGTCTGCCTCGAAATTCACCGGCAGTGCCGTGTCAGTGCCGTCATAGCGAATGTGCAGTACGGGCCTGGTGGAAACCGAGCCCTCGGCGATGCCTTGCGCCGCCAACTCCGCGATCACCGCCTTTTTCAAGGTGGCGATGAGGCCGCCGATTTCTGTTCTGGATTCTTCGGCGAGAGGCTTCAGCAGCGCCTGCTGGCGCGAGGCAAAGATCGAGGCCAGGCCGATCCCATAGGCCGACAGCAAGCCGGAGAAGGGATGGATCAGCACCGCCTCCATGCCGAGCGCGTCGGCGACCAGGCAGGCGTGCTGTCCGCCGGCGCCGCCGAAACAGTTCAGGAGATATTCGGTGACGTCGTAGCCGCGCTGCACGGAAATCTTCTTGATCGCATTGGCCATGTTCTCGACCGCGATGGTGACGAAGCCTTCGGCGACCGCTTCCGCCGAGCGGCCGTCACCGATCCCGGCGGCAAGAGCCGTGAATTTCGCGCGCACGGTTTCCGCGTCGAGCGGCGCGTCCTGGCCGGGGCCGAAGATCGACGGGAAGAAATCGGGCCGCAGCTTGCCCAGCATGACGTTGGCATCGGTGACGGCCAGCGGGCCGCCGCGCCGGTAGGCGGCGGGGCCGGGATTGGCACCAGCGGAGTCCGGTCCGACGCGGAAGCGGCCGGCCTCGTAATGCAGGATCGAGCCGCCGCCGGCGGCGACGGTGTGGATGCGCATCATCGGCGCGCGGACACGCACGCCGGCGACCTCGGTGTCGAAGGCACGCTCATAATCGCCGTCATAGTGGGCGACGTCCGTGGACGTGCCGCCCATGTCGAAGCCGATGACCTTGTCGAAACCGGCGAGCTTCGCCGTCTCGACCATGCCGACCACGCCGCCGGCCGGGCCCGACAACAGCGCGTCCTTGCCCTGGAACATGTCGGCGGCGGTGAGGCCGCCAGAAGACATCATGAACATGAGGCGAGGGGATTCGTCGTTTTCTCCCGCCGCACCCAGTTCTCCCGCCACCCGCTGTACGTAGCGTGAGAGGATGGGTGACAGATAAGCATCCACCACCGCGGTGTCGCCGCGGCCGACCAGTTTGATCAGCGGCGAGACCTCGTGGCTGACCGAGACCTGGCCGAAACCAAGCTTGCGGCAGACCTTGGCCACCGCCTTCTCGTGATCAGGATATTTCCAGGCATGCATGAAGGCGATCGCAACGGCATCGATGCCATCGGCTTTCGCTTGTTCTATGGCCGGCCGGCAAGCTGATATGTCGAGCAACCGTTCGACGCAGCCGTCGGCGAGCACACGCTCGTCGATCTCGATGACGCGCTCGTAGAGTTGCTCGGGGAGGATGATCTCCTTGGCGAAAATGTCGGGTCGTGCCTGGTAGGCTATCCTGAGCGCATCGCGAAACCCCCTGGTGATGAGCAACAAGACGCGGTCGCCCTTGCGTTCCAGAAGGGCGTTGGTGGCCACCGTGGTTCCCATCTTGATGTCGCCGATCAGGCCGGACGGGATCGCGGCGACCGTGTCAAGGCCGAGCAGGTCGCGAATGCCTTGAATGGCGGCGTCGGCATAGGCTTCGGGATTCTCAGACAGCAGCTTGCGCGGATGCAGCCCACCTTGCGGGTCACGGCCGATAATATCGGTGAAGGTGCCGCCGCGATCGATCCAGAAATCCCATTTCGCGGTCATGCGGCTGTCTCCGGTATTCCATTTCCGGTGTCGTTGTTAAAGCGCCGAAGCGTCGGCAGCAATAACGCTTGCATGCCATTGATGTTACAGGTGGAAATGCAACGTTACGAAACCCATAGCAATCTCGGGCATTTGTGTCTCGACCGTTCACCGCAACGTGAACGTGTGTCGAAGGAGAGATGTAATGAAAAAGCTCGTTCTTGCTTCCCTGTCCGCCCTTGCCCTGCTGGGCGTCGCGGCCTGCAGCGACAGCGGCACAGGCACCGACAACACCACAACGCAGAGCACCAATCCGCCGCCTGCCGAGCAGCCGATGAAGCCCGCGGCTCCGGCTGACAATTCGACCAAGCCTGCCGAGCCGGCTCCGGCAACGCCTGCTCCTGCGCCCGCGCAGTAGTTTGTAAGCAGTAAGTGCCTTGGGAGAGAGGCCGGCTCTACGCCGGCCTTTCTCGCATAGGCACCGGCAATGCGCCTCTCGTTCACAGACCCGACAGATGGCTGTTATTGACTTGATAGCGGGGATCGGTTGGCTCTATGAAGCGGGCCATGTCGATTTGGGACCGCCTCGGCGACTTCATCACGCGGGTTTCGTCTTCAACCACCTCTGGTGTCGCCGATGTGGTCGAGGCTGTGCGCACGGTTTTTTCCGGCGACGCCGACTTGCGCCGCCGCGTCGCCTTCTCGGTGGCGATGATCGCGCTTTCGGCCAAGATGGCCAAGGCCGACGGCATCGTCACCCAGGATGAGGTACGCGCCTTTCAGGAAATCTTCGAAGTGCCGCCGAAAGAGACGCGCAACGTTGCGCGGCTGTTCGATCTCGCCCAGCGGGACGTGGCCGGTTTCGAAACCTATGCCGAGCGCATGGCGCAGCTCTGCGGCTCCGGGCACTCCAATTGCGTGATGCTGGAAGACATACTCGACGGCCTGTTCCACATCGCCAAGGCCGATGGGCTGGTGCATGAGCGCGAAGGCATCTTCCTGCATCGTATCGCCGAGATCTTCCGCATCGATGAAACGCATTACGAATCGATCTTGGCGCGGCACGTCAATCTTGGCGCAGGCGACCCCTATGTCGTGCTCGGCATCGAGCGCGGCAAGCCGTTCGAGGAGGTTAGAAAACGCTATCGCAAGCTGGTGTCGGACAACCATCCGGATCGGTTGATCGCGCGCGGGTTGCCGCAGGAATTCATCAAGATCGCGACGACCAGGGTCGCGGCGATCAACGCCGCTTATGAGATGATCGAGCGGGGCCTGCGGCACGCATGACCGGCTTCCTGCCCGACGAGCCGAGCGCCGAGGTCAGGGTATCGCCGAATTTCGGGCCAAGGCGCGACGCGCAGAAGCCCGACATGATCGTGCTGCACTATACCGGTATGGCGAGTGGTACCGGGGCCGAAGCCTGGCTGTGCGACCCGGCGAGTGAAGTCTCGTCGCATTATCTTGTCCATGAGAATGGCCATATCGTGCAGATGGTCCGGGAAAGCGACCGCGCCTGGCATGCCGGCCAGAGTTCCTGGTTCGGACGCACCGACATCAATTCCTGCTCGGTCGGCATCGAAATCGTCAATCCGGGCCATTCACTGGGCTATCCCGGCTTTCCGAAACGTCAGATCACGGCGGTCATCGAGCTGTGCAAGGGGATTGCCGCGCGGCATGCGATCGGCGCCGAGCGGGTGCTGGCGCACTCCGATGTGGCGCCGGGCCGCAAGATTGATCCCGGCGAGAAGTTTCCATGGGCCGCGCTGTTCAAGGCAGGGGTCGGCCATCTCGTGCCAGCCTCTCCCGTCAGGCGCGGAGCCGCGCTGAAGCCCGGCGACCGCGGTGCCGATGTCGAGACACTGCAGTCGATGCTGTCGCTCTATGGCTATGGTGTCGAGATATCGGGCGTTTTCGACGATCGGACACGGGTCGTGGTCGAGGCCTTCCAACGGCATTTCCGGCCGCGCCGGATCGACGGAGTTGCCGACGGCTCGACGATGCGCACACTGCAGAAGCTGCTTGCTTCCGTCAGGAGTTGACCCTGGGTCAATTCCTGATTCAAGTAATCCTCCCTGGCCCTAAAGTTACAAACTGTCACTTAAAGTGACTTGCCCCGCCTTTATTGGCGCCAAATCGGGCTTCAAAGGGCTTTTCGTACAGTTTGTCGGACGTCCAGCCCCTCGGGTGTTCCGATATTGATCAAGCGATGCCACGCGAAGATCTTCGCGCGGTCCCAACAGAACAGGATCACATGCAGAAATTGACGGTTTTAACGGCAGCTCTTGCTGCCGGCGTAATGAGTTTTGCCTTCGGTGCGGCCGACGCCGCGCCGTTCAGCCCGCGGGCCGACCAGGGCTTCGTCGCGGCACCCGCCAAAGGCAAGGCCATTTCGGCCAAAAGCAGCAAGAGTGCTAAGGCGACGACGAAGCACGCTTCCGCGAAAGTGGAAAAGGCAAGCTGGACCAAGGCAAGGAAATCCTCTGCCAAGAGGCAGACAAAGCGCGGTCGCAAAACCGTGGACATGACGACGACGGCATCGATCGGTCTCAGCAACGTCGCTGCGGCGACCGCGGCAGTGACGAGCGGCGGCCAGTATTCCGCGATTGTCGCCCGCTACGCGGCGAGCTACGGCGTTCCGGTGTCGCTGGCCAACGCCGTGATCCAGATCGAAAGCAACTACCGGCCGAACATGGTCGGCGGCGCCGGCGAGATCGGCCTGATGCAGATCAAGCCGGCAACCGCGCGCATGATGGGTTACAGCGGGTCGGCCAAAGGCCTGTTCGATCCCGACACCAACATCAAATACGGCATGAAGTACCTCGCTATGGCGCGCGACCTCGGCGGTGGCACGACCTGCGGCACGATCCTGAAATACAATGCCGGCCATGGCGCCACCCGGATGAACCCGGTTTCGGCGGCTTACTGCAGCAAGGTCAAGGTTCAGTTGGCGGCCGTCGGCGCGCCGGCTTGACAAGAACCGGTCCCGACCGGCTTTTTTGGTTGCGTTTTGTGGTGTGAACCCCTTTATACGCCCTGCCAGCTGGCCGGGCGGCCGCACCCGCAAACGCCGAAAGGCCGCGGGTGAGGAAAGTCCGGGCTCCATGGAGACACGGTGCCGGTTAATGGCCGGCGGGGGCGACCCCAGGGAAAGTGCCACAGAAAGCAAACCGCCACGACTTTGTCGGGGTAAGGGTGAAAGGGTGGGGTAAGAGCCCACCGCGCGACTGGCAACAGGAGCGGCACGGTAAACCCCACCGGGAGCAAGACCGAATAGGGGCGGTGCGAGGGGAAACTCTCGAGGGCTGTTTCCAGCTCACCGTCCGGGTAGGTTGCGTGAGGCGCATGGCAACATGCGCCCAAGATGAATGGCCGCCACGTTCTCGTCTCGCAAGGGGCGAGGGCCATACAAAACCCGGCTTACAGGCCAGCTGGCAGTTTCTCTCCGCTACATCTAGGAAGGTTGCACCCATGGGTGCAGCTTCTGATCCAACGGCGCGGCGCTGCTGTTCGCCTCGTGGATGCGCTGGAAAGACGTTGGGATTTGCTGACCTTGCATCCCTTCTCAGGTGCGCCGCGCGACGACATAGCGCCGGGTATCCGCCATCTGATTGTCGGCGAATATCTCACCTTGTACCGGTCGGCGGTGATGCGATCGAAATTCTTCGCGTGCTGCATGGTCGTCGCAACATCGAAGCCGATGACCTCGGCTCGTAGAGCGATTCCAGGAAAGCGCGCAGCGCCTTTCCCGGGAAAAGCGCGTAGCGCTTTCCCTGGCGGAATTGCGTAAAGACAAAGAGTTAGAGCGGTTCGGCGAGTCTATCAAACACTGAACCGCTTGTCGATTTGTCAGCCGCTGATCCTGCCCAGCGAGGCCTCGATCGCCTTCCAGAGTTCTTCCACGGGCTCACAGCCTACCGACAAGCGAACGAAGCCGGCCGGAACCGCATCGCCTCGCTTAAGCCGCCGCTCAGCCGAAGTGTGGACGCCACCGAAGGAGGTCGCGGCCTGCATCAGGCTGCAATTGTTGATGAAATCCTCGGCTTTCTGCTCGGAAGCGAGTTCGAAGGAGATGAGGAAGCCGAAGCGCTCCATCTGGGCGCGGGCAAGATTGTGCGAGGGATCGCCTTCCAGTCCGGGATAGCGCAGGCCGGTGATCGCCCGATGCCCCTGCAGGCGCCGCGCGATCACTTCCGCCGATGAGCACATACGGTCGAAGCGCACATCGAGTGTTTCCAGGCCGCGATGCACCAGCCAGGCTTCGAATGGGCCGGGGATGCTGCCCGAGACCTCGCGCCAGCCGGTCACGGCGGCGATGATATCCGCATTGCGGCTGGCGACATGGCCGAACAGCACGTCGGAATGGCCATTGGGCGCCTTGGTGTCGGCGGCGACAACGATATCGGCGCCGTGATCGAGAGGGCGCTGGCCGAAGGGCGTCATCGTCGTGTTGTCGATCACCAGCAGCGCGCCGGCCTTGTGAACGGCTTCGGAGACAGCTGCGATATCGCAGATGTCCAGCCCCGGATTGGCTGGCGTTTCGACGAAGGCCAGGCGGTAGCCATCGAAGCCGCCGTCGAGGAAAGTCGATGTCGGTCTGACATCGTAGGTGACGCCGAGCGGCTTCAGGAAACGATCGGCCAGCGCCCTGGTGGTATGGTAGCCGTCCGAAGGCAGCAGGATATGGTCGCCGGCCTTGAGCACGGCAAAGAATGCCGCCGAGATCGCCGCCATCCCCGAGGGAAAACCGACGCAAGGCGCGTCTTCCAAATGAGACAACATGTGTTCGACGGCATCCCAGGTCGGGTTGCTGAAGCGGCCGTACTGGTTGAAGCCGGTGGCATCGCCCGGAGCATGGAAAATGGCGGCCATGGTCAGGGGCAGGGGAATGGAATCGCCCATGGCAAACCCGCCGCGACGCAAATGGGGAAGGGCTGCAGCGCGCGACTTCGCAGTTTCAGACATCGATTTCAAATCCCTTGGTGATCGGTGAGAAGGGCGAGACGCTATGCCCGGCCGCGGCTCGCGGCAAGGCGCCTCAAGTTGGGCCAGGCAGGCTCTAAACGGTTCGTTAGGCTTAATAGACCATAAAGACGAGACGTGCTGTCAAAGCCTTCTCGTCGGCATGGTGCGCGTGTTTGAGAAGCCTATTCCCGTTGACGCCCATAGTGCCCCATGATATCCCATCCAGACATCAAAGCCTTCGTTCCGCGTCAGGGTAGAGCGTACGCCAATCGGGCAGCCGCGGCGGCTGTGCGTTTGCCGGTTTTCGCCCGTGTGGACGAGGTGGGTGCGGGGCAGGCAATGCGCGGCGGTGGCGCGTGCGGCACGATGAAGAGGGGTGCGGCGGCGCAAGCGGCCGCAACGTGTGATGGACCGGTTTCTGTCGAACACGGTGAGCAGGATCGATGCGAAGGGGCGGGTGTCCGTTCCTGCGCATTTTCGTGCCGTGGTGCAGAAGCGCGGCTATTCGGAGCTCTACGCGCTGCGCTGCCTGGACCTGCCGGCGATGGATGTCGGCGGGCTCGATCTGCTCGACCGCTACGAGCAGCGCATCGCGCGGGAAGACCCGTTCCTGCAGACTGCGGACGACATGTCGTTCTTCTGCCATGGCGACGGCGCATTCCTGAAACTCGACCAGGACGGCCGCATCACCATGACCGATTTCATTCGCGAGCATGCCGGCATCTCGGCGGAGGTGGCCTTTGTCGGGCGCGGCAATTTCTTTCAGATCTGGGAGCCGGGACGGCTTGCGACCTATGGAGCGCAGGCGCGGGCCAGGCTTTTGCAGCTTCGGCAGCGGACGAAGGCTCACGAGGCCAAGGCTGGGGAGCGACCGGAATGACGGTGGGCCACGGCGATGATATCAACGCCGTTGGCGGATCGGTCCGCCACATTCCGGTCCTCCTTGGCGAAGTGCTGGAAGCGCTGGCGCCGGCAGAGGGCGACATCATCATCGACGGTACGTTTGGCGCCGGCGGCTACACCAAGGCCATCCTGGCGGCCGGCGCGTCCGTCGTTGCCATCGACCGCGATCCGGATGCCATCGCGGCCGGCCGCGACCTCGAGGCGTGGTCCGGGGGCCGGCTGCGGCTCGTGCAGGCGCCGTTCTCGACGCTCGACGAACACGTCGAAAGCGCCGACGGCGTCGTGCTCGACATCGGCGTCTCCTCGATGCAGCTCGACCAGGCCGAGCGCGGCTTTTCCTTCCGCAACGACGGACCGCTCGACATGCGCATGGCGCAGGCGGGACTGAGCGCCGCCGATGTCGTCAACAGTTTCAAGCCGGGCGACCTTGCCCGCATCTTCGGCTTCCTCGGCGAGGAGCGTCACGCCGGCCGTATCGCCCGCATGATCGAGGCGCGCCGGGAAAAACGCCCGTTCGAGCGAACGCTGGAACTCGCCGACGCGATCGAGACGCATATCGGCCGCGCGCCGAAGGACAAGATCCATCCGGCGACGCGCGTCTTCCAGGCGCTGCGCATCTTCGTCAATGACGAGCTTGGTGAATTGGCCAGGGCACTGTTCGCGGCCGAACGCGCGCTGAAGCCCGGCGGCCGCCTTGTCGTGGTGACGTTCCATTCGCTGGAAGACCGCATCGTCAAGCGTTTCATCGCCGACCGCGCCGACGCCATGACCGGCTCGCGCCACATGCCGGAGGCGCAGGCGCGCACCGCGACTTTCCGCAAGGCTGGTGGCGGCGTGACGGCAGGCGACGCCGAGGTTGCGGCCAACCCGCGCGCCCGCTCGGCCAGACTGCGTGCGGCGATCCGCACCGAGGCTCCGGCGCGCAGCGGCGATTTCTCGATCTTCGGTCTTCCAAAACTTCCTGGCATCGACCGGCCGGGGGAGAGGTAAGCACGTGTTTCGTACCAGCGATATTGTCCTGATCGCCGTCATGGTTTCGGCCGCCGCCCTGACCTACAAGGCCAAGCGCGAGGCCGAGGACCAGTTGGCGGCCGTGCAGAAGATCCATGCCGAGATACGTTACGAGGAGGACACGATCGACCTTCTCAAGGCCGACTGGAGCTTGCTCACCCAGCCGTCGCGGCTGCAGAAGCTCGCCGAGCTCTACAAATCGCAGCTCGCTTTGGAGCCGGTCAGTGCCCGGCAGATCGTGGGCCTGGGCGACCTGCCGGCCAAGGCCCTCGACATCCAGGACATCCTGAACGGGCGCCAAGGCGCCATGGCCGACAATTCCGACAAGGCGCCCTTGGGCGACAAGGATCCCGTCGTGACCGGAGACATCGCCCAATGATCGGCAAACTGCTGAAACGCTTCGCCACGGTAGGCCGCGCCAGGACGGGCGAGGACGGGTCGATCGTGGTCGAAGGCGCCCGCAAGGCGACCGGCGGCAAGGGCAAGGCGCGCATCGTGATGACGATGGCGGTATTCTTCGGCATTTTCTCGACTATATCCGGACGGCTGGTCTATCTCGGTTTCCAGACACCCGACCTGTCGGGCGGTCCGCAAAGCCGGGTGACCGCGTCACGTCCCGACATTGTCGATCGCAACGGCGAAGTGCTGGCCACCGACATCAAGACAGCGTCGCTGTTCGCCGAGCCGCGCCGCATCGTCGATGCCGACGAGGCGATCGAAAAGCTGTCGACGGTGCTGCCCGAGATCGACTATGAGCAGACCTATCACAAGCTGAAGAGCGGCGCCGGCTTCGTCTGGCTGCAGCGGCAGCTGACGCCCAAGCAGCAGGCCGACATTATGCAGCTCGGCATTCCCGGTTTTGGCTTCCGCACCGAAAAGCGCCGTTTTTATCCGAGCGGCGAAACCTCATCCTACATTGTCGGCCTGACCAACATCGACAACCAGGGCATCTCCGGCATGGAGAAATATATCGATGAGCAGGGCCTGAGCGACCTGCAGGCGTCGGGCCTGGCGGTGGCGAAGGATCTCAGACCGGTCAAGCTTTCGATCGATCTGCGCGTCCAGCATGTGGTGCGCGACGAGATCGCCGCCGGCCTGGAACGCTATCGCGCCATGGGGGCTGGCGCCGTCGTGCTCAACGTCAAGACCGGCGAAGTGGTCGCCATGGCGTCGGTGCCGGATTTCGATCCGAACAATCCATACAATGCGCAGGACAAGGACCGGCTCAACCGGATGTCGGCGGGACTCTATGAGATGGGCTCGACGTTCAAGAGCTTCACCTCGGCCATGGCGCTCGATTCCGGCAAGGCGACGATGTCGAGCCGCTTCGACGCTTCGCATCCAATCCGGGTCGGCCACCAGGCCATTCACGATTTCCACGGCAAGAACCGCGTGCTGTCGTTGCCGGAGGTGTTCCTCTATTCCTCCAATATCGGGTCGGCCAGGGAGGCCGAGCTGGTCGGCATCGAGGCGCATCGCGAATTCCTGCATCGCCTCGGCATTCTGGAGAAGATGCAGACCGAACTGCCCGAAGTTGCCCGCCCGACCGAGCCGAAGGTCTGGAAGCAGGTCAATTCGTTCACCATCGCCTTCGGCCATGGCGTGTCGACGACGCCGCTGCAAGCGGCTGTCGGCTGCGCGGCGCTGGTCAATGGCGGATTCCTGATGCAGCCGACATTCCTGGTCCGCAGCCAAGAGGATGCGATGGCGGCGGCCAAGAAAGTGGTTGCCGAAAAAACTGTCGAGGGCATGCGCTACCTCTATTCGCTCAACGCCGAGAAGGGTTCGGCCAGAAACGCCCGGGTTCCCGGCTACCGCGTCGGCGGCAAGACCGGAACGGCCGAGAAGGTCATCAATGGCCGTTACTCGAAGGAGTTGAATTTCAACACCTTTGTCGCCGCCTTCCCGATGGATGATCCGCAATATCTGGTGTTCACGATCGCCGACGCCCCGCATCCGGAAAAGCCCGGGATGACCGACGTCGCGGCCAACAATGCAGGGGTAATGGCAGGCAATATCATCAGGCGTGCAGCGGCCATGCTTGGCGTGAAGCCAGATTTCAGCCATGAAAATGGTGCAACGCTGGTTTCCTATCAGTGATTCTTGGGGCGCGCCGGCAACTGCGCGCTATTTTGTTGCGGTGAACGGGACTCGATGAAGCTCAAAGATCTAGCCGGTATCCTGCCAGTCGAAGGAACAGCTTCCGCCGATCTGGAGGTTTCCGGCATCTCGTCGGATTCCCGCCAGGTAAAACCGGGCGTCCTCTTTTTCGCGCTTGCCGGCACCAGGGCCGATGGCGCCAGCTACGCCGCCGACGCGGCCCGGCGTGGCGCTGCCGCGATCGTCGCGGGCAGCGCCCTTGCCGATTTGCCGGTTCCGGTGCTGGCGGTCGATGATCCGCGCCTGGCACTGGCGTTGAGTGCCGCCCGCTACTTCCGCAGACAGCCGCAAACCATGGTCGCCGTGACCGGTACCAGCGGCAAGACGTCGGTCGCCGCCTTCACCAGGCAGATATGGGAGCAGGCGGGATACGCAGCCGCCTCGATCGGCACCACCGGCGTGGTCGCGCCCGGCCGCAACGAATATGGTTCGCTGACGACACCCGATCCGGTCGCCCTGCACCAGTTGTTGAGGGAATTGGCCGATGCCGGCGTTACCCACGCCTCGATGGAGGCCTCCAGCCATGGGCTCGACCAGCGCCGCCTCGATGGGGTGAAGCTCTCGGCTGGCGGCTTCACCAATCTCGGCCGCGACCACATGGATTACCACCCGACGATCGAGGATTATCATCGCGCCAAATTGCGCCTGTTCGACACGCTGCTGCCGAAGGGCGCACCGGCCGTTGTCTTCGCCGACGATCCGTGGTCGGAACCGACGATAAAGGCGGCGCTGGCCGCTGGGCTCGACGTGCTGACGGTCGGCCGCCATGGCGATTTCCTCAGGCTGAAGCGGGTCGAGCATGAGCGTCATCGCCAGCGTGCCGAGGTCGAGGCCGACGGTGTGATCCACGAGATCGACCTGCCGCTCGCCGGCGATTTCCAGATAGCGAATGCGCTGGTTTCGGCGGGGCTTGCCATTTCCACAGGAACACCTGTCGCCAAAGCCTTGGCAGCATTGGAGAAATTGAAAGGCGCGCCGGGCCGGCTAGACCTGGTCGGCACCACGGCGAGCGGCGCGCCGGTCTATGTCGATTACGCCCACAAGCCCGATGCGCTGGAGAATGTTCTGTCCTCGGTGCGTCCGTTCACCACCGGGCGCGTGATGGTCGTGTTCGGCTGCGGTGGCGATCGTGACCGGGGAAAACGACCGATCATGGGCGAGATCGCGACCCGGCTCGCCGATGTCGTCATCGTCACCGACGACAATCCGCGCTCCGAAGTGCCCGAGACCATCCGCGCCGCCATTCTCGCCGCTGCGCCCGGTGCCATCGAGATCGGCGACCGGCGCAAGGCAATCCACGAGGCTGTCGGCATGCTGCATGCCGGCGACACGCTGATCGTGGCCGGCAAGGGCCATGAGGAAGGCCAGACGATCGGCTCTGAAACCCTGCATTTTTCCGACCATGAGGAAGTGCGCGCCGCGCTCAGGGAGCGTGCCGCATGAGTTTGCTGTGGACATCCGAAACGCTGGTTGCCGCCACGGACGGGCGGCCGCTCGGCCCCATGCCCGAAGGCATATCGGGCATTTCGATCGACAGTCGCAGCCTGCAGCCGGGCGAGGCCTTCTTCGCCATCAAGGGCGAGGCGATGGACGGCCATGACTTCGTCACCGCCGCCATCAAGGCCGGCGCCGGCGTGCTGGTGGTGGCGGAAGGCAAGTTGCCGTCTCTTGGCCGGCTGACGGCGCCGATCATCGTCGTCGAGGACGTGCTGGTTGCGCTCGAAAAGCTCGGTGTCGCGGCGCGCGCCCGCTCGCAGGCCAGGATCATCGCGGTGACCGGCTCCGCGGGCAAGACCACAACCAAGGAGGCGCTTCGCCACGTGCTTTCAGCCGTTGGCAAGGTGCATGCCTCGGCGCAGTCCTTCAACAACCATTGGGGGGTGCCGCTGACCCTGGCGCGCATGCCGGCTGACTGCGACTATGCCGTGTTCGAGATCGGCATGAATCATCCCGGCGAGATACGGCCGCTGGTGAAGATGGTGCGGCCGCATGTCGCCATCGTCACCATGATCGCGGCCGCGCATCTTGGCTTCTTTCGCAATCTGGACGAGATCGCCAAGGCCAAGGCCGAGATTTTCGAGGGTCTGGAGCCCGACGGTGCCGCGGTGCTCAACCGCGACGATGCGCGTTTCAAGCTGCTGGACAAGATGGCACAGGCTGCCGGCGTCGAGCATGTCTATGGCTTCGGCGAGAATGCTCGCTCGACCTTCAAGCTGGTCAAGTGCGAGTTGCATGCCGATCATTCCGACATCGCCGCCAGGATCAGCGGCCACGATATGATCGCCCGTATCGGAGCTCCCGGCCGGCACATGGTGCAGAACGTGCTGGCGGTGCTTGGCGCCGCGCATCTGATTGGCGCCGATCTCGACAAAGTTGCATTGGCGCTGGCCGATCTCTCGGCCGAGCGCGGGCGCGGCAAGCGCCACGTGCTGCGGCACCCCGGCGGCTCGACTTCGGGCCAGCCCGGTGGCTCGGCTTCGGACCAGCCCGGTGGCCAAATCACGCTGATCGACGAGAGCTACAACGCCAATCCGGCCTCGATGGCGGCCGCCATGGCGCTGCTCAATGCGACGCCGGTGACGGGCGAGGGCAGGCGCATCGCCGTGCTTGGCGATATGCTGGAGCTCGGCGACCACTCGGCCAAGCTGCATGCCGCTCTTGCCGATCTCATCGTCGGCACGGGCACGCGGACAGTCTTTCTCGGCGGGCCGGAAATGCGGTCGCTGGCGGAAGCGCTGCCGGGCGATATCAGGACGGAATACCGCGCCGGCGTCGAGGAGTTGAAGCCGGTGCTGCTCGCCGCGCTGAAGCCGGGCGACGTGGTGATGATCAAATCGTCGAAGGGCATCGGTTTTGCAAAACTGGTCGATGCGCTGCTGGGCAAATTCCCGGCCAAGACGATAACCAGTAACCAGACCTAGTCGGGGAACGAAAGCGCATGTTCACACTGCTGGTCGATTTCGCGGACAAGGTCTCTGTCTTCAATGTCTTCCGCTACATCACGTTCCGCACCGGCGGCGCGCTGATCACCTCGGCGCTGATCGTCTTCATCTTCGGGCCGACCATCATCAATTCGCTGCGGCTCAGGCAAGGCAAGGGTCAACCGATCCGCGCCGACGGGCCGCAGACCCATTTCAAGAAGGCGGGCACGCCGACCATGGGCGGCCTGATGATCCTGTCCGGCATCATCGGCTCGTCGCTTTTGTGGGCGAACCTGTCGAGCATCTATGTCTGGGTGGTGCTGTTGGTGACACTCGGCTTCGGCTTGATCGGCTTCTACGACGATTATCTGAAGGTGACGAAGCAGTCGCATCTCGGCTTCTCCGGCAAGGCGCGGCTTGCGTTGGAATTCATTATCGCCGGCATCGCCGCCTGGGCGATCATGCACAATGGCCAGGCGCCGTTCTCGTCGTCGCTGACCTTCCCCTTCGCCAAGGAATTCATCATCAACCTCGGCTGGTTCTTCATTCCGTTCTCCTGCTTCGTCATCGTCGGCGCCGGCAATGCGGTGAATCTGACCGACGGCCTCGACGGTCTGGCGATCGTGCCGATCATGATCGCGGCGGCGTCCTTCGGCGTCATCGCCTATCTCTCGGGCAACGCGGTGTTCGCCGAATATCTGCAGATCCATTTCGTGCCCGGCACCGGTGAACTGGCGGTCGTGCTTGGCGCGGTCATCGGCGCCGGCCTCGGCTTCCTCTGGTTCAACGCGCCGCCCGCGGCGATCTTCATGGGCGACACCGGGTCGCTCGCCATGGGCGGTCTGATCGGCACGGTCGCGGTCGCCACCAAGCACGAGATCGTGCTCGTCATCGTCGGCGGCCTGTTCGTGGTCGAAATCCTCTCGGTCATCATCCAGGTCGGCTACTTCAAGATGACCGGCAAGCGCGTGTTCCTGATGGCGCCGATCCATCATCATTTTGAAAAGCTCGGTTGGACCGAAAGCCAGGTGGTGATCCGCTTCTGGATCATCGCCGTCATCCTGGCGCTGGTCGGCCTCTCCACCCTCAAGCTCAGATAGGCCGCCATTTGATCCCCGCCGCATCCTTCGCAGGCAAGCGTGTTTCGCTCTTCGGACTCGGCGGCTCGGGGATCGCCACGGCGCGCGCGCTGATCGAGGGCGGCGCTGAGGTGCTGGCCTGGGATGACAATCCCGACAGTGTCGCCAAGGCGGCAGCCACCGGTATCGCCACTGGCGATCTGCGTGGCGCCGACTGGGCTGGGTTTTCCGCCTTCGTGCTGTCGCCCGGCGTGCCGCTGACCCATCCCAAGCCGCACTGGACCGTGGAATTGGCGCGCGGGGCGGGCGTCGAGGTCATCGGCGATATCGAGTTGTTCTGCAGGGAGCGGACGCAGCGTTCGCCGGATGCTCCCTTCATCGCCATCACCGGCACCAACGGCAAGTCGACAACGACCGCGCTGACGGCGCATATTCTCAAGGCCTCCGGACGCGACACGCAGATGGGCGGCAATATCGGCCGCGCGGTGATGACGCTCGATCCGCCGAAGCCCGATCGCCACTACGTGGTCGAATGCTCGTCCTACCAGATCGACCTTGCGCCCTCGATCAATCCGACGGCCGGTATCCTGCTCAATCTGACGCCCGACCATCTCGACCGCCACGGCACCATGCAGCACTACGCCTCGATCAAGGAGCGGCTGGTGGCAGGCAGCGAGACGGCGATCATCGGCATCGACGATTCCTGGTGCGCGCAGATCGCCGATCGGCTGGAGCGGGCAGGGCGGCAGGTCATCCGCATTTCCAAGCGTCTGCCGCTGACCGACGGCTATTTCGCCGACGGCACCAACATGATGGAGGCCGTGCATGGCCGCTACAGCCGGGTCGCCTTCCTCGAAGGCATCGGCTCGCTGCGTGGCCAGCACAATGCGCAGAACGCTCTAGCCGCCGTCGCCGCCTGCCTCAAGGTCGGGCTCGACCTCGGCGAGATCCAGTCCGGACTGGAAAGCTTTCCGGGTCTCGCCCATCGCATGGAGCAGGTTGGCCGCAAGGACCATGTGCTGTTCGTCAACGATTCCAAGGCGACCAATGCCGATGCCGCGGCACCCGCGCTGTCCAGCTTCAGCCGCATCTACTGGATCGCCGGCGGCCTGCCGAAGGAAGGTGGCATCGAGCCGCTGCGCGGCTTCTTCCCGCGCATCGCCAAGGCCTTTCTGATCGGCGAGGCCGCACCCGCCTTTTCGGCGACGCTCGGCGAGGCCGTGCCTTATGAGATCTCGGGCACGCTGGCCGCCGCGGTCGAGCACGCCGCGCATGACGCAGCCAAAGACGACAGCGGCGAGGCAGTGGTGCTGTTGTCGCCGGCCTGCGCCAGTTTCGACCAGTTCAAGAATTTCGAGGTCCGCGGCGAAGCCTTCAGGCAAGCTGCGAGCGCTATAGATGGTGTCAAACCCATCGGAGGGGCACGATAATGCAGAGCCGTCTCGACAAAAGTCCGGTCGCAACCTGGTGGTGGACCATCGATCGCTGGTTCCTGGCGGCGTTCCTGTCGCTGATGGGGCTCGGCATCGTGTTGTCCTTCGCGGCAAGCCCCGCGGTCGCCGAACGCATCGGCCTCGACAGTTTCCATTTCGCCACCCGACAGATCATCTTCACCGTGCCTGCGCTCGGCGTGATGCTGGCGGTCTCCTTCCTCGATTCCAGGCAGATCCGGCGCATGTCGCTGATCATGCTATGCCTCATGCTGGTGCTGATGGTGGCGGTGCTCTATGTCGGCGTCGAGGTGAAGGGCGCGCGCCGCTGGGTGTCGCTCGCCGGCCTGTCGATCCAGCCTTCGGAATTCCTCAAACCGGCCTTCGTCATCATGTGCGCCTGGCTGTTCGCCGAACACAAGCGCCAGCCCGACATTCCCGGCAATCTGTTCGCCATGCTGCTCCTGGTCTTGGTCGTGTCGCTGCTGGTAGCGCAGCCGGACCTTGGTCAAACCATGCTGACCACCGGCACCTGGGGCATTATGTTCTTCATGGCGGGACTGCCATGGCTTTGGATCATCGTGCTGGGAGCCGCCGGCGTCGGCGGCGTCTTCGCCGCCTATACGGTGTTTCCGCACGTCGCGCTGCGCATCGACAAGTTCCTCACCGGCGAAGGCGACACGTTCCAGGTCGACATGGGCCGCGATGCGCTGATCAATGGCGGCTGGTTCGGCGTCGGGCCGGGCGAGGGCACCGTCAAACGGGTCATCCCCGACAGCCATGCCGACTTCGTCTTCTCGGTCGCGGGCGAGGAGTTCGGGCTGATCATGTGCTTCTTCATCATGTCGATCTTCGCCTTCATCGTGCTGCGCGGTCTCAACACGGCGCTCAAGGAGCATGACGACTTCACCCGCTATGCCGTCGGCGGTCTGGTCACCGTGTTCGGCTTGCAGGCCGTCATCAACATGTGCGTCAACCTGCAACTGGTGCCGGCCAAGGGCATGACGCTGCCCTTCATCTCCTATGGCGGCTCCTCGCAGATCGCCATCGCCATCTCGATGGGCATGGTGCTGGCGCTGACGCGCAAGCGGCCGGAAAAGCGCAAGCAGATGGGCTTTGCGCTGCCGCAGCGCACCATGCCGGCGGAGTGACATGGCCAGAGGCGTTATCCTTCTCGCGGCGGGTGGAACCGGCGGACATCTGTTTCCAGCCGAAGCGCTGGCGCACGAACTGATCGAGCGCGGCTGGGCGGTGCATCTGGCGACCGACACCCGGGCCGAGCGGTTTGCCGCCCGTTTCCCGGCGGCGGCCGTCCATCCGATCCAGTCGGCGACGTTAGGCTCGAAAAATCCCTTCACCCTGCTTGGCGCCTTCTGGAAAATCTGGAGCGGCGTGCGTCAGGCCTCCGCCATTATCGGCAGGATCAAGCCGGAGGCCGTCGTGGGCTTTGGCGGCTATCCGACCTTGCCGCCGCTCTATGCGGCGACGCGGCGCAAGGTTCCGACGCTGATCCATGAGCAGAACGCGGTGATGGGGCGCGCCAACCGGGCGCTGTCGGGCCATGTCGATGCGATAGCCGGCGGCTTCCTGCCGCAGGATGAGAGTGCGGCCGGCGCCAAGACGGTGACGACCGGCAATCCGGTCAGGCCGGCTGTGCTCGAAGCAGCCAGGACACCTTACGTCGCTTCAACCAGGGATGAGCCTTTCCGCCTGCTGGTGTTCGGCGGCAGCCAGGGCGCCCAATTCTTTTCCGATGCGATGCCGGGGGCAGTCGCGCTGCTTTCCGATGCACAGCGCAGACGCCTTGTCATTACTCAACAAGCTCGCGCGGACGACGTGGCGCGGGTGAAGGCGGCCTATGCCGCGCTTGGCGTCGCCGTCGAGGTCTCGCCGTTTTTTACCGACATGGCGGCGCGCATTGCGGCGGCGCATCTGGTGATCTCGCGTTCCGGCGCCTCGACTGTCTCGGAGATCGCAGTTATCGGCCGGCCGGCGCTGCTGGTCCCCTATCCCTTTGCACTCGACCACGATCAGGCAGCGAATGCGGCAGCGCTCGCTGCCGCTGGCGGCGGCGAAGTGTATGTGCAATCGTCGCTTTCGTCCGAGCGTATCGCGGCACTGCTCGGCGCCCTGATGGACCAACCGGAGCGGCTTGCGACGATGGCCGCCGCGGCCAAGTCGGTCGGCAGGCCCGACGCGGCACGGTTGCTCGCCGACCTCACAGAGGCTATTGCGTCCCGCAAAACAGTATCGGATTTCAGGAAGGGAACGCACCCATGAAGATGCCGCAGACCATTGGCCTCGTGCATTTCATCGGCATTGGCGGCATCGGCATGAGCGGCATCGCCGAGGTGCTGCACAATCTCGGCTACAAGGTGCAAGGGTCCGACCAGGCCGACAGCGCCAATGTGCAGCGGCTGCGCGACAAGGGCATCGAATGCTTCGTCGGCCACAAGGCCGAGAATCTCGGTGACGCCGAGGTCATCGTGGTCTCGACCGCGATCAAGAAGTCGAATCCCGAACTGAAGGCGGCGCGTGAAAAACTGTTGCCGATCGTGCGCCGCGCCGAGATGCTTGCCGAGCTGATGCGTTTCCGCCAGGCTGTTGCCATCGGCGGCACGCATGGCAAGACGACGACTACCTCGATGGTGGCGACACTGCTTGAAGCCGGTGGGCTCGACCCGACCGTCATCAATGGCGGCATCATCAATGCCTATGGCACCAATGCGCGCATGGGCGACGGCGAGTGGATGGTGGTCGAAGCCGACGAAAGCGACGGCACCTTCCTCAAGCTGCCGGCCGACATCGCGGTCGTCACCAACATCGATCCCGAGCATCTCGATCATTATGGCAATTTCGACAATGTGCGCGAAGCGTTCCGCCAGTTCGTCGAGAACGTGCCTTTCTATGGCTTCGGCGTGATGTGCACCGATCACCCGGAAGTGCAGGCGCTGGTCGGCCGCATCGAGGACCGGCGCGTCATCACCTATGGCGAGAACGCACAGGCCGACGTGCGCTTCACCAACCACCGCATGGCGGGGGCGACCTCGGAGTTCGATGTCATCATCCGCGACCGCAAGGGGCGCGGCCAGACAACGATAGCGGGCCTGCGCCTGCCGATGCCTGGTCACCACAATGTATCCAACGCGACGGCCGCGATCGCGGTCGCGCACGAACTCGGCCTCTCCGCCGAAGCGATCAAGAAGGGCCTGTCTTCCTTCGCCGGCGTCAAGCGCCGCTTCACGCATACCGGTTCCTGGAATGGTGTCGACGTGTTCGACGACTACGGTCACCACCCGGTCGAGATTTCGGCGGTACTGAAGGCGGCGCGCAGCGCCACCAATGGGCGTGTCATCGCCATTGCCCAGCCGCACCGCTTCACCCGGCTGCACGATCTGTTCAATGAGTTCTCCGCCTGCTTCAACGATGCCGACACGGTGATGGTCGCCCCGGTCTACGCCGCCGGCGAAGAGCCGATCGACGGCGTGACCTCGGACGCGCTGGTGTCGCGCATCCGCGCCGGTGGCCATCGCGACGCCCGCTATATCGAGGGTCCGGCTAATATCGCACCCGTCATCCGTGACATCGCCAAGCCCGGCGACTTCGTCGTCTTCCTGGGCGCCGGCAATATCACCCAATGGGCCTATGCTCTGCCGAAGGAGCTTGCCGCCTCATGATGAACGGCCAGGCCCTGATCGACAGACTTGGCGACCGGCTGGCCGGCCTGCGCGGTCGCATCACGCCGAATGCCGAGATGGACAAGATCACCTGGTTCCGGGCAGGCGGCCTTGCCGAGGCGCTGTTCCAGCCCGCGGACGAGGAGGACCTTGCGGCGTTCCTCAGGGCGGTTCCCGAAGAGATCCCCCTGACGATCGTCGGCGTCGGTTCGAACCTTCTGGTCCGCGACGGCGGCATCCCGGGTTTTGTCGTCAGGCTTTCCGCGAAGGGCTTTGGCGAGGCTGAAGTCATTTCCCCGATCAGGATCAAGGCAGGTGCCGCCACGCCCGACAAGCGTGTGGCGGCGGTGGCGCTCGAGGCCGGCATTGGCGGCTTCCATTTCTACCACGGCATTCCAGGCGCCATCGGCGGGGCGCTCAGGATGAATGCCGGCGCCAATGGCGTCGAGACGCGCGAGCACGTCGTCGAGGTGCGGGCGCTCGACCGCAAGGGCAATGTCCAGACGCTGAGCAATGCCGAGATGGGATATGCCTACCGCCATTCGGCGGCGCCCGTCGGGCTGATCTTCACCTCGGCCGTTTTCGAAGGCTTTGCCGAGGACAAAGCGGTGATCAAGACGGCGATGGATGCGGTGCAGAACCATCGCGAGACCGTGCAGCCGATCCGCGAGAAGACCGGCGGCTCGACCTTCAAGAATCCGGAAGGCACCTCGGCCTGGAAGGAAATCGACAAGGCGGGTTGCCGCGGCCTAATGATCGGTGGCGCGCAGATGTCGCCGATGCACTGCAACTTCATGATCAACACCGGAACCGCGACCGGCTACGATCTCGAATATCTCGGCGAGACGGTGCGCGCGCGGGTGCTCGAGCATTCCGGCATCCGGTTGCAGTGGGAGATCAAGCGCATCGGCGATTTCCGCTCCGGGCATGCCGTGCAGGAGTTCCTCGGCCAGCTCCTTTAGCGCATCTTGAAGTTCACGTGATGCGTGAACTTCAACGGGATCGAAATGCCGTGAAATCGTTGCTGCAAAGACTCAGCGACACGGTTTTCGCATCCATTTTCTCAGAAAGTGAATCTCTCGGAATCATAAGTACTTGCCAGTGAATCAACTCTCTGATTCTCTGCCCTAAAGCGTTTCCTGATTTGAGTCGTTCGACGCGTTACCCGCGTTTTCCGTCTGGGGGGGCAACCTGCCGGGAGACTCGGACTCAATGTTGCGGAAATCTTGGATTTTGGTCCGCCGTGAGAGGGGATGACGGGGAATGAAAAACAAGCATGTGGCCGTATTGCTGGGAGGTTTCTCGTCCGAGCGGCCCGTGTCCTTGTCTTCGGGAAAGGCCTGTGCCGATGCGCTGGAGCAGGAAGGCTATCAGGTCACTCGTGTCGATGTCGGGCGCGATGTCGGCTCGGTGCTTGCCGAGATCAAGCCCGACGTCGCCTTCAATGCGCTGCATGGACCCTTTGGCGAGGATGGTACTATCCAGGGTATCCTTGAATATCTCGGCATTCCCTACACCCATTCCGGCGTGCTCGCCTCGGCGCTTGCCATGAACAAGGAGCAGGCGAAGAAGATCGTCAAATCGGTCGGCGTTCCCGTTGCCGAATCGAAGGTCGCCAACCGCTTCTCTATCCAGAACAAGCACCCGATGAAGCCGCCCTACGTGGTCAAGCCGGTCAGCGAGGGATCGAGCTTCGGCGTCGTCATCGTGTTGGAGGGGCAGTCGCACCCACCGCAGGTGATCGGGTCGTCCGAGTGGAAATATGGCGATACCGTCATGGTTGAGCGCTACATCCATGGGCGCGAGCTGACCTGCGCCGTCATGGGCGATGTGGCGCTTGGCGTCTGCGAGATCATCCCGACGGGTCATTCCTTCTACGACTATGATTCAAAATATGTCGCGGGTGGATCAAAACACGAATGCCCCGCAAAAGTTTCACCGAATATTTACCAAAAAATACAGACACTGGCGCTCAAGGCTCACCAAGCTGTCGGCTGTCGGGGCGTTTCCCGGTCGGACTTCCGTTATGACGATCGTCACTCCGAAAATGGCGAAGTTGTATGGCTCGAGGTCAACACTCAGCCGGGCATGACGCCGACGTCTCTGGTGCCTGAAATTGCCGCCCATGCCGGGCATTCGTTTGGTGAACTGTTGAGTTGGATGGTGGAGGACGCTTCGTGTCTGCGTTGAAATGGGGGCAGGGCAAGGTGAGGGGCGCGGCCGGGCCGTCGCTGTTCGGCCTGCCATTGTCGTTGGACCATTTCGTCCTGCCGCGCGTGCTTCGCCGCCCGGTGCGCATCCTGACGCGCCTTGGAGATGGTGAATTCCAGGCGCCGCGGTTCTCCGTCGCGATCATGTCGTCGGTGCTGCTGGCTTCGAGCGGGGTCTATGGCGCCTACCTCGGCGGTCATGCCGACGGCATCATTCAAAGCATCACCGCCCGCACCGGCTTTGCCGTTGATCAGGTCAAGGTGGTCGGCAACCGTCAGACTTCAGAGATCGACATTCTCGACAGGCTTGAACTCGATGGCTGGACTTCGCTGATCGGCTTCGATGCCGAGGCCGCGCGGGAGCGCATCGCGACCTTGCCGTGGATCCAGGTCGCCGCGGTGCGCAAGATCTATCCGCATACGCTCGAAGTGCGCGTCGAGGAGCGCGCGGCTTTCGCGCTCTGGCAGCAGGGCAACGACCTCTCCGTCATCGAAAAGGATGGCGCTGTCATCGCGCCGTTCTCGGGCGGCAAGCAGGTGCTGCTGCCGCTGTTGATCGGTACCGGCGCGCCCGCCAAGGCGCCTGATTTCCTGGCCAGGATCGAACAGTATCCTGACCTTGCCAGTCGCATCAAAGGCTATGTCCGCGTCGGCGAGCGGCGCTGGGACCTGAAGCTGGACAACGGCATCACCATCAAGCTACCCGAGGATGACGAGGAACAGGCGCTCGCCGAGCTCGTCAAGATGGACCATGACAAGGGCCTGCTGTCGCGCGACATCGCCGCCGTCGATATGCGCCTGACAGACCGGCTGGTCGTGGAGCTGACGCCACAGGCGGCGACGCAGCGCGAAGCCGCGCTCAACGAGAAGCCGAAAACCCTGAAACGCAAGCCGGAGACGAAGATATGAGCTGGCTTGGCGGTTCTGGCGATGCCTCGTCGCGCCGGTCGGGCACCCTGACGGTGCTGGATGTCGGCTCGAACAAGGTCTGCTGCATGGTGGCCAAGCTCAAGCCGAACGATGACGGCAAGCTCCTGCGCGGCCGCTCGCACCGCATCCAGGTCATCGGCATCGGCCACCAGAAATCGCAAGGCGTGAAGTCGGGTGTCATCGTCGATCTCGATCGTGCCGAGCATGCTATCCGCCTTTCCGTCGACGCCGCCGAGCGCATGGCCGGGCTGACGGTCGATTCGCTGATCGTCAACATGACCGCCGGACGGCTGAAGAGCGAAAGCTTCTCGGCCACCATCAACCTTGGTGGCCACGAGGCCGACGAGGCCGACATCAAGCGCGTGCTCGGCGCCGGCGCCAAGCAGGCGCTGAAGGCCGAGCGCGAGGTGGTCCATTCGCTGCCCGTCGGCTTCTCGCTGGATGCCGAGCGCGGTGTGCGCGATCCGCGCGGCATGGTGGGCGACACGCTTGGCGTCGACATGCATGTGCTGACCGGTGATGCCGCGCCGATGCGCAATTTGGAGCTTTCCATCAATCGCTCGCACCTGTCGGTCGAGCGCATGGTGGCGACGCCCTATGCCAGCGGGCTGGCGGCACTCGTCGACGACGAGCTGGAACTCGGAGCCGCCTGCATCGACATGGGCGGCGGCACGACGACGATCTCGGTGTTTTCGGAAGGCAAGTTCGTTCATGGCGACGCCATCGCCATTGGCGGCAACCATGTCACGCTCGACATGGCCAAGGGACTTTCGACCTCGCTCGATGCCGCCGAACGGCTCAAGGTGATGCACGGCTCGGCGTTGCCGGGCAGTGCCGACGACCGCGACCTGGTCTCGATCCAGCCGATCGGCGACGATGGCGACGTGCCGCTGCAGATCCCGCGTTCGGTGATGACGCGCATCGTGCGCGCCCGCATCGACGAGACGCTCGAACTCCTGCGCGACCGGTTGAACAAGTCCGGCTATGGCAATGCGGTCGGCAAGCGCGTCGTACTCACCGGCGGCGCCAGCCAGCTGGCCGGCCTGCCGGAGGCGGCGCGCCGCATCCTGGGGCGCAATGTACGCATCGGTCGCCCGCTCGGCGTGGCGGGCTTGCCCGAAGCGGCGAAAGGCCCTGCTTTCTCGGCCGCTGTCGGGCTTCTGATCTATCCGCAGATGGCGAGCTTCGAGAGCCATCCGGCGAAAGGCATTTCCGGTCTCAGGATGACCGGAACTGGTGGAAAACTGCATCGCATGAGTCAGTGGTTGAGAGACAGTTTCTAATTGACGGGGACAGCCCCATAGGCGGCCGCGGCGGCGAAGCGGCGTGAAAGGCAAAGGACGGAGACAATGACCATCAATCTGCAGAAGCCGGACATCACCGAGCTCAAGCCGCGCATCACCGTGTTCGGTGTCGGCGGCGGCGGCGGCAATGCCGTGAACAACATGATCACCGCCGGACTGCGCGGTGTCGAGTTCGTCGTGGCCAACACCGACGCGCAGGCGCTGACCATGTCGAAGGCCTCCCGGCTGATCCAGCTTGGCGCGCATGTCACCGAGGGGCTCGGTGCCGGATCGCAGCCGGAAGTCGGCCGCGCCGCGGCGGAAGAGTGCATCGACGAGATCCTCGACCATCTCACCAACACCCACATGTGCTTCGTGACCGCCGGCATGGGCGGCGGCACCGGTACGGGTGCTGCTCCGGTTGTTGCCCGCGCGGCCCGCGAGAAGGGCATCCTGACCGTCGGCGTCGTCACCAAGCCGTTCCACTTCGAAGGCCAGCGCCGCATGAAAACGGCCGACTTCGGCATCGAGGAGTTGCAGAAATGCGTCGACACCTTGATCGTCATCCCCAACCAGAACCTGTTCCGGCTGGCCAATGACAAGACCACCTTTGCCGACGCCTTCGCGATGGCCGACCAGGTGCTCTACTCCGGTGTCGCCTGCATCACCGACCTGATGGTCAAGGAAGGCCTGATCAACCTCGACTTCGCCGACGTGCGTTCGGTGATGCGCGAGATGGGCAAGGCGATGATGGGTACCGGCGAGGCTTCGGGCGAGGGCCGTGCGATGGCCGCGGCGGAAGCCGCGATCGCCAACCCGCTGCTCGACGAGACCTCGATGAAGGGCGCCAAGGGCCTGCTGATCTCGATCACCGGCGGCCGCGACCTGACCCTGTTCGAAGTCGACGAAGCGGCGACCCGCATCCGCGAGGAAGTCGACCAGGACGCCAACATCATCCTGGGCGCCACATTCGACGAGGAACTCGAAGGCGTCATCCGGGTCTCGGTGGTCGCCACCGGTATCGACAAGTCGGCGGCTGAAATCGCCGCCGCGCCGATTTCGATCCGCACCGCTCCGCCGAAGCCGGCTGCCCGGCCGGCCGTCGCCCCGGTGGAAAGCCGCCCGGCACCGGTCCAGCAGGCGGTGTATGAACCACGCGCCGCCGATCCGGTTGCCGAAGCCATCCAGTTGGCCGAAGCGAATGCCGCGGCCATGGCGCAGGCTCGTCCGGCTCCGGTCGCCCATGCGGACGATTTCCGCCCGCAGAGCAAGATCTTCCAGGCGCCGCCCGCACAGCCGCAGCCGATGGTGCAGCCGGTCGTCCAGCAGATGATGCAGCCGGCTCCGCAGCCGCGCGAAATGCTGCGTGAGGTTCAGCAGCCGGTCGCGATGGCGCCGCAGCGCATGCCGCGCGTCGAGGACTTTCCGCCGGTCGTGAAGGCCGAGGTCGACGCCAAGAGCCGTCCGGTGGACCATGAGAACAGCGGCCCGATGGGTCTCCTGAAGCGCCTGACCAATGGCCTGACCCGTCGCGAAGAGGAACCTGCACGGCTGCAGCCGGCGCAACCGCGCGAGCCCAAACTGCGCCAGGCCGCACCGGAAGTGCGCCGCCTCGCCAGCCAGGACGCGCAGCTCTACGCGCCGCGCCGCGGTCAGCTGGACGATCAGGGCCGCCTGACACCACAGACCAGGGCGACTCAGGACGACGATCAGTTGGAGATTCCGGCGTTCCTGCGCCGCCAGGCCAACTGAGCCGTTAACGGACTGTAACAATTGTTAACAGGCAAGGAATTGCTTGCCTGTTAACGTCTAAAATACAGCATAATCAATTGGTTGTGGTGCCGTACATGTTCCAGTTCGCGGTTACAAAGAGTAAGAAACCGTGATTTGGAGTCTCCTTGCCGGGACATTATCTTCGCGGCCTACCATAGTCGGTATGCTGGGATTTCGGGGGAAGTAGCCCTGCCTGCCGATTTGACAAGAGCCGCGCCCTCGGGCTGGAGAAGCGGACCTAGGCATTACGGGCTCATGGGGATTGTCTTGCACGACCACCAGACGACAGTGAAGACGCGCGCGTCGCTTACAGGCACCGGCGTTCACAGCGGCAAAGAAGTTTCCATCAGTTTCCTGCCCGCGGATGCCGATACCGGCATCGTGTTCCAACTCCTTAATGGCGATGGGCAGGGCCGCGAATTCCGCGCCCTGTTCTCCGAGATCGGCGCCACCGACCTTTGCACAATGCTCGGCGATCCCTCTGGCGAGCACATCGCCACGGTCGAGCACATCATGGCGGCCCTGTTCGGGCTCGGCATCGACAATGTCGTCATCGAGATCGACGGCCACGAGGTCCCAATCTTTGATGGCAGCGCCATGGCGTTCGTCGAAGCCATCGACCAGGCCGGCATCGAGGTGTCGGCCGTCAAGCGGCGATATATCAGGGTGGTCAAGCCGGTCCGCATCGAGAACGGCGCCTCCTGGGCGGAGTTCAGGCCTTATGACGGTACCCGTTTCGAGGTCGAGATCGATTTCGAAAGCCCGGCGATCGGCCGTCAGCTCTTCGCATCGGACATCAATGCCGATATTTTCCGCCGCGACATCGCGCGGGCCCGCACCTTCGGCTTCATGAAGGACGTCGAGCGGCTGTGGGCCGCCGGTTATGCGCTGGGATCCTCGCTGGAAAATTCCGTGGTGATCGGTGATGACAACCGCGTCATCAATATGGGCGGCCTGCGCTATCCCAACGAATTCGTGCGCCACAAGACGCTCGACGCCATGGGCGATCTGGCGCTGGCCGGTGCGCGCTTCATCGGCTGTTTCCGCTCCTATCGCGGTGGTCACAGGCTGAACGCCGCCGCGCTGCGGCGCCTGCTGTCGGACCGCACGGCCTTCGAGATCGTCGAGACGACACGCCGGGAGCGTGGCCGGGCCGCCGAGATGAACGCCGTCAACGCGCCGCTCTATGCGCCCTGGATGATCTGATTGTCTTAATCTTTTTCGGATTCCATGGGGCATGGTGTTGCATGAATGCATCATCCATCAGCGAAATTGCATAGATTTTCACGCCACGGTCCACCGCCACAAAAATGTGCGATTGGCTGGACATAGCGTTGCCGGGCAAGGCGGTTATGGTTTATGGCTGCGGCCGTCTATTAGTGCATGTCGCTCAAAAGTGGGCATTGAAATAACGCCGAAAGGGCGCAATCCAATCATGTTCTTCAAGCGAGTCGGTCAATCGAAAGCGCCGCAGCGGTCTGTTTTCCTGGCGCTTTCGGTGGTTGTTCCATCGCTCTTTCTGTCGGCCTGCATGTCGTCGGAGAAAGATATCGACTTGTCGACCTATGTCGACCAGACCGAGCCGGCCGACGTTCTCTACAATCAGGGCCTCGCCAACATGAATGCGGGACGCCTGGACGAGGCGAGCAAGAAGTTCGACGCCGTCGACCGCCAGCATCCCTATTCGGAGTGGGCGCGCAAATCGATGGTGATGGGCGCGTTCGCCGACTATCGAAAGGGCAGCTACGACGACGCGATCCAGTCGGCAAAGCGGTACCTGGCGCTTTATCCGTCCACGGATGACGCCGCCTACGCCCAGTACATCATTGGTCTCAGCTACTATCGCCAGATCAAGGACGTGACGCAGGACCAGAAGGAAGCACGCCAGACCCTGCAGACCATGCAAGACCTGGTGACGCGCTGGCCGACGTCGGAATATGTTGACGACGCCAAGGAAAAGATCCGGTTCGCCAACGACCAGCTCGCCGGCAAGGAAATGCAGATCGGGCGCTATTATCTGGAGCGCCGCGAGTACATCGCCGCCGTCAAGCGCTTCCGCACAGTGGTCGAAAACTATTCCAATACCCGCCATGTCGAGGAAGCGCTCGCGCGCCTGACCGAAAGCTATTACGCGATGGGATTGACCTCGGAGGCCCAGACGGCCGCCGCGGTGCTCGGTACCAACTATCCCGACAGCTCGTGGTACAAGGATTCCTACAAGCTGCTGCAGAGCAATGGGCTGGCACCGCGCGAGAATGCCGGATCGTGGATATCCAAGGCCGGGAAGCTGATTACCGGCGCCTGACCTCCGAGCGAAGCGCGCAGCGCGCTTTTTCGGATTGATCCGAAGCTCAAACAAAAAGATAGTGCGGCGCTGCGACTCCAACTGTCGGGTGCCGCTCTAAATCTTTTTGTTTTCGTGCCTGTCGTTATCCCGAAACCGGGTCCACTTTTTGGGCGGCATGCAATAGGTCCGGTTTCTCATGCTTTCCAGACTGTCGATCCGAGATATCGTCCTGATCGAAAAGCTGGACATCGACTTCCAGCCTGGTCTTTCCGTGCTGACCGGCGAAACCGGCGCCGGCAAATCCATCCTGCTCGACGCCCTGTCGCTGGCGCTCGGCGCGCGCGGCGATGCCTCGCTAGTGCGCCATGGCGCATCCCAGGGGCAGGTCATTGCCGTGTTTGATGTTCCGCGCAACCATCCGGTGCGCGCGCTGCTTGCCGAAAACGCCATCGAGGATGACGGCGACGTCATCCTGCGCCGCGTGCAGACGGCGGACGGCCGTACCCGTGTGTTCGTCAACGACCAGCCGTCCAGTGTGACGCTGATGCGCGACGTCGGCCGCGCGCTGGTCGAGATCCACGGCCAGCATGATGAACGCGCTTTGGTCGATCCCGGCGCACACCGCGATGTGCTCGATGCTTTCGGCGGCCATCTGGGTGCCGTCCGCTCGACCGGCGAGGCATGGCGGCACTGGCGCGCCTGCGAGCAGGAGCTGACGCGCCATCGCGCCAAGGTGGCGGCCGCCGCGCGCGAGGCCGATTATCTGCGCGCCGCGGTCGCCGAACTGACCAAGCTCGATCCGCAGCCCGGCGAGGAAACCGAACTTGCGGAGCTGCGCGCCCACATGATGCGCGCCGAGAAGATCGCCTCCGAAATCCACGATGCGCAGGATGTGCTGTCGGGCCCGTCCTCGCCCTTGCCGCAACTGGCTAGCCTGCTGAGACGGCTGCAGCGCAAGGCGACGGAGGCGCCCGGCCTGCTCGAGGACGTGGTCAAGTCGCTGGATGAAGCGATGTTGTCGCTCGATGCGGCGCAATCGGGCGTCGAGGCCGCGCTTCGGGCCACGGAGTATGATCCACAGCGGCTGGAAAAAGCGGAAGAGCGGCTGTTTTCGCTGCGCGCGGCGTCGCGCAAGCACAGCGTCGCCGTCGACGATCTGGCGCAGCTGCGCGACACGATGGTTGCCGATCTCGCCGATCTCGATGCCGGCGAGGAGCGCCTGCACGGCCTGGAAAGGCAGGCGGCGGCCGCGCGCGAAACCTACGACATCGCCGCCGCACAGCTGTCCTCGCTCCGCCATGCCGCGGCGGTCGGTCTGACCAAGGCTGTGATGGCCGAACTGCCGGCGCTGAAGCTCGAACGCGCGGCCTTCATCGTCGAGATGAAGAGCGAGGCCGAGACGCGCATGGAGGAGGGCATCGACCAGATTGAGTTCTGGGTGCGCACCAATCCCGGCACGCGGCCCGGGCCGATGATGAAGGTCGCGTCCGGCGGTGAGCTGTCACGCTTCCTGCTCGCGCTGAAAGTGGCGCTGGCCGATCGTGGTTCGGCGCCGACACTGGTTTTCGATGAAATCGACACCGGCGTGGGCGGCGCGGTGGCCGACGCCATCGGCCAGCGGCTGGCGCGGCTGTCGAAGCGCGTCCAGGTGCTTTCCGTCACCCACGCGCCGCAAGTTGCGGCGCGCGCGGCGACACATTTCCTGATCTCCAAATCGGGCAGCACCGACCGGGTGGCGACAGGGATTGCCGAGATGGACAGGACGGCGCGGCAGGAGGAGATCGCCCGCATGCTGGCCGGTGCCACGATCACCGACGAGGCGCGCGCCGCCGCCGAGCGGCTGCTGCGCGAGAATACAAACGCGGCATGAGACTATCCGGCGTCATGGGGCGAGTCAGGATATGGCTCCATCCTGCTGTTCAGGAATGATCTTTTCCGAAAACCGGTTCCCACTTTTCCGGATCATGCTCTATGGTGACGCGCCACCGTTCAGGGACAAAAAGCATGGCCGAAAAACCTGTCGATTCGCTCAGCGAAAGCGAGGCTGAAGCCGAACTCCAGCGCCTTGCCGAGGAGATCGCCGGTCACGACCGGCGCTACCATGCCGAGGACGCGCCTGTTATCACGGACGCGGAGTATGATGCTCTGCGGCGGCGTAATCTTGCCATCGAGGAGCGTTTTCCCGGGCTGGTGCGTGAGGATTCGCCCTCGCTCAGGGTGGGTGCCGCACCGGCGGAAGGCTTCACCAAGGTGCGCCACGCCGTGCCGATGCTCAGCCTCGCCAAGGCCTATACCGACGCTGACGTTGCCGATTTCATCGAGCGCGGCCGGCGCTTCTTCGACCGCGACAAGGACCTCGACATCGCCTTCACCGCCGAGCCGAAGATCGACGGGCTGTCGGCGTCGTTGCGTTACGAAAAAGGCGTGTTCGTGCAGGGGGCGACGCGCGGCGACGGCGCTGTCGGCGAGGACATCACCGGCAATCTCAGGACCATCGCCGACATCCCAGCAAGGTTGAAAGGTTCGGGCTGGCCCGAGATCATTGAGATACGCGGCGAGGTCTACATGACCTATGCGGAATTCGAGGCGCTCAAGGCGCGCTCGGCGGCTGTCGGTGGCCAGGATTACGTCAATCCGCGCAATACGGCGGCCGGGTCGCTGCGCCAGAAGGATGCCTCCGTCACCGCCAGCCGCAATCTCAAATTCTTTGCCTATGCCTGGGGTTACACGACGGCGGATCCGGCACCAACACAGTACGAAGCGGTGCAGAAATTCGCCGATTGGGGTTTCAAGATCAGTCCGCTGATGGTGCGGGCGAAGTCGGTCGAGGAGCTGGTCGCGCATTATCACCGGATCGAGGAGCAGCGCTCGTCGCTCGGCTATGACATAGACGGCGTCGTCTACAAAGTCGACCAGCTGGAGTTGCAGCGCCGCTGGGGCTTCGTCACCGGTGAGCCGCGCTGGGCCGTCGCGCACAAATTCCCGGCCGAACAGGCGATGACGACCGTGCAGAGGATCGACATCCAGGTCGGCCGGACCGGCACGCTGGCGCCGGTGGCGCGGCTGGCGCCGGTGACGGTCGGCGGCGTGGTGGTGGAAAACGTCACGCTACACAATGAGGACTATATCAAGGGCCTGGACAGCACCGGCCAGCCGATCCGCGACGGTATCGACGTGCGCATCGGCGACACGGTCGTGATCCAGCGGGCAGGGGATGTCATCCCGCAGATCGTCAGTGTCGTCGTCGACAAGCGTCCGCCCAATGCCATGCCATACGAATTCCCGCACTCTTGCCCGATCTGCGGCTCGCCGGCGACGCGCGAGATCAACGAGAAGACCGGCAAGGAGGATTCGCGGCGCCGCTGCACTGGCGAATTGATCTGCCCGGCGCAGGCCGTGGAAGGGCTGCGCCACTTCGTGTCGCGCGGCGCCCTGGATATCGAAGGCCTGGGCGCGGAGAACATCGACACGTTTTTCAACGCGGGTTTGATCAAGACAGCCGCCGATATCTTCACGCTCAGGGAGCGCCGCCCCGCCGTAACCAAGGCGCTGGCCGAGCGGCGCGAGGAGCAGGCCAGGCAGCGCGAGGCCGCATCCGGCAAGACCCGCAAGAATGTGCGCAGCGTCGAGGACCGCAATTACGAAGGCCTCGACAAGCTGTTCGCGGCCATCGATTCGCGCCGCGAGCCGGAGCTCGACCGCTTCATCTTCGCGCTCGGCATCCGCCATATAGGGGAGACGACGGCCGCCGTGCTTGCGCGAACATTCTCGACCATCGAGGAGCTGATCCGGGTCGGCAAGGAGACGGCCGCGGCGGAGGATCCTCATACCGTCTTCCCATCGATCAATGGCATTGGCGATACGGTGATCGATGCGCTGCGCGATTTCTTCGGCAATGAGCGCAACGACGAGGTGCTCGAGAAGTTGCTGGAGCAGGTCAAGCCGAAGCCGTATATCGTCACCGTCTCGGCCGACAGCGAAGTCGCCGGCAAGACGATCGTCTTTACCGGCTCGCTGGAAAAGATGACCCGTTCCGAGGCCAAGGCGATGGCCGAACGTCTCGGCGCCAAGGTGGCCGGGTCGGTTTCGGCCAAGACCGATCTGCTGGTGGCGGGACCGGGTGCGGGCTCCAAGCTCAAGCTTGCCAGCGAACTCGGCGTTGAAGTCATCGACGAGGACACCTGGCTGCAGCGGGTCGGCAAGTCGTGACGGGCGAAGCGTTCAAAGGGTTCGGTCCCAAGGCCATTCCGTTCCTGAAAGCGCTCGATTTCCACCAGAGCCGCGAATGGTTCCTGGAGAACCGCGAACTGTTCGAAAAGGAATTGCGCGATCCACTGGGCGATCTCGTCGAGACGCTTACGCAGCGATTTGCGGAAGCCGGCCTCGGCCTGCGCGGCGACCGCAAGAAGTCGTTGTTTCGCATCAATCGCGACGTGCGCTTCGCCAAGGACAAGCGGCCTTATAACAGGCATGTCTCGGCGATCCTGTCGCCGGACGGCAGCAAGGCGGTGCAGGGCGTCTTCTATGTCCATATCGGGCTGGAGGGATGCTACGCCGGCGTCGCCTGGTGGCAGCCGGAAGCCGCGCTGCTGTTGTCGATGCGTCGGGCCATCGAGACATGGCCCGAGCGGTTTCGCGCCATGGTGAAGGCGTTGAACAAAAATGGCCTCGAACTCGATGCCGAAGGCGGCATGAAACGCACGCCGCGCGGCTTTGAAGAGGTCGCCGACGAGGATCTTGTCGCTGCCATCCGCAACCGGCATTTCGCCGTCCGCCACGCGATCGATCCGGCTGGTATCCACGGGCCGGAGCTGGTCGAGGAACTTGTCGATTTCACCTTGCGCGCCAAGCCGCTGCTCGACTGGGGAAGGGCGATCGAGAGCAAGACCGCGAAGGACTGAGCTTCCACGCAAGCGTCGACGATCATTTCCGCTGATCGTTTGGCTCAAGCGAATTCGTGTGACACGGCAACCCATGCCACCTAAATACCGCCACTCCTTTTGTTGTCGTGCATGTCGTTGTCCCAAAGCGCTACGCAGTTTTGGGCGACATGCATCAGGGGTGGCCGATGGCGACGGACGTGATTTCTGAGAGCGGCGGCAAAAGCGATTTCTGGCAGGGCGTACGGCTCTCCATGCCGGTCGTGGTGGCGTCGGCGCCGTTCGCCGTGCTGTTCGGCGCGCTCGCCGTCGACAATGGCTTCTCGGTCCTTGAAGCCTTCCTGATGAGCGCGCTGGTCTATGGCGGCGCCAGCCAGATGGTCGGCATCCAGCTGTTCGGCCAGCATGTCGCGCCGTGGCTGGTCGTGCTCTCGATCTTCGCCGTCAATTTCCGCCACGTGCTCTATTCCGCCGGCATCGGCCGGCGCATCGCGCACTGGCCTGTCATCCAGCAGGCTCTCGGCTATTTCATCCTCACCGACCCGCAATTCGCGGTCGCGGAGGCGCGGGCGCAATCCGGACAAACGGTCGGCTTCGCCTGGTATCTGGGGCTTGGCCTGCCGGTCTATCTGTTCTGGATCGTCGAAAGCGCGCTCGGCGCGCTGTTCGGCAAGCTCATCCCGGACACCCATGCGCTGGGCATCGATTTCCTGCTGCCGATCTATTTCCTCGGCCTCGTGATGGGCTTCCGCAAGCGCCCCTTGTGGTTGCCGGTGGTCGTCGCCAGTGCCTGCGCCTCGATCGTCGCTTACAAGACGGTGGGTTCACCCTGGCACGTCTCCATAGGCGCCGTCGCCGGCGTGCTGCTCGCCGTCATTCTGCCGCCGCGCCACAGCGGCGTGGAGGCAAGGTCATGAGCACAACATTCTGGATCATCATCGCCGGCGCGTTCGCCACCTATCTCACGCGCATCGGTGGCCATCTGGTCATCTCCCGCTTCGATCACATCCATCCGCGCGTGGAAGCCGGTCTCAACGCCGTGCCGGCTGCCGTGCTGACGACGCTGGTGGCGCCCGAGCTTCTGAATGCCGGACCGGCGGAGTGGGCAGCCCTGGTCGTCACGGCGGTGGTTTCGCTGCGTGGCGGGCTGATGGCGATGTTTCTGGCGGGCGCGGTGGCGCTGATCCTGGCACGGCAGTTCGTGGGGTAGGGCGCATCGCCCTTGGCGCCTCAAAATTCAAATCTTCGCATCATGCGGCAGCGGTGCTGTCGCCTTTTCCAGCCAGGCGAGCGTTTCGCCGTCGAGCATCGGACCGATCTCGGACAGCACGCGGGCGTGGTAGGTGTCGAGCCAGTGCAGTTCGTCACGAGTCAGCAAGTCCGATCGCACCAGCCTGACGTCGATCGGGGCGAGCGTCAGCGTCTCGAAGCCGTGCATGGCGATGTCGCCGCCCTCGATCTGTTCGGCCGGCGTCACCAGGATGAGGTTCTCGATGCGGATGCCGTAGGAGCCTTCCTTGTAATAGCCGGGCTCGTTGGACAGCATCATGCCCTCGAGCAGCTTTTCGGTGCCGGTGCGGGCGATGCGCTGCGGACCCTCATGCACGGCCAGGTACGAGCCGACGCCATGGCCGGTGCCATGGGCGAAATCGCAGCCATGCTTCCACAACGCCATGCGGGCGACGGCATCGATCTCCGAGCCGCGCGTGCCGGCGGGGAAGCGCAGCGTCGAAATGCCGATCATGCCCTTCAGCACCAGCGTGAAGCGCTCGCGCATCTCCTCGGTCGGCTGGCCGATTGGTACGGTGCGGGTGATGTCAGTGGTCCCATCCTGGTATTGCGCGCCGGAATCGAGCAGGAACAGCTCACCAGCCTGCAGCTTGCGGCTGGTGGCGCGCGAGACGCGGTAATGCATGATGGCGCCGTTCGGGCCGGCGCCGGAAATGGTGTCGAAGGAGACGTCGCGCAGCGGCATCTGGGTTTCCTCGCCGGTCTGCCGGCGGGTCTCTTCGAGCCTGGCAACGACCGCGATCTCGTCGAGGGAGCCGGGCTGCTTCCGGTCGAGCCAGCACAAAAGCTTGGCCACCGCCGCGCCGTCGCGGCGATGCGCGGCGCGTGAGCCGTTGATCTCGGCCTGGTTTTTGGTGGCGCGCGGAATACGGGCGGGATCGGGCGCGGCAATCACCGTGCTGCCATTGTCCTCGACCAGCATGCGCAGACGGTCGGCCGCCAGCACCGGATCGAGCGCGATTTTCGCGCCGCTTTTGGCAAGCGCCACGATCGCGGCCTCGAATTCGCCGGGCTCACGCGGATCGGCGAGCTGGGTGAGGTAGGCCGCCACCTGACGCGAGAACTTGCGTCGATCCATGAAAAGCTGGTGCGATCCGTCGGCGGCGAGAATGGCGAAGCCGAGCGCCAGCGGCGTATGCGGGACGTCGCCGCCACGAATATTGAAGGCCCAGGCGATAGAGGAGGGGTCGGTCAGCACCGCATGGGTGGCGCCGTCCTTGCCGATCGCCGTTGCCAGCCGCGCCAGCTTGTCCTTGGCGAGCTCGCCGGCAAAGCCGATCGGGTGCAGTTCGACCGGGGTTACGGGTGCGGCGGGCTGATCCTTCCAGATGATGTCGATCGGGTTCCTGTCTAACGGCACCAGCACCGCGCCGGTCTTGTCGGCGGAGGCCTGCAGCGCCTTGACCTCGCCGATCGTGTGCAGCCAGGGATCGAAGCCCAGCCGCGCCCCTTTGCCGATGTTGTCCCTGAGCCAGACAGCGGGCGGATTGTCGACCAGGCTCTCGATCGAAAAGATGCCGAGGTCGACTTCGCCCCGCACTTGCAGCGTATAGCGCCCGTCGACAAAGACGAAGGCGCGGTCGCGCAGCACGACGGCGACGCCGGCCGAGCCGCTGAAGCCGGTCAGCCATTTCAGCCGTGCAGAACGATCGGCGACGTATTCGCCCTGGTGCTCGTCGGCGCGAGGAACGATGAAGCCATCGAGGCCATTGTCGCTGAGCCATTGGCGCAGCAACGCCACGCGTGGCTTGCCGACTGCCGGATCGCCCGCGGAATCGAAGGTCTGGAACATGATGGGCCTCCTGATATCAGCTTGACCGTAGCGCATGGGCCTGGAAATCGGAATCGATTTCCGGCTGGCGCAACCTGCTACAGCATTGCCTGGCTGACAACCAAATGGGGCTGGTCCAGCCGTGGTCTGAAGGGGACGGCGCCGGCATTCTCTTGGCGGTGCCTTGCCGACAACCATTGATCGGCAATGGCTTTGCCGACCTCAGCGCTTGAGGTGGATCGTCACCCAGCCTTCGCGGTGTAAGGTGCTGATATGGCGGAAATTCTGGCCGACATAGGCCGATACCACCGCATCACGCTGGCGGTCCAGGATGCCTGACAGCACGATCGAGCCGCCAAGCGCGATATGCCCTGCCATTTGCGGCGCGAGCCGCATCAGCGGCCGCGCCAATATGTTGGCGACGATGAGGTCGAAGGGTGCGCGCCTGGCGAAGATCGGGTGATGAAAGCCCGGCGCGGTCACCGTCTCGATGAGCGCCTTGACGTGGTTCAGCCGCGCATTGGCGGCGGCGACCTTGACCGCCACCGGATCGATGTCGGTGGCCAGCACCGGAATATGCGCCAGCTTGGCGACGGCGATCGCCAGCACCGCGCTGCCGGTCCCGAGGTCGAGCGCGTTGCGCGGGTGCTCGCGCCGCACAACTTTCTCCAGCATTTCGAGGCATCCGGCGGTGGTGCCGTGATGGCCGGTGCCGAAGGCAAGGCCCGCCTCGATCTCGATGGCGAGCTCGCCGCTATGGCGCTTCCTGCTGTCGTGCGCGCCATGGACGAAGAACCGGCCGGCGCGCACCGGCTTCAGGCCTTCCAGGGAACGTGCCACCCAGTCGATGTCGGGCAGCGCCTCGCGCTCGACCGGTCTCGACAAGGCGAGGCCGGCGAGAATGTCCTTCAGCCGCGCCTCAACCGCGTCGACGTCGCCATCGGCATAGAGCGAGACCTCATGGATGTCGGCGTCTTCGTCGACCTCCAGCACGGCGATCGGCAGGCCTTCATCCTCGAAGGACGTTTCGAGCGCCGCGAAGATGCGCTCGGCCTCGATCTTTCCGGTGGTGAAATGGAGCCGCGTTTGGGTCATGTGAATTCTGGTCAGCCGTTCGCGGCGAGGCGCTTCAGCTTCTCCACGGCGGTGTCGGCGCTCTCGCCATAGGCGATCGTGCCGGCAAAGTCGCCCTTGGCGTTGAGCAGCAGCACCGAGGCGGTGTGGTCCATGGTGTAGTCGCCGTCGCCGGTGTCGACCTTCTTCCAGTAGATGCCGAATGCCTTGGCCATGGCATGGACCTTGTCAGGGTCGCCGGTAATGCCGGTGATCCGGTCGGAGAAATTGCTGACATAGGCGTTCATGACCTGCGGTGTATCGCGCTCCGGATCGACCGAGACGAAATAGGCGTGCAGGTTCTTGCCGTTGTCGCCGAGCGTCTTCAGCCAGCCGGAGAGTTCGAACAGCGTGGTCGGGCAGACTTCAGGGCAATGGGTGAAGCCGAAGAAGACGACGCTGGGCTGGCCCCGGAAAGCGGCCTCGGTAATCGGTGCGCCTTTCTGGTCGACCAGGGTGAACGCCGCACCGAACGGCTCGCCGCCATAGTGGCCGCGATACCAGTCGAAGGTCAGCCAGCCGATGCCGGCGGCCATCAGGACGAGAATGCCGACCAGGATAGAACGCATCATCAGAAAAGTCCGTCTGTAATGTCATGGCGCGCCGGCCAAAGCCGTGTGCCCCTTGTTCGGCCACAGTCTTAGCGGTTCAGCCTCGCACAGGCAAAGTGCCGCGTTGCCGCAACCGCTGTGGTGTTGCCACATCTGCTTGCAAAGCCGCACAGCCCGCCCCACCTGAGACCGGCAACTCGAACCGAGGAGGCTTCTTTGCTCGAACTGATTGGGCTCAAACTGACTGGGCGGAAACTGATCGGCGGCGCGTTGGCGGCATGCGTTGCGCTTGGCGCCGGTAGCGCCGTTGCCGAGGAAGTCGGCAAGGTCGGCGTCGACTGGGTCGGCAACGACATCATCATCGACGCGATCAAGGACCCGAAGGTGGATGGCGTGACCTGCCATGTCTCCTATTTCGACCGAAGCGTGATCGACCGCCTGCACAAGGGCAATTGGTTCGAGGATCCCAGCGACTCCTCGATTTCGTGCCGCCAGACCGGGCCAATCACCATCGGCGACATCGACATGAGCGAGGGCGGCGAGGAGGTGTTCAAGCAAGGTCTCAGCCTGATCTGGAAGAAGCAGGTGGTGAACCGCATCTACGACAAGAAGAACGAGACGCTGATCTATCTGTCGCACTCGCGCCAGGTGCAGAACGGCTCGGCCAAGATGTCGGTTACGACGGTGCCGCTCTACGGCCAGAACGTGGTGTGGAGCAACAGCAAGCCGAAATAGGCGGGCGAACTCTTCCTGGTGCTACTCTGACGATGATCGGCTCCTGCTTGCGGGACCAGTCGACCTGACGTAAAGCCGCCGGCATGGACCGTTCCGAAGATCTCGTCGCGAAAGACCCCGAGCCGCGCATCCATCCAACGGCGGAGATGAAGGGCTGCAAGCTTGGCCGCTACGCCGCGATCGGCGAACGCGTCGTGCTGCGCGAGGTCATCGTCGGCGATTTCTCCTATTTCGAACGTCATGCCGAGGCGATCTATACGACGATCGGCAAATTCTGTTCTATCGCCGCCAACAGCCGCATCAACGCGCTGGAACATCCGATCGAGCGGCTGACCCAGCACAAGGTCAGCTATCGGCCGAACGAATATTTTCGCTGGCTGGGTGTCGATGCCGCGTTTCGCGACCGGCGGCGGTCGAAGGCCGTGACCATCGGCAATGATGTCTGGGTCGGCCACGGCGCGGTCATCTTGCCTGGCATCGCCATCGGCAATGGCGCGGTCATCGGCGCCAATGCGGTGGTGACGCGGAACGTGCCGTCCTACACGATCGTCGCCGGCGTGCCGGCGAAGCCGATCAGGCTGCGCTTTGCCCCTGAAATAGCGGCACGCATCGAGGCTCTCGCCTGGTGGGACTGGCCGGTCGAGACACTCGCCAGGGCGGTTCCCGACATGCAGGCAATGCCGATCGAAACCTTCCTCGACCGCTGGGAAAACGACGCCGTTTAACTCCCGCGGAGAACGGTTTGGGCCTCGCCGTCACGGCTGCGCAGGGAACTATTCTTGACGCTCTCCGGAATGAAACCCCTTCCGCCATGCGGGGGTGGCGCGGCGGAAGGGGCTGGAGGTAACCCGCTGTAAAGCGGAAGGAACAGGCTCTTGCCTGCGCGGCTACCATGACATTGAACCGATAAGGTGTGTTTTGTGCCGAATGCGCGCTTCGCGTGCATTTAATTGCATCGGTTGTATTTTTTGCCCGCGGGAACCTGAAATGGCTGCTGGTTGTTTCCTCTTGTGCCCGCACGGAGCCGCGCTGTCTGAGGGAGTTCATGATCGAGAAGCTTTTCACCAAAATCGCCAACCGGGTGGCTCACCTTGCTGGCCTGTCGCCCACGTTTGCACTCTGTTGCCTGATCGTCATCGTCTGGGGACTAAGCGGGCCACTCTTCGCGTTCTCGGACACCTGGCAACTGGTGATCAACACCGGGACGACAATCATCACCTTCCTGATGGTGTTTCTCATCCAGAACACCCAGAATCGCGACGGCGCGGCGATCCAGGCCAAGCTCGATGAGCTGATACGGGTCAGCGCGGCCAAAAACACCTTCATCGGCATCGAGCACCTGACTGAAGCCGAGGTCCAGGAGATCCGCGCCAAATGCGAGCGGGCGGCTAAGCGGCACGACGAGAAGATAGCCACCATGGCAGCCAAGAAGGCGGTTGCCCAGAAGCGGGGCGCGAAAAAGAGCGTGGCTTGAGGCTCAGCCTTTCATGAACGCCGCGAACGCATCCTTGTGGTCGGGGTGCCAGCGCGACAAGGCAGGGCGGTTTTCGATAATGTCGCCGATCGCCCAGGCCATGCGCTTTTCGTCCAGCGGCCGCGCGGCCTCATTGTCGGGACACAGGACGTAGAAGTCACCCCTGACCAGCGATTCCAGCATGAAATCAATCACCTGCTCACCGGTCCACGCTCCCGCCGGCTTTTCCGTCGCGCCTTCGGTCAGGCCGGTATAGGTGAAGCCGGGGATGAGCAGATGCGCCGACAGGCGGGCGCCAGGCTCATTCCTCAGCGCATGCGCCAGGCCCTCGGTAAAGGTCTTCACGCCGGCCTTGGAAACGTTGTAGGCGAGGTTGCCGGGCGGCGTGGTGATGCCTTGCTTGGAGCCGGTGTTGATGATCAGGCCCGGCTTGGCCGACGTGAGCATGCGTGGCGCGAAAGCTTCGACGCCATGCACGACGCCCCAGAAATTGATGTCGAGCAGCCGTTTCCAGCCGTCGCGGTTGTCCCAGGGCTTTCCCGGGTTGTCGCCGACGCCGGCATTGTTCATCAGCAGCGAGACGGCGCCGAAGGCGCCGAATGCCCGGTCGGCCAAGCGATCCACCTCATCGGCCTTCGACACGTCCGATGCAACGGCAAGCACGGCGTCGTCGCCGGCAATCGCGGCAACGACTCGCGAGGCATCGTCGAGGCGCGGGCCGCCAATGTCGGCGAGCACGATCTTCATGCCCATCAGCGCCAGCCGTTTGGCCGCCGCAAGACCAATGCCGCTGGCGGCACCGGTGATGACGGCGGTATTGCCTTGGCCAAGCGCGGGCAAGGCGGTCTGGATCTCGGTATCGGGGATCATCGGCGATGCTTTCCTTTTTCGATGGCGCCGAACTTAGCGCCGGAACGGGCTTGTGCAAGCCGCCGTCGGGCTTGTCGGGTTGACCAGTCCGGTCGTGGCTGCGCATGCTGCGATGCCAAAAGGGAGATTTGCGATTGACGGATTGGGTTGCAATTCTGAAGGAGCAGACCGCCACCGGCGACCAGATGGGGCGCGAGGTGCCACAGATGCTGGCCAACCCGGATATCAGCGAAGCCCAGGTGAAAACCTTGTTCTCCGCATTGGAAAAACAAGCGGAGTTCGTCGAGAAGCTGCGCATGGCGCTGGAGAAGTTCGGCCATGATTTCTCGATCATCAAGGCGGCGGAGCGGCTGGAAGAGCGCTATGCCGACCTTGCCGCTTCCGTGGCGGAGAAGCTGAAGGCGATGCGCGGTTAAGCAATTCCAGGAGAGGCGTGAGGCAGTTTTCCCGGGAAAAGCGCATAACGCTTTCCCTAGGGAATTGCGCTGGACAAAGAGCTATTTTTCGAGAACGCGCGAAAAACGCGTGTCCGGGACCAGCCAGACCAGGGCGACGGCGACATAGAGCGCGACGCCGATCCACCGGTCGAGGAAGGTCAGCCCAACGGCCGCTATGTAGGCGGCAAGCGAAATCCTTCCCTTGCGGTCGCGGCCGATCGCCTTGGCGAATGCGGTATCCGGCCCATGCAGCCGATGCAGCGCAATGACCAGGATGCTGTAGGCGGTCGCACACATTACAAGGTCGAAACCGTAAACCGCGACGGGAACCGTGGCGAAATGGTTCTCGCCCATGAAGGCGGTCGTCATCGGCATCAGGGACAGCCAGAACAACAGATGCAGGTTCGCCCACAGCACGTGGCCGTCGACACGCTGCACGGTGTGGAACATATTGTGCAGATTGTTCCAATAGATGCCGACATTGATGAAGGAGAGCACGTAGCACAGGAAGATCGGCCACTGCGGCAGCAGCGCCGAAAAATCCTCGCCTTCCGGCACCTTCAGTTCCAGCACCATGATGGTGATGATGATCGCCACCACGCCGTCGGTGAATGCCTCGACCCTGCCTTTGCCCATGATCACCACCCCAGTCCGCGATGAGTTGCCGAAAGATAGTAAATCGTTAGCGGATGTTGGCGCGCCGATAAACAGTGTGAGGAAAACTCCTCACTATATCAGGGGAAACTTCCACGCAGGAACGGTGATCGTGGTGATCGGCCCTGGCAGCTTGTTGACTTTTCTTGCCGCGGCCTCTCCCGTTGCGATGCTGTCCCGGCCGAAGCGGTCGAACGGCCGGCACTCGATGGAGGGACCGATGAGATTTCGATTTCTGCTTGCGATAGCGACCATTCTGGACGCCGTCTTCGGGACGTCCGCCGCTGCCTTCGCCTACGGCGCCATACCACGACCAGCCTCAACGTGCGTACCGGGCCTGGCGCGGAATACGCCAAGGTCGGGACGCTGCCGGCCGGCTTCCGGGTTGACGTGACCGGCTGCCAGCCTGGCTGGTGCAGGATCCATGGCGGCGGTGTCAGCGGCTGGGCCAGCTCCGGCTATCTCTCGCGGGCCCAAGTCGTGCATCCGCCGGTTATCATCGTAGGCGCGCCGCATCGGCCGCCATACTGGCACCACCGGCCTCATCACCGTCCTCCGCACCACCGCCCGCCGCACAAGCCGCGTCCCGGCAAGTGCAAGATCGCGCCCGGTTTTTCCTGCAAGTAGGCCCGGTTTCCTGCAAATAGACTGATTGCGTCTGATAGGGCACAAGGGGTGCCGTGATGGATCGGGGCCGCTGGCCCCGATCCGCCTTTGTGCGTCATCGGCCTGGTCAGGCAAGGCCCACCGTGGTGTCAGGAGCGTGGCCGTTCACTGGAACGCCGGCGGGAAGGGCGCGTTAACGTCGCGATCCCTGAAAACTGATGACGAGGTTGGCCATGGCCTTTCGTGATTTGGCGCAAACTCAGAACGAGGCCGGCGACGTCCTCGCGATCCCGACTGTCGCGGCGATGATCGCGGTGCTGTTTGCCGGCAGCACGGCGCTGACGCCGCTCTATATCATCTACAAGCAGCAGTTCGGCTTTTCGCAGATCACCTTGACGCTGATCTACGCGGTCTATGTTGTCGGCAATCTCGGCGCCCTGCTGGTGTTCGGTGGCGTGTCGGATGTTGTCGGGCGCCGGCCCGCAGCGCTGGCGGCGATGATCGTGGCCATTGTCAGCGCGCTTATCTTCCTGTTCGCCGGAAATGTCGTCTCGCTCGACGTGGCGCGCATCCTGAGCGGGCTTGGCATCGGCGTTGGCGCCGGAACGGGAACCGCCTGGATTGCCGAGCTTCTCCCCGCCGCCGATAAATCGCGTGCCAGCGTCATCACCACCAGCACCAATTTCCTCGGTCTCGGTTTCGGGTCGCTGATATCGGGACTGTTGGCTCAATACGAGCCCTGGCCCCTGCGGCTGGTGTTCATCGTCTATCTCATGGCACTCGCGGTGGTGGCGGTCCTGGTCTGGCGTACCCGTGAAACGGTGGCGAAGCCGGGTGGCCTCGAGCGGATTTCGATGCGGCCGCGCCTCTCCGTGCCTCGGAAGATACGCACGCGCTTCGTCGCGCCGGCGGTGACCGGTTTCGGCGCGATGGCGCTGGTCGGCTTCTATGCCGCTTTGGCGCCGAGCATCCTGGCGCAGCAGCTGCACGAAACGAACCATGCCGTTGCCGGCGCGCTGTTCTTCGAACTGGCGATCGTCGCGGCGGCCAGCATCGTGGCGCTGATGCGGGTGCAGAGCAGCAAGGCCATGCTGGCCGCCCTGGCCTTGATGATCCCAAGCGTGTTGCTGGTGGTGGCTGCGCAGATTCTGGCCTCGATGGCACTGATGGTCGTGGCGACGGCCTGCTGCGGTGTCGTGGCCGCGCTTGGCTACCGAGGCGGCCTGCAGGTGGTGAACGAGATCGCGCCACAGGATCGCCGTGCCGAAGTGGTGTCGAGCTTCTTCGTCTGCTGCTTTGTCGGCAACGCCTTGCCTGTCATCGGCATCGGCGTCGTGTCGACCTATGCCAGCCCCGTCGCCGCGAGCCTGGCCTTCGCGGCCATGATCATCGTGTTCGCGCTGGTGGCGCTCGCCTTCGGGCTCCGACAGAGGCGCTGAGACCGCCGCGCCAGCACGTGCGCTTCAGCCGTTCGGCGTTTCAGGTGCCATGTTCGCGCGCTGGCGCGGCACGCCGAGCCCGGTGTCGGGCGGTTCGCCGGCAGCCGGCCTGTTCTCGATCATGTGCAAGGTGCGCCAGCCGCCGAACCGGTAGTAGGCCGCGGCCAGGACCAGCGAGGCGATCGAGCCGGCCGGGAAACTCCACCACAGCGCTTCCTCGCCGATCACGCCGCGCATGTAATAGGCAAAGCCGGTGCGCACGATGAGCACCGAGATCACCAGGATGATCAGCGGCGGCATCACGGCACCCGTGGCGCGCACCGTGGCGAACAGCACGATGGTGATGCCGAACAGGATGAACGACCAGGACGCTACGGTGTTGATGTGGGCGGCGATATCGATCGCGGCGCTGTCACTGCTCAGGAACAGGCCCAGGATCGAGCGGTCGAAGACCCATAGCAGCGCGACGAGGGCGCCGGTCAGGACGAGGTTGAAGCCGACGCCAGAGGCGGCAACGCGGCCGATCCGGTCCCCGCGGCCGGCGCCGACATTCTGCGCCGCCATGGAAGAAACCGCGGCGCCGATCGCGAGCGCCGGCATCTGGATGTAGGTCCAGAGCTGCGCTGCGATGCCGTAGGCGGCGGCCACTTGCGAACCATAAGAATTGACGATGCCCATCACCGTCAGTGCCGCCGCCGAGATGACGATCATCTGCAGACCCATCGGCACCCCCTTGAAGACGACGATGCGCAGCAGCGCCGGATCCGGGCGCAGCAGGGCGAGATTTGTGCCGGCGAGCCGCAACGGATGCTTGCGCGCGTAGAGCACGACGAGGATGGCGATAACACTTACGGTCTGGCCGATCAGCGTCGAGGTGGCGGAACCGGCGATGCCGAGTTCGGGAAACGGGCCGATGCCGCGGATGAGCAGGGGATTGAGCACGATGTCGAGCACGACCGCCAGCGCCATGAAGATGAAGGGCGTGCGGGAATCGCCGGCACCCCGCAGCACGGTCATGACGAAGGACAGGAGGTTCATCATCGGCACGGCGGCGAAGATGATGCGCAGGTAGGAGCGTGCGAGCGGCAAGGCGTCGGCCGGCGTGCCAAGCGCGCCCAGGATGGCGTCGACCCAGATCCAGCCGCAAACCGCGAAGACCACCGAAACGAGGAAGAAGAAAGTGGCGCTGGTGCCGACGATGCGGCGTGCCTCGGGCAGGTCGCGGGCGCCGACCGACTGCGCCACCAAGATGGTGGCCGCCATGCCAATGCCGAACACCGTGCCGAGGATCAGGAACAGGACGAGGTTGGCGTTGGAGGTCGCCGTCAGCGCCGATTCGCCGAGGAAGCGGCCAACCCAGACGGCATTGACCGAGCCGTTCAGCGATTGCAGCACGTTGGAGCCGAGCACCGGCAAGGCGAAGAGCAGCAGCGTGCGTGGGATCGGGCCGCTGGTCAGGTCGCCGGTGCGCCGACGCGCGGGCATTTTTTCGTTCATGGCCGACAAAGCCTATCTCGAGTCCGGTGCGCGATGATTGCAGATTCAACCCGACAGGTCGATGCGGGGGCGCGAACGGTCCACGGTGCTCACGCCATGATCCATCCTGTTCTCAAAGCTTGCGGAATGGGATATTGATCCCAGGCGCGTTGGGCCGCGTTTCTCACCAGGGGGTTCATGTCCGATATTCCGCTTGTTGCTGAGCGCCTGAGCCGGCGCGCGTTTGTTGGCGCGTCCGCTTTGGGCTGCGCTTCCGTCCTTCTCTCGGCGTGCACCACGACCGATGTGGCGCCGCCGGCAGTGGCGCCGGTCCCGCCGTCGGCTGCGGCAAGCGAGCCGGCTGTCGGCGATACCGCAACCATGTATGCGGCGCGCACCGACGAGGGTTATCAACTGCCGGCCATCCCGGTTGCCAAGCTCGATCCGAAGTTCGTGCGCCAGATCGTGGCCGATCCGACCGGAGAGAAGCCTGGCACGATCGTCGTCGATGTTTCCGAGCATTTCCTCTATCTGGTGCGCGACGGCGGAAAGGCCATCCGCTACGGCGTCAGCCTCGGCAAGGCCGGTTTCGGATGGACCGGCAGCGCCGTGGTCCAGGCACACAAGAAGTGGCCGGTGTGGACGCCGCCGCCCGAAATGATCCAGCGCCGGCCGGAACTGGCGAAATACAAGGACGGCATGCCGCCCGGACCGCAGAGCCCGCTGGGCGCCCGCGCGCTCTATCTTTTCCGCGACGGCAAGGACACGATGTACCGGCTGCACGGCACGCCGGAATGGGATTCCATCGGCAAGAACGCATCGTCCGGCTGCGTGCGCTTCATGAATCAGGACATCATCGACCTCTACAGCCGCGTCCACGGCCCCGCCCAGGTCTTCGTGCGGCCCAACCTGTCGGCTGCCGGCAAGATCATGGCCGTGTCAAGCAGGACGGCCGAGCCAATCGATGCGGGCGTGCCGAAGGACGCCGAGTTCTTGAAGTAAGCCTTCACGACCTGCACAGGCGGACGCGCCAGGCGCGCCCGCTTGTGCGGTGATCGTTACTTCTTGCCGAGACCTGGCAGCGTGACCTGATAGACCAGGAACATGGTGTCGACATCGGCGCCGTCATCGGCCTTGTAGGGCGCGCCGACCTGGAAGCCGTCCTGGGCAAGGAAGTCGTTGTCGTTGCCGACGAACAGGAAATAGTCGTCGGGCAGCTTCGGATCGAGGACGCTGGCGACCGACATCGCTTCCCACTTCTCCGAAAGCTCGTTGTGGTCCTTCGCCCCACCATTATGCAGGCCGAAGCGGCCAAGCTCGGCGGCGTCATTGATATCGATGAACGGCGTCAGCTTGGCCGGCGTCACCGAGGGATCGAGCACGCCCTTGGGCGCTACCGGCTTGTCGGCCGCGTCGAAGGCGCTGCCCGCGATGTCGGTCGCCCCGGACACGTCGACGATGTTGATCTGACGGTAGAGCGACGCGTCACCCTTCTTCAGGCCCTGGCCGTTGCCGCTGTCGCGCGCCAGCATCAGGAAGGATGTGTCCGAAAGCGCCACGATCTCGCTCTGCGCGGCGACCTTGGTCTTGCCTTTGGCATCCTTGAACATCGGCAGCGGCACGACGTATTCATGCGCGAGCTTCAGATGGGCGAGGTCGGAGGCATCGTAAACCAACGCCCGGGTGTTCTGGCGCGTCGAGGGTGAATCGCCGCCGTCCTGCCTCGGCGCCGACTGTAGCACGGTGATCAGGAACTTGCCGTCCGGCGTCATCGCCATGCCTTCGAGGCCCTGGTTGTTCTGGCGCCCGGTTTCGGGATCCTTCGGATCAGGGTCGGCGGCACCCGGACCGGGATTGTCGGAGGAGAAGTTCGGCGTTCCCTTGCGCATCGGCACGAGGGCTGCCGGCGGCTGGGTCGCCGACATCAGGCGGCCTTGCGCGGAGAACCTGTAGATGTTGGGGCCGTACTCGTCGGAGATGAACATCGAACCGTCGGGCAGCCGCACGATGGCCTCATTGTCGAGAGCGAGCTTGCCGTTGGTGGCGACGGGCAACATCGGCATGTCGCCGGCGGCAGGGCGTACATCCGACAGCGGATCGAGGCCGGTGGCATCGGCGCCCTTGTCGTCGGTGAGAAGCATGGTGTCGGCAAGCGTCGCCTTGACGCCCGTCTGCTCCTGGCCGGCGGCGGGAGCCGCACCCGGTGCGACAGGCGTGAACTCGATGCCGATGGTGTTGAGGCGCGGCCGGTAGTCGGTGGTGCCAGCGACATTGTAGCCACGGTCGGGCAGGAGCCAGAGCGATCCCTTGTAGGTGCCGGCATCTTGCGTCCAGCCTGTAGTGTCGATTGCCATGCCGGAGCCCGAGCCGAAGGTCTCGCCGAACTTGTCGCGCTGAGCAGCCGGCATGCGGCCGACGCCGACCAGGCCCTTGTTGATGTAGGCCACGCCGTCGGCAAGCGCCGGTGTCAGGGCGGTGAACAAGGCCAGCGCGACGCCGAGCGAGGCGGTTCGGTGCGGGTGTTTCATGGACAATCCTCTTTGTGACGAGCATGCCGGAGCGGTCGAAGGACAAAAACGGAAAGAGGTGCCGCATCGACGATGCCGCGCGAGCCTCCCCAAGAGCGATCTAAGGCGTGAACATGATGCTTGCGTGACAGTGCGCGATACGGGTCCGCCAACGTATTGGACACTTATGTCTAATACATATAGGATGCCGGCTTCGAACTGACCGGAAGGGAAGCCTTGAGGCCGCCGCGCGGCTTTGTCACCTCGGGCGGATTTGGCTACACGATCAAGAGCGTCGCGCTGGCGTTGGTGGACGACGATTTCGCCGGGGAGGGGACGCAGCTTTGCGTGCACATTGTCGGCGCCGAACGGCCTGCGCGGGTCATCGCGGGCTCGCCCTATGATCCCCAGGGCAAGACGATGCGGCAATGAGGAGGGAATTCGCGATGATCGATGACGCGGCACGAGACAGCAGGCGCGAACGCCGGCGCGGACGCACGGGCGAGGCCGGCAGCGAATCAAGCCGCAAGCCCGATTACCGCTCGCTGAAGAACCCATTCCTGCCGCAGCCGATCTTTTCCAACGACCAGGTGGCGTCGATCCACGACACGGCGCTGCGCGTGCTGGAAGAACTGGGCATCAAGGTGCTGCTGCCTGAGGCGCGCGAAGTGCTCGCCCGCGCCGGCGCCCTGGTCGATCCCGACACCGACATGGTGCGCATCGGCCGCGACATGGTGGTGGCAGCCCTAGCCTCGGCGCCGCGATCGATCCACGCCCATGCAGGCGCGCGTGCTCGTGATCTGTCGCTCGAACTGGGCTCGATGACGTTCCTGGCGGGCTCCGGCGCGCCCAACGTCACCGATCTCGACCGCGGCCGGCGCCCCGGAACGCTGGTCGCCTTCGAGGAGCTCATCAAGCTGGTGCAGCATTTCGATGTCTTGCACATGCTGGGACCGTGCATTGAACCGCAGGATATCGACAATCGTTTTCGCCATTATGCCGTCAATCGGGCGCAGCTGACCCTGTCGGACAAATTCCCGTTCGTGTTCGCGCGCGGCACGCCGCAGGTCGATGACAGTTTCGAGATGATCAGGCTGGCCCGCGGGCTGTCCGAGGACGAGTTCCGCTCGGGCGCGCATTGCTACACCGTCATCAACACCAACTCGCCGCGCCAGCTCGACATTCCGATGGCGCAAGGCATCATCGATTTCGCCAAGGCGGGCCAGGTCCTGATCATCACGCCGTTCTGCCTGGCCGGTGCGATGGCGCCGATCACGGTGGCCGGCGCGCTGACCTTGCAGCATGCCGAAGCGCTGGCCGGGCTGACGCTGGCGCAGATCGTGCGGCCGGGCGCGCCGGTGGTCTACGGTTCCTTCTCCTCCAATGTCGACATGAAATCGGGCGCACCCGCCTTCGGCACGCCGGAGCACGTCAAGGCCACACTGGGTGCAGGCCAACTGGCGCGCTTCACTGGTCTGCCCTGGCGCTCGGGCGGCGGCAGCGCTGCCAACATTTCGGACGCGCAGGCCGCGCACGAGACACAGTTCGCGCTGTGGGGCTCGGTGCTTTCGGGCGCCACCGTCTGCATCCATGCGGCCGGCTGGCTGGAAGGGGGCTTGAGTGTTTCCCTGGAAAAGCTGGTCACCGACATCGAAGCGCTGCAGACGGTCGCGGAACTTTGTACCGCGACGCCCGGCGACGACGACGCAATCGGCTTCGAGGCGATCGCCGAAGTGCAGCCGGGCGGGCACTTCTTCTCGGCCGGCCACACCATGGCACGCTACCGCACCGCCTTCTACGAGCCGCTGGTGGCCGACTGGTCGAATTTCGGCAACTGGACGCAAAGCGGGTCGAAGAACGCCACCGAACGCGCCACCGGCGTCTGGAAACGCATCCTCGCCGATTTCGAGCCGCCGGCAACGGCGGCCGCCACGTCAGGCATGCTCGATGCATTCATCGCGCGGCGCACGGAGGAGGGCGGCGCGGCACCGGTGTCGTGAGATAGCTCGCAGATCCACCGTCCTGAATTGTGGCCGTTGTCCCGGAACCCGCAGCGCTTCCCACGCATTCATGGAAGCGGGCCAATGCCTGGCTCCATTTGCGAGCCATTGAGGGAGAACGACATGGGTTTCGACCAGTATCACGAACCGCCGGAAGAACTGTCGCAGGAAGTGCGGACCTTTGCCCGCATGATTGCCTCGCTGATCGAGGAGGCGGAAGCGATCAGCTGGTACGAACAGCGCATGTCGGTCGAGAAGAACCCGCAGGCCAAGGCGATCATGAAGAACGCGCAGAGCGAGGAGTTCAAGCATTTCGGCATGGACCTCGAATTCCTGCTGCGCCAGAAGACGGATTGGCGCGTGGAACTGAAGGAAATCCTGTTTTCGACGGGGGATATCGTGAAGGCCGGGGAGCGGGGCGAGAAGAAGGTGGATTGAGGCGGGACGTCAGCCTTCGAGGCTGGCAGCCTCACACCGGCAGCACAAACCCGTCCAGCACGCGTTTCTGGCCGGCCTTGTCGAAGTCGATGGTCAGCTTGTTGCCTTCGATGGCTGAAATATTGCCGTTGCCGAATTTCTGGTGGAAGACGCGGTCGCCGACGCTGAAAGCCGACGGCGTGTCGGAGACGGATTTGGCGACCAGTTCGCCGTCGATGGTGCGGCCCTTGACGCTGGTGCGGCCGGCGCCGTAGCCGGAATCGGTCTCGCCATAGCCGATGCGTTCGACCTGATGGCCCGAGCGCGTGCCCCAGTTGCGGTCGGTCGCCTCGGTGCGGTTGGCCTGTGCGCGCTGCCAGCCCGGCGTGGAATAGGTGTTGGAGAAGGCGCCGGACTTTTCCCCGCCGCCCGAATTGGCGCCGATATTGTCGAAGCGCGAGGCGCCATACGGGTTCTGTCTTCCTGCCGCCTGGCCGCCGCCACGGCCGGATGCGAACGAGCCGCCGCCATAGCGATTGCCGTAGCCGCCGTAGGAATTGCCGGCTTCCGCGACCTCGACATGGGCTTCCGGCAATTCCTCGAGGAAGCGTGACGGGATGGTCGATTGCCAGAGCCCGTGGATGAGGCGGTTGGAGACGAACCAGATATGCAGGTTCTTCTTGGCCCGCGTCAGGCCGACATAGGCGAGCCGCCGCTCTTCCTCCAGGCCTGAGCGGCCGCCTTCGTCCAGCGCGCGCTGGTGCGGAAAGAGGCCTTCCTCCCAGCCGGGCAGGAAGACGGTCTCGAATTCGAGGCCCTTGGCCGAGTGCAGCGTCATGATGGAAACGGCATCGAGCCCTGCATTCTGCTCGGCATCCATCACCAGCGCGACATGTTCGAGGAAGGAGCGCAGCGACTCGTACTCCTCCATCGAGCGGATCAGTTCCTTGAGGTTCTCGAGCCGCCCGGGGGCTTCGGCCGAGCGGTCGTTCTTCCACATGTCGGTGTAGCCGCTCTCCTCGAGAATGGTCTCGGCGAGTTCGGTGTGCGGCGTGGTTTCCAGCGCCTTTTGCCAGCGTTCGAAATTGGCCGCGACCTCGCGCAGCGCGGCGCGCGGTTTCGGCTTCAGCTCGTCGCTTTCGGCGAGTGTAGCCGCCGCCTCCAGCATCGGGATGCGCAAGCCGCGCGCCGTGTCGTGGATCTGGCGGATGGTCGCTTCGCCCAGGCCGCGCTTGGGCACATTGACGATGCGCTCGAAGGCGAGGTCGTCGGTGCTGTTGGCAACGACCCGGAAGAAGGCCAGCGCGTCGCGGATTTCCATGCGTTCGTAAAAACGCGGGCCGCCGATGACGCGGTAGTTAAGGCCGAGCGTGATGAAGCGGTCCTCGAAGGCGCGCATCTGGAAGGACGCGCGGACAAGGATCGCCATGTCATTTAAATTATGCTTCTGGCGCTGGTAGGCCTCGATGGTCTCGCCGATGGCGCGGGCTTCCTCCTCCGAATCCCAGGCGGCGTGGACGTTGACCTTGCCGTCCTCGGGATCGTTGCGATCGGTGAACAGCGTCTTGCCGAAACGGCCCTCATTGTAGGCGATGAGGTGGGAGGCCGCGCCCAGTATGTGCGCGGTCGAGCGGTAATTGCGCTCCAGCCGGATGATGGTGGCGCCGGGAAAATCCTTGTCAAAGCGCAGGATGTTGTCGACCTCGGCGCCGCGCCAGCCATAGATGGACTGGTCGTCGTCGCCGACGCAGCAGATATTTACTTTGTTTTCGCTCACGGGCTGTTCCGCGCCTGCCGGCGCGGGCCCTCCGCGGGGGCCTCGCAACGGCTCGGACGCCCGGTCGGGCTTGCGGCCTTCGGCCGAAGCAGCCGATCCATGGCTATGCTCCAGTGGGTCTTCTTCAGGCGCTGGAGGCCTATAGCGCCCTGCTTCTGTTCTGTCGATGACTGACGAATTGGACGCGGTGGGAGCGCGACCGCCCGGAGAACCACTCCTTGGCGCTTCGGGCCTTTGCGCCAGCAGGCGCAGCCACATGTATTGGGCGGTGTTGGTGTCCTGGTATTCGTCGACGAGGATGTATTTGAAGCGCCGGTGATAGTCCCTCAGCACATCGGGATTGGCGCGGAAGATGCGGATCGGGTGGCAGAGCAGGTCGCCGAAGTCGCAGGCGTTCAGTGTCTGCAGCCGCTCCTGATAGGCCTTGTAGAGCTCGCGGCCCTTGCCGTTGGCGAAGCTGCGCGCATCGCCCTCGGCGATGTCGGCCGGGCCCTGGCCCTTGTTCTTCCAGCCGTCGATCATCTGGGCGAACTGTTTCGCGGGCCAGCGCTTGTCATCCAGGCCCTCGGCCTGGATCAGCTGCTTGATCAGCCGCACGACGTCGTCTGTGTCGAGGATGGTGAAGTCGGATCTCAGGCCAGCAAGCTCGGCATGGCGGCGCAGCAGCTTCACGCCGATCGAGTGGAAGGTGCCGAGCCACGGCATGCCCTCGACATTGCCTTCGCCGATCAGGATGCCGATGCGCTGCTTCATCTCGCGCGCGGCCTTGTTCGTGAAGGTCACGGCCAGGATTTGCGAGGGGAAGGCCCTGCCGGTGGCAAGGATGTGGGCGATGCGGGTGGTCAGCACGCGGGTCTTGCCGGTGCCGGCGCCGGCCAGCACCAGAACCGGCCCTTCGGTGGTCTCCACCGCCAGCCGCTGCTCGGGGTTAAGCCCCCTGAGATAGTCCGGCGCATTGTTTTGGCCACCGCGGGCAGCCATGGCGCGCGCGGCAATGCCCGACGGGGCCGTGGGCCGCGCATCGGGTTCGTCGAAAAAGGGCATGTCTTCGGAAAAGCCGGACATCGCCCCCGAATGTAGTGATTCGGTAGCGAAAGACCAGAACTGTCTACGTTTTGTTCCGGTAAAGTGCCTGATACGGCCGCTTGAGCGACATGGCGGCCGGCGTTGTGAACAACCTCAGGCGGAAGAAGGTTGCTGCCGCGGACCCATGACCTATGCTTGACAGGCGCGGCGGTCGGGAGAAAGTTGCGCAGGGGGCGGCACACAATGCCGGGTTGCCCAAGGCCGCCTCATGCGCGCAACAGTCGAAGGAGTATCATCTTGGCTGTCACCATCACCTCCCTCGTCCTCTTCCTCATAGGCCTGGCACTTGGCGCCGGCGGCATCTGGTTGGCTTCGCTGGGCGGCAGCTGGTACTACATCATTGTCGGTCTCGCCTTCCTGATCACCGCCTGGCTGCTCTACCGGCGCCGTTCCACGGCGCTCTGGCTCTATGCGGCGATCGTGATCGGCACCCTGGCCTGGGCGGTCTGGGAAACCGGCTTCGACTGGTGGGAGCTCGGCCCGCGCGGCGGCATCATCGTGCTGGTGGCGCTGTGGCTGCTGACGCCATGGGCGCGGCGGGGCCTTGCCGGTCCGGACGGTCGCGCGCCTCTGATCCTTGCCGTGCTGGCATCGCTGGCGGTGGCCGGCTATTCGATGACCACGGACCCGAAGGACATCGGCGGCGCGCTCGACACCGACAAGATGATTCCCAACGCCAATCTCGGCGGCGATGTGCCGGCGGGCGAATGGCACTATTACGGGCGCACGCAGTTCGGCCAGCGCTATTCGCCGCTCGACCAGATCACGCCGGACAATGTCGCCAATCTGCAGCCGGCCTGGACCTACCGCACCGGTGACGTGAAGGGCCCGGACGATGTCGGCGAGACCACCTACCAGGTGACACCGCTTAAAATTGGCGACACGCTCTATATCTGCACGCCGCACAACTTCGCCATCGCCGTCGATGCGGCGACCGGCAAGGAGAAGTGGCGCTACGATCCCAAGGTCAAGCTCGACAAGGACCGCCAGCACCAGACCTGCCGTGGCGTTTCCTATTATGCCGATGCCGCGGGCGCCGCCGGTCAGCCCTGCGCTGCGCGCGTCTACCTGCCGACCTCGGATGCCCGGCTGATCGCGCTCGACGCCGCAAACGGGCAGGTTTGCCCGGCCTTCGCCGAGGGCGGCACGCTCAATTTGTTGGCCAACATGCCGTATCCGAAGTCGGGCTATTACTACTCGACTTCGGCGCCGCTGATCGCGGGCGGCAAGATCATCGTCGGCGGCGCGGTCAACGACAATTATTCGACGCAGGAGCCGTCCGGCGTCATCCGCGCCTACGATGCGAGCACCGGAAAGCTGCTGTGGAACTGGGATTCCGGCAATCCGGACCAGACGACGCCGCTGCCGGCCGACCAGACCTACACCGCCAACTCGCCCAACATGTGGTCGACGCCGAGCGCCGACGAGAAACTCGGCCTGCTCTACGTACCGCTCGGCAACCAGACACCGGACCAGCTCGGCATGGGCCGCAGCGCCAATGTCGAGAAATTCTCCTCCTCGATCACCGCGCTCGACCTCAACACCGGACAGTTGAAATGGGTGCGCCAGACCGTGCACCATGACCTCTGGGACATGGACGTGCCGGCGCAGCCGAGCCTGATCGACATCACCAAGGCTGACGGCTCCGTCGTGCCCGCCCTCGTCGGGCCGACCAAGCAGGGCGACCTCTATGTGCTCGACCGGCGCACCGGCGAGCCGGTCATCCCCGTCAAGGACGTGCCAGCGCCGGGCGGCGCCATCGGAGGAGATCACACATCGCCGACGCAGCCGGCATCCGACCTTTCCTTCAGCCCGCCGCCGCTGACCGAGGCCGATATGTGGGGCATCACCATGTTCGACCAACTGGCCTGCCGGATCGCGCTCCATAAATTGCGCTATGAAGGCCGCTACACGCCGCCCTCGCTGCAGGGATCGCTGGTCTACCCCGGCAATTTCGGCACTTTCAACTGGGGCGGCGTGGCGGTCGATCCGGTGCGGCAGGTGATGTTCGGCATGCCGACTTATCTCGCCTTCACGTCCAGGCTGATCCCCCGCGCCGACGTGCCGCCGCCGGGCGATACCAAGGGCAGCGAGCAGGGGCTGAACCGCAATGACGGCGCGCCCTATGCGGTGGTGATGGGACCGTTCCTGTCGCCGCTCGGCATTCCGTGCCAGGCGCCGCCCTGGGGCTATGTCGCTGGCGTCGATCTTCGGACCGGTACCATTGCCTACAAGCACCGCAACGGCACCGTCTACGACATGACGCCACTGCCGTTGCCGCTGAAGGTCGGGGTGCCCGGCATTGGCGGACCGATGATCACGGCCGGCGGTGTTGCCTTCCTGGGTGCCGCCGTCGACGACTATCTGCGCGCCTACGACCTGACATCGGGCAAGCAGCTCTGGCGGGCGCGGCTGCCGGCCGGGGGGCAATCGACGCCGATGACCTATACGGTCGCCGACGGGCGGCAGTTCGTGGTCATCGTCGCCGGCGGCCACGGCTCGGTCGGCACCAAGCCGGGCGATTATGTGATGGCCTACGCGCTGCCGAAATAGGCGGTGCCGGGTTCGGCGATCCGACGATCAGCGGAGCCCCAGATGGGCCTTCAGGCTGGGCACCGAACCGAGCACCTGGTTGGTCAAATCGGGGCCGGCGGCGGCCTCGGCCTGCTGGACCAGCGTCTCGCCGGCCTTCTGGATCTGCGCCATGTCGAGGCCGGATGCCTTGAGCGCGGCGAGGCCGTTGACCAGTGCGCCGGCTTTCTCGCCGAGAACGCCGCCAAGCGCGCCTTGCAGCGACGACAGGAAGCCGCCGCCGCCGGCCGGCGCGGCGGCCATGACGTCATATTGGTGCGCAAGGTCGTCGGCGCCGGGAATCTTGGCGAAAAACGAAGACGCACTGGTGCCTTCGGCTTCGTGCTCCAGCACCGAGAGGATGGTGCCGACGACCTTTTCGGTCGTAGCCTGGTCAAGCCCGGCCTTCTGCGAGACGGTGTTCACGATGTCCTGGACGTTCATGACTTCACCTCAACTTGGGTTTCGTGTTTGTGCGCTGACGCCGGCGCTGCGAACCTTGACCATGGACTTGCGGCTCGCCGCGACAACAGCCGCGCGCATCGCCAGAACGGCCGCCACTGCTGCCACGAAGGCGCTTGCCAGGATCGGCGAGGGTCATGGTCATCGGTACTGTTCCTTTCAGATCGGGCCTATAGGACCGTGGCCGCCAAAGGCGGCCGGCAAGCCAGTTTCCCCCACTATTGTGGCGGCGCCATCAAGATTTGTCACCGATGACAAAAACGTGATGATCTTCCGACCAACCGACCGACTGGCGGCCGGCAGGACAGCGAGATGTCACGGTCCGGTGACTGGACGATGAGAGGCTCGCCCCTATCTTGCGACCGGCAAGGACACCGAAGCCGAGAGAGCGAGGAAGCTGATGGCTAACGTCACCACCAAACCCGTCATCACCCAGGCGATGATCGATGCTTATGACGAATACACGCATCTGACGCTGGATCGCCGCCGCTTCATGGAGCAGTTGACCAGGCTTGCCGGATCAAGTGCTGCGGCCGCCGCGATCGTGCCGATGCTGGCGGCGAACTCCGCCCAGGCGGCGATCGTGGCCGAAAACGATCCCCGCGTGAAGGGCGAGGACATCACCTATCCCGTCAGCGGCGGCGAGATGAAAGGCTATCTGGTCAAACCGGCAAACCAGACCGGCAAGCTCGGCACCGTCATCGTCATCCATGAAAACAGGGGGCTCAACCCGCATATCCGCGACGTCGCCCGGCGCGTGGCGCTGGAGGGCTTCTTGGCGCTCGCGCCCGATTTCCTGTCGCCGCTCGGCGGCACGCCCACTGATGAGGACAAGGCGCGCGACATGTTCGGGAAACTCGATGCGGCGCAGACCGTTGCCAACGGCGTGGCGACGGTCGCCTTCCTCAAGGCCGACAAGGACGGCAATGGCAAGGTCGGCGCCATCGGCTTCTGCTGGGGCGGCGGCACGGCCAACATGCTGGCCGTCAACGCGCCCGATCTCTCCGCCAGCGTCGCCTATTACGGCATGCAGCCCAAGGCCGCCGACGCGTCGAAGATCAAGGCTGCGCTGCTGCTGCATTATGCGGGCTTGGACGAGCGCACCAACGCCGGCATCGATGCTTTCAAGAAGGAACTCGACGCCGCCCATGTCGAATATACGGTCTATGTCTATGAAGGCGCCAACCATGCCTTCAACAACGACACCTCGGCGGCGCGCTACGACAAGAAGACGGCCGACCTCGCCTGGGGCAGGACGATCGCCTTCCTCAAGCAGAAGCTGGCCTAAGTGCGATCGGCTTCGCGATCAGCCGCCGGTTTGTGGAAGGCAATGCCGGCCACGACCAGCGCGACGCCGAGGCAATCTCTGACGCTTGGAATCTGGCGCAGCACGACGATGCCGATCAGCGTCGCTGTGACCGGCAGCAGGGACAGCATCAGCGCGAAACTCGCGCGCGGCAACCGCGCCATGGCCAGTTGATCGCAGACATACGGAATGACCGAAGAACAGATGCCGACGCCGATGGCGGCGATGAGCAGCGGCGGCGAGAAAAACGCCGGCAGCGCGTCGGTGACACCGATCGGAAGCACGACGACGAAGGCGACCGCCATGGCAGCACCCAGGCCGGCGATGCCGTCGCCGGCGCCCGCGCGGGCGACGCGGTGGCCAAGCACGATGTAGCCGACAAAGAGCGCCCCGTTGAGGAAAGCCCAGAACAGCCCGACCGGGTCGCTTGACCATTTGAGGTCAATCAACAGCAAGGTGCCGGTGACGGCGATGGCAAGGGCGGCCAGATTGCGGGCGCTCCTTAGGCCGACCAGCGCAATGCCGATGGTGCCGACGAACTCGATCGCCGCCACCAGCGAGATCGGCAGGCGGTCAAGCGCCAGGTAGAACGAGCAGTTCATCACCGCCAGGCAAGCGCCGAAGGCAATGAGCAGGAGCCGCGTCCGAGGGCCGGCACGGGCGAAGGTTCGCCAAGGGCGGGTCAGCGGCGCGAAGATCAGCGCCGCGGTGGCGATGCGCAGCCACGCCATGCCGAGCACGCCAACATGCGGGAAAAGCAGCACGGCGAAGGCCGGACCGAGATAGTGGAAGACCGCGCTGACCGCGAACCAGACATGCGGCGGCAGTCTTGTCAGCAGCCCGCTGAGTGCGGGGCCGGCAAGGGCCGGGCGGACAGCAGTAGGGCTGACTGCGGTAAAACCGGAATGCGGTGCTTGCCTCGGGTCGTCCATGAGACCAGTATCGTAGCCGATCGTCCCGACTTATATGGATGATGATCCGCTTGTCCGATCATTTCTTACCCGGAAGCAAGGAGTTTTCCATGAAACGCCTTCGAAGCGAAAACATCGACCTCGATGCGGCCGACATGAAGATCCTGCGCCTGCTGGAAAAGGATGCGCGCGCCAGCACGGCGGAACTGGCGCGCTCGGTCGGCCTGTCGGCGCCGAGTGTGGCCGAGCGCATCAAGCGGCTGCAGGAAAACGGCGTGATCGAGGCCTATTGCGTCAAGATCAATCCCGCGGCGCTTGGCCTGAAACTATCGGCATGGCTGCGCATCCGGCCGGTGCCTGGGCAATTGGCCGTCGTGGCCGAGATCATCCGAGACCTGCCGGAAATCGCGCAATGCGACCGGGTGACCGGCGAAGACTGTTTCATCGCGCTGGCGCATGTCGGCTCGGTCGCCGAACTCGAACGGGTGATCGACCGCATCATCCCCCATGCGATGACCAATACGGCGATCATCCAGTCATCGCCGGTGATCGCGCGCTCACCGCTGGCGGCGATCAGGCGGCAGCCGTGAAGCTGGGGATTTGATCCCTCCGCCTCGCTATGCATGGCCGCGCTTCAGGCGGGCGCGCTTCAGGATGCTGCGCCAGCGGATCATGTCGAATGGAATCGGTTCGTTGTTGTTGGCGATGTGAAAGATCTCGTTGTCGACATTCTTGAGCGAACGCCAGAAATCGTAGTCTGATATCCGCGGATCGGCGGCCAGCCTGTCCACCTCGACCTTGATGTCGGTTTTCATGCACGTTCCTCGAACCGGCTTCGCCCCGCCGCCCGCTAAAACAACCCTTGTGCGGACGTTTTCGACCGCTCCGCTGAGTCGTTCAACGGCTCAATTGGCTTGTTCCCGTTAAAACCTCGGTAAGGTTAACGTCGGTGCGAACCCGCTTCAAGCGCGGGTGCCGGCGGTTATCCGATGTTCTGCGATTTTGAGTTTCGGGTGTGGCTTTGAAGCCAGCCCGGTCTCCCGCTAATGGGCGAGATGGATGCCGGCTCCGCCCTACCTGCGCTTGATTCCAATCGAGCGGCCGGCGCGTTCGGGCATAGGCAGCACCGAATGGGCGGCGCGCATGGCTTGGATCCTCGCCAGCACATCGGCCGGGAAGGGCGCCACCTTCGGCCCCGACATATCGACATGCAGCGACAAGGTCTCGGACGTGGCGGCGAGCCAGCCGTCGACATGGCGGATTTCCTGGTAGGCCCGCAGCCGCTTCTCGTCATGCTCGATGAGCTGGAAGGAGACCGTGACCTTGTGGTCCAGGTGCAGTTCCTGCACGTAGCAGACATGGACTTCGGCGGTGTAGATGGTGAGCCGCCGCTCTTTCACATAGTCCAGCCCCATGCCCATCGCCTCGAAGGCCTCGTCCGAGCAGCGGTCGAACAGCACGTTGTAGTAGGCCATGTTGAGATGGCCGTTATAGTCGATCCAGTCCTTCTCGATGTCCATGGGCCTGGAGACGAAGGGGGCGGGGATGGACATTGAAACTTCCTTGTTCTGGTGCTGGACAGAGCGTGGTTGCGGAGACTACGCATCCATAATCGCATAACAAGCATGCATGCTGGTCCATTCGCGGAGGATTTCATGGCTCTGAGCGACCTCAATCCGGTCGAACGCAACGAGGAAGGCATCGCGGCGGTGCTCGGCATCCTCAAGCAGCGGCTGAGCGAGCGCTTCCAGACCGGCCAGGCCATCCGCTCGCAGCACGCGCATACGACGACTTACATTCCGACGCAGGCGCCCGACGGCGTGGCTTTCCCCGAGACCATGGCCGAGGTGCAGGAGATCGTGCGCGCCTGCGCCGCGCATCGCGTGCCGGTGATCGCGTTTGGCGTCGGCTCGTCGCTCGAAGGCCACACCAATGCGCCGGGTGGCGGTATCTCGGTCGATACGTCGCGGATGAACCGCATTCTTTCGGTCAATCCACAGGATCTCGACTGCACGGTCGAGCCCGGCGTGACGCGCGAGGACCTGAACCGGCATTTGCGCGACACCGGGCTGTTCTTTCCGATTGATCCGGGCGCCAATGCCTCGCTCGGCGGCATGGCGGCGACGCGGGCGTCCGGCACCAATGCGGTGCGCTACGGGACGATGCGCGAGAACGTGCTGTCGCTGACCGCCGTCATGGCTGACGGCGAGACGGTGACGACCGGCAAACGGGCGAAGAAGAGTTCTGCGGGCTATGATCTGACCCGGCTGCTGGTCGGCTCGGAAGGCACGCTCGGCATCATCACCGCGCTAACCTTGAAGCTGCAGGGTATTCCGCAGGCGATCTCGGGCGGCGTCTGTCCGTTTCCGAGCGTCGAGGCGGCCTGCAACGCCGTCATCGCGACGATTCAGATGGGCATTCCGGTGGCGCGCATCGAACTGGTCAATGCACTGCAGATGCGGGCGATGAAGACTTATTCCAAGCTCGATTATCCCGAGAGCCCGTGCCTGTTCGTGGAATTCCATGGCAGCGATGCCGGTGTCGCCGAGCAGGCCGAGACCTTCGGCATGATCGCGGAAGAAAATGGCGGCGGGCCGTTTCTGTGGACCAGCGTCGCCGAGGAGCGGACAAAATTGTGGAAGGCGAGGCACGACGCCTACTGGGCGTCGCTGACCTTGCGGCCGGGCGCCAAGGGGCTTTCGACCGATGTCTGTGTGCCGATATCGCGCTTTGCCGAATGCGTCATGGAAACCGAGGCCGATATCGCCGAGATGGGGCTGATCGCGCCGATCGTCGGCCATGCCGGCGACGGCAATTTCCACGTGCTGGTGCTGATGGATGTGAACGATCCCAAGGAAATCGCGCTGTCGGAAAAATTCGTCGCGCGGCTCAACATGCGGGCGATCGCCATGGAGGGCACCTGCACCGGCGAGCACGGCATCGGCCAGGGCAAGATCGGCTTCCTGCGTCATGAACTCGGCCACGGCGTCGACGTCATGCGCACCATCAAGCAGGCGCTCGATCCGCAAAATATCATGAATCCGGGCAAGATCCTGCCTGACGCGGGCTAGGGCGTCGTGAAGAGCGCGTCTTGACCGCGCGGCCATTCGGGTCGAGGCTCCCGCAGTGGCAAGCCTGGAAAGACAGGCGTGCCGGCTGAGGAGGACTGTCATGGCCATTTCACGCAAGGAAGAAGCGCGAGCGCTGAGCGCCGACGAACACGAGATGGTGGAGAAATCGCACCATCCGGTGGTGCAGGAACTTTCCGATACCGACCTTTCCGGCCTGGTCAAGCTGTTGCGGGAACGGCGTGACAAGGCGCAGGCCGAAGCGCATCGCAGGCGGCGCGAGATACGCGGCAAGGGCGCGCCGAAAGGCGCGGCACCCTCAAAGGCCGATGGCGGTTCACAAGTGAAGCTCGCGGTGCTGGCCATGGCGATGCGGCGGCTGAACGGCGAGGCCGAACGGCGCCGCCAACTGGCGGCCCGCATTTCGCTGGTTGACAATGCACGCAAGGCGCTGGCCTTGAAGCAGAAAGCCCCGCACGGTCCCACGCATAATTCGCGAACGGCGCACAAGGGCATGCGGGCCGTCGCCAACCAGAAGGTTCCAAGTCTTGTTCGACCGGCGGAACTTGGCCGCCAGCGCAAAGCGGCCAAGGTGGCGCAGGCGAAACGCGACGCACGCTGAGGGACCGCGGATAGAGGCCACCAGCCGCTGCTCTACCGTGCAGTGGAGTAGCTTGTCTTACTTCGCCTGCACAAGCGTCTGCAGCATGGGACGGGTCGGGGCGAAGAAGGTCGTGCCGGTGTGCGGCGTCGAGACATCGAGCAGCCGGTCGTAGGCGCCCGGCGGGTCGCCGACATACATACGCTGCAGCATTTTCTCCGTGACCCAAAGATATCTGCTGTAGCCGATGAAGTAGGTGCCGAATTCGTTCTGCCCGGGCCTGCCGAACGGCATGTTGTCACGCAATATGTCGTACTCGTTGCCGTCGGCATCCTCGATGGTGGCCAGCGACTTGTGCGATTTGCGGGGCGCGTCGTCATCATCGATTTCGATGTTGTCGATCTTGGTGCGGCCGATGATCGTCTCTTGCTCGGGAGTCGGAATGCGCGCCCAGGCCTGCATATCGTGCAGATATTTCTGGACCACGACATAGCTGCCGCCGGCGAAGTCGGCATCCTCGTCACCGACCAGCGCCGAGGCTGGCAGATCGAGGCCGGTCGGGTTTGCAGTGCCGTCGACAAAACCGAGCAGGTCGCGGGCATCGAAATAACGAAAGCCCGCCACTTCGTCGACGACGGTCACGCCGGGACCAAGCCTGTCGAGCAGGATACGTTCGAATTCGAAGCACATGTCGGGCCGCTCGGCGCGGATGTGGAAGAGCAGGTCGCCCGACGTCGTTGGCGCCGAATGGACCGCGCCCTTGATCGGCGCGAACGGCTTCAGCTCCAGCGGTCGCCGGCCGGGGCTGAGCCGGTTCCAGAGATTGCTGCCGATGCCGGCGATGCACGACAGGCGCCCGCCAAGATCGCGGAATCCGACAGTCTTGACCAGATCGTCGAGCTCGCCGAGCACGGAGCAAACCCTGGCCAAGGCCGGCTGTTCGCCGGCGACGGTGACGACAAGGAAAATCGCCGACTGCGATAGCGGGGCATCGACACTCTGTGCATCGATCGGCACGCGATCCCAGTTTTTGCCCGACATCCGAGAATCTCCGCTTTTCCCAGAATTTGTTTCAGATCGTCCGACGTGACGCAACACAGGATGAATTGCCTCTTTATCGACACGCGGATGCGGGTAGAGTGCGGCAGAATTTCAATCAACCTGTTCGGAGCGGATGCTCGCACGCCTGTTCGTGATCTTCGGTGGCCTGTTCGTGCTGGTGCTGCTTGCGGCGCTGGTGGTGCCGTATTTCGTCGACTGGACCGGCTACCGCGCTGAGTTCGAGCGCGAGGCAAGCGCCATCCTCGGCCGCAAGGTCACCGTGCAGGGCGACGCCACGGCAAGGCTGTTGCCGTTCCCCTCGGTGACCTTTTCCAACGTCGCCGTCGCCGGTGGCCCCGACGGCCAGCCGGCCATGACCGTCGAGACGTTTTCGATGGATGCCGAACTGGCGCCCTTCCTGCGCGGCGAGGTGCTGATCTTCGACATGCGGCTGGTGCGGCCGAAGGCGACCATAGACATCGCCGCCAATGGAACCGTCGACTGGGCGATGCGCCCGTCCTCGCCCTTCGACCCCGGCCAGATTTCGATCGAGAAGCTGACGGTGACGGAAGGGCAGGTCGAACTGCGCCATGCCGCCGGCGGCCGCAGCCACATCTTTTCCGAGATCAATTCGACCATTTCGGCCAAGTCGCTGGCCGGTCCGTGGCGCATGGACGGCACGTTGCGGCTGGACGGGTTGCGGACCACGGTCGCGGCGTCGACCGGCAAGGCCGAACCCTCCGGGCAGATGCGGTTACGGGTGAGGGCGGACCCCGAAGCCTATCCGCTGGTTATCGAGACCGACGGCAATGCCGGAATCGTCAACGGTGCCGCCGTCTATTCCGGCCAGTTCAAGATTTCGGGTGCCGACAAGGATGGTGCCGGCAAGAATTCAGCCGAGCTGCGCGGCACGGATGGCGAGACGGTCAAGGTCAGCGCCGGCAAGCCCGATCCGGGTTTCCGGCTGAACGGCAAGTTCTCGCTCGACCACCAGAAGCTTGGTGTCGATGAATTCCGTTTCGAAACCGGTCCGCTCGACAATCCCTACACCGCCGACGGCAAGGCTTCGGTCGATCTCGGCCAGAAACCGAGCTTCGCCATCGAAGCCAACGGCGCACAGGTGCAATTCGACGAGGCGGTGGGTGCGCCGGCGGGTGCGGGCCTGACGCTGGACCAGCGTATCGCCGGGCTCGAGCAGGCGTTGCTCGATGTGCCGAAGCCGGCCATTCCCGGTACGGTCGAGGTCAAGCTGCCGGCGGTGGTGGCCGGCGACACCACGGTGCGCGACGTTCATCTTTCCGCCGAGCCGGTCGGTGACGGCTGGTCGGTGAAATCGCTGGCCGCGACCTTGCCGGGCCGCACCAGGCTGGAAGCCGATGGCAAGGTCATGCTCAACGTGCAGGGCCATTTCGGCTTCACCGGCTCGTTGCTGCTGGCCGTGGCGCAACCTTCGGGTTTCGCAGCCTGGCTGTCGAAGGATGTCGACGAAGCGATCCGCCGTCTGCCTGCCGCCGGGTTCAAGGCCAAGGTCGATCTCTCGGAAAACCATCAATCCTTCAGCGATCTCGAATTGATCCTGGGCAAGGCGAAGTTTTCCGGCCGCATCGATTCCAGCCAGCCTGACGACGCAAAGCCCTCGGTGCTGATGCGGCTCGAGGGCGGTGACCTCGATGTCGACGGGCTGGCGGCCTTCGCCTCGATCTTCGTCAGCGACAAGGGCGCCAACCGTTTTGCCAGCAGCGACCTCGATTTCCAGATCAAGGCCGGCCCGGTCAGCGCCGGCGGCTTGACCGCCGACACGATCGATACCGCTCTCAGGCTGCGGGACGGACTGCTCGAAATCGACAGGCTTTCGGTCGGCGGACTGGCCGGTTCCTCGATCAGCGCCACGGGCCGGATCAAGGATTTTCCGGCGGGCCCGACCGGCAAGCTCGACGCCTCGGTGGTCGCGGTCGACCTGAAGCCGCTGATCGACGTCGCCGCGCAGCATTATCCTGACAATGCCGTGCTGAAGGGGCTTGCGGGCCGCGCCGCCGCTTATCCCGACCTGTTCCAGGATGCGCGCATCGACCTCGTGGCCAGTGCCGCCGACAATGGCGATGGCACTACGGGTCTGGCGGTCAGCGGGCAGGGCAAGGCCGGCGGCTCGGCGTTTTCGGCGTCGCTGTCGGGAAGGGGCGCGGTGAACAAGCTTGCCGACGCGCCGGTGACCCTGACTTTCAATGCAAGGAACCCGGACGCAACCGCCTTGCTGGCGCTCTATGGCCTGCCGGCGCTGCCGCTCGGCATGCTGGGTGAAGCAAGCACCGATATCCAGGCCAAGGGCACGTTTGGCGGCGGCCTGGCGACGAGCTTCAGCCTTGCCGGCAACGACTTCAAGGCCGGCTTCGAGGGTACGGTCGCCGACACGCAGCAAGGTCCGACGGCCAAGGGCAAGGTCAACCTCGACGCCGCCGACATCGAACCTTGGCTGATGACGACGGGCATTGGCCTGCCCGGCATGGGCGCCGGCATGTCGACATCGCTGGCCGCGCAGGCCGATTACGGCAATGGCCTGCTGGTGCTCTCCGGGCTCAGCGGCGCCATCAACGAGGCGGCTGTGTCCGGCGACATCAACCTCGATGTCAAGCAGGGGGTCGACGGCAAGGATGGCGTGCCGCATCTGGCCGGTGCGCTGGCGCTCGACGAACTTGACCTCGATCCGATGGCGGTGGCACTGTTTGGCGATTCCGCTTTTCTCTTGGACAAGAACGGCGCCGGCAAGAGTGACAATGCCGACAAGAGTGAGAAGGCCGGCGCATGGCCGTCGGCGCCGTTCAGCCAGAAGTCCAGCCTGCCGTTCACCGCCGATCTCGACCTGACCACGGCTTCGCTGGCCGCCGGCCCGTTGGCCACCGCCTATGACGCGGCCTTCTCGCTCAAGCTCGACCCGGAAGGCATTCGGGTGGCCGATCTCAAAGCCAAATTCCTCGGCGGGGCGCTCTCCGGCCTGTTCGAGTTGAAGAACAATGAGGGCACCGGGCTTTTCACCGGACAGATGAAACTGGCGGGTGCCGACCTGGCTGATGTCTTGCCGAATGCGGGCATCAGCGGCAGTGGCGATTTCTCGACGACGATGTCGACCAGCGGCAAGTCGGTCGACGCGATGATTGCCGCTCTGTCGGGATCCGGCACGGCGACGCTGAAGGGCTTGCAGATCGCCGGCGTCAATCCTGACGCGTTCGGCGCATTCCTCGCCAAGGCGGATGCGATCGGCCGCGATATCGACGCGGCCAAGACCGCTGGCTTCGTGCCTGACATCGCAGCCGACGGCAGCTTCGCGGCAAAGGACGCCGAGGTCGCCTTCACGATTGCCGGCGGCATGCTGCGAGCGCCGCCGATCAGCCTTGAAAATCCGGCGGCGACCTTGTCGGCCGACATCACGGCCGACCTTAACGCCAGCACGGTTTCGGCCAAGGGCGCGGTCACCTATCGGCCCGGCGACGAAGCGCTGGTCGGCTCCGAGCCGGTCGTGAATTTCACCGCCGAGGGGCCGTTCGGTGCCGTGAAACGGCAGTTCGACAGCGAGCCGCTGGCGCAGTTCCTGACCCAGCGCGCGCTGGAAAAAGAACAGCAACGCGTCGAGGCGATGCAGGCCGCGCTGCTTGAGAAACAGCGGCTGCGGCGCGAGGTGCGCTACTACGCGGCACTTCAGGATGCCCGCGACAAGGCCGCGGAAGAATTGCGCCAGCAGGAGGAAGCGGCGCGCCTGAAAGCAGAAGCCGACGCCAAGGCAAAAGCGGAAGCCGACGCTCAGGCCCAGGCTGAAGCGGATGCCAAGGCGAAGGCCGACGCGGAAGCGAAAGCCAAGGCGGATGCAGACGCGAAAGCCAAGGCCGATGCCGATGCGAAGGCGGCGGCGGAACAGCAGGCAGCGGAGGAGGCGGCCAAGGCGCAGGCCGAGCAGGAGCGCCAGAAGGCGGAGGAGGCGATGCGCATTGCCTCTCAGGAAAAAGCCAGGCTCGAAGCCGAGCGCAAGGCGGCGGAACAGGCGCCCAAGGCCGAGCGGGTGCCCGCCAACGACAATCCGCCTCCGGCCAAGCCGAAAGCTAATCCGTTCACTGTCGACAATCTGCTGAAGTCGCTGCAGTAGGCGGTAGGACTGGGCTTTCCGGTTGCTCGCCGTCTCGCAATCGTCTCAAAGAAGAAACGTTTCGGCGCCGTCAGCGACGTATCTGGCGTGGCGGAAGTCGCGGATGGTGGCAAGCTTGTCGCCCTGCCAACCCAGCAGGATGAAGTATGTCGGCGCTGCCGCAGGGTCGTTGGGATCACGCACGAGGATTGCCGGACGGTCTTCGACGAAACCAGGCGCGAAATGCCAATCCTGCACCCGGGAATAATTGCCGAAATAGGTGGCCACCTCCTTGCGGCCGTTCAGCCTTGCCCTGGCCACCAGTTCCAGCCGCACTTCATCGGCCAGCATGTCCCGCACGGCGTCGAAATCACGGGCGTTGAAGCGATCGACATAGGCGTCGAGCAACAGGCGCTCCGATGCACTCAGCCTGGGAACAGGACGATCGTCCTGTTCATTGGCGAACTGGCGCAACCGGCCTCGGCCACGGTGCAGCGCGGCCTTGATCGCGGGGATGCTGGTGTCGAGCATGGTGCTGATCTCCTGCAGCGAATAGCCCAGGACGTCCATCATGATGACGCTGCTTCGTTGCGCGACGGGAAGGCGCATGAAACTGTGCAATCCGGCTGCCGCGGCCTGCCGGTCGGCGATGGAATTTGCCGGGTCGGCGATCATGTCCGGCTCCTCGTCGGAGAAGGCCCTCTCGCGGGCGCGGCGGCGCAGGAAATCGAGCGCCGCATTGTGGGCGATGCGGAACAGCCAGCCTTCGGGATTGGCGATCGGGCCGGCGTTGGGCAAGGCCTCGAATGCCTTGGCCAGCGCCTCCTGCAAGACGTCCTCGCCATCGACGACCGAGCCTGTCATGCGGGCGCAATAGCGGTGCAGCTTGGGGCGCAATTCGCCGAACAAGCGGTCGAAAGGCTCGCGGACTTCGCCTTGACTGTTCATGCACCGCCCGTTCTTGACGTGGTTTATTCAGCTACTCGTCCAGCATCCGATAATGGCCCACCACTGTCATCACGTCACGGTGCGGCGGGTCGATGCAGCGATCCCTGATGCCATTTTGGAAGGCCTCGAACGCGGCAAGCCCGGGGATGACATCGGCATGCTCGTCGGTTTCGATCTCGACGAGATGGACGAAAGTGCCGTCACCGGAGCGCCAGGTCATGTAGCGAACGCCTTCCGGCGATTTGCCGCGCAGTTCCTCGAACACGGCCTTGACCAGGCGCTCGTTCTCGTCGGCCCGGTCCGGCTTCGTCTTATAGCGTATCAGATGGTGTTTCATCGCATCGGTTCCTCGGCTCTCACCTGTCCAGGACGCAGCGGCCAGGCCAAAGGATTCGGATTCGAAAAAAATAGTTCGGTATCGGCCCGCGCGGACGCCGGGCGTCAGTCTTGGCCCCCATCGAGCAGGCGCCGCAGCATGGGTTCTATGCGCGAGAGCTCGTCGAGATGCGCGGCAGATAACTCGGCCAGGCAATCGTCGGCGCGCTCGGTCAGCCGCAGCAGTACGCGGCGATGATCGTCCTTGTCCTGATCTCGTGCGACCAGTCCTGCCTCGCCGAGGCGGTTGACCAGTTCGACGGCGCTGTGGTGGCGGATGCGCAGGCGTTCCGCCAGGTCGCCCACCGTCACCGGCCCGCCGCCCGGATAGCCCTTGATCGCCAGCAGCGCCTGGTGCTGGCGCGGGGTCAGGCCGGCATCCTCGGCCTGCACCTGGCTGAATTCGAGGAAGCGGCGGATCAGGTAGCGGAATTCGGACAGCCGCTCGTAGTCGGATTGCCTGATGGCGGGGCGTCGTGTCTTGGGTGGCTGCGTCATATAGGAGATGTCTTCGTTTTCCGGAGAAAGCTCAAACGAAATTTCGGGCGGAATGAGCTTGAATAGATATATCGTGTTACGATACATAGCCGACCGACAACCGGCTGGCCACTTCGACCGTGCCGCAGAACCAGATACGGCCGCCGCCGGGAAGCAACGCAACCATGAAGACCCACAACTCCAATCCCGGTCATCTCAGGGATTTCACCACGGATGCCCGAGTGCTGCTCGTCGCCGCGATAGCGGTGGTGGTGGCGACCGCCGGGCTGTTTGCCGGCATCGTGCTGCTGAAGCTGATCCGGCTGGCCACCAACATCGCCTATTTCGGCCAGTTCTCGCTTGCCGAGCTGAAGCTGCAGGATACGCCGCTCGGGCTTGCCGCCGTCATCGTTCCGGTCATCGGCGCGCTGATCATCGGCCTGATGGCGCGCTATGGCAGCGAGAAGATCCGCGGTCACGGCATTCCCGAGGCGATCGAGGCGATCCTGCTCGGGCGCTCCAGACTGGACGCGAAGGTGGCAATCCTGAAGCCGCTGTCGTCGGCGATCTCGATCGGCTCCGGCGGGCCGTTCGGCGCCGAGGGGCCGATCATCATGACCGGCGGCGCCATCGGCTCGCTGATCGCGCAGATGCTGCCGGTCTCAGACACCGAGCGCAAGACGCTGCTGGTCGCGGGAGCGGCGGCCGGCATGACCACCGTGTTCGGCACGCCGATCGCGGCCATCATGCTGGCGGTGGAACTGCTTTTGTTCGAATGGACGCCGCGCAGCTTCATTCCCGTGGCGGTGGCGGCCATCGTGGCGGAGGTGGAGCGCACGATGCTGCATATGCCGGGGCCGATCTTTCCGTTCCAGGGCAGCATGGCGGTTTCCTTCCTCGGCCTTGGCGGCTGGGTGCTGGTCGGTATCTGCGCCGGTCTTTTGTCCGGGCTGCTGACGCAGATGGTCTATGCGTGCGAGGACGGCTTCCAGAAGCTGCCCATCCACTGGATGTGGTGGCCGATGCTCGGCGGCCTGGTGGTCGGCATAGGCGGATTGATCGACCCACGGGCGCTCGGCGTGGGGTATGACAACATCGCCGACATGCTGGACGGCCGCACGATCGCGACCGCGGCGCTCCTGCTGCTGGTGGTCAAGGCCGTGATCTGGTCGGTGGCGCTCGGCTCGGGAACCTCGGGCGGCGTGCTGGCGCCGCTGTTGATCATGGGTGGCGCAATGGGCGCGGTGCTTGCCGGGATCCTGCCGGCGGCGGACCCGGGCTTCTGGGCGCTGCTGGCCATGGCCGCCACCATGGGCGGCACAATGCGCGCGCCGCTGACAGCCACTTTCTTCGCCGTCGAGCTGACCGGCAACACGCATGTGCTGGTGCCGCTGATCGCGGCCTGTGCGGCGGCGCATGCCGTCACCGTTCTCCTGATGAAGCGTTCGATCCTGACCGAGAAGATCGCCAGGCGAGGGCACCACCTTGTGCGCGAATATCGCGTCGATCCATTCGCGCTCACCAGGGTGCGCGAGGTGATGACATCGGAAGTCGAGAGCGTGCCGGCGACAATGACGCTGCATGGCGCGGCCGCCTTCTTGACCGCGCCGGAAACCCGGCATCCGAGTTTTCCCGTGGTCGATGAAAACAGGCAGGTGCTCGGGCTCATCGATCCGCCGGCGATCCTGCGCTGGCGCCGCGCCGGCAAGCACCGGACGACGACGCTGGGGGAGTTGTTGGCCGGAAGCAAGGTGACGCTGGCCTATCCCGACGAATATCTGGAAGGTCTTTCGGACAAACTGTTGACGGCCAATGTCTCGCATCTGCCGGTCGTGGCGCGTGAGGACGGAAGGCTGGTCGGCTATGTCGGCTGGAAGGATCTGATGCGCGTGCGCTCGCGCAAGCAGGCCGAGGAGCGTGAGCGCTCGACCTTGCTCGGCTTCGGCACCAGACGCAGGAAAAAGGCAGACGTGGCTGACAGTGCCTAGTTCAGGCGTTCGTCCCGTGCTTCGCCCACTCCAGGACATAGAGCCTCAGCGCCGAGGACAGGTTGGCACCGCGCGGCCGGGTCTCGTCAATTTCGGCGACAAGGGCGGCGAGTGTCAGCTTTCTCGCCGCCGCGATGGCGAGGAGGTCGTCATAGAAGGGTTTTTCGAGGGAATAGCTGGTGCGATGGCCGCGAATGGTCACCGAGCGCTTTTCGACGGCGCTCATTGACCGTCAGATTGGCTGGAATCGCCAGATTGGCTGCGATCGTTAGGTTGGCTGGGGTTGCCTGGTTCGCCGGGCTTTTCGCGGTGATGGCCCGCGACGAACCTTTCGCTCTTGTCGGCGATCAGGCGGTCGCGTTGCTTTTCGGCCTTGGTGCGGCCGTGCAAGGCGCGATTCTGGCTGGCCATTTGTTCCTTCTCGGCTCGCGCCTTCTGTTTGCGGAGCTGACGAAGGTTCACGATATCGGCCATGGACCGCGAGCCTATTTTTTGCGGAAGGCGTCGAGCGAGACCACTTCTGCGCCCTTGGTGCCGGCATCGCCAGCGGCGGGCTTCTTCTCCGCTTCGGCGGCGGCCTTCTTCTCGGCCTTCGGCTTCTTCTCGGAGACGATGGTCAGCGGCTCGGGGGCCGGTGCTGCCGGTTCCTCGTCGGGCTGCGCGTCGGTCTTGACGTCGAATTCGAGTTCGAAATTGACCGAGGGATCGTAGAACCCACGTACGGCCGAGAACGGGATCTCGAGTTTCTCCGGCACGTCGGAGAAAGAGAGACCGACCTCGAAGCCGGTGTCGGTCACCTTCAGGTCCCAATACTGGAACTGGATGACGATGGTCATCTGCTCGGGATAGCGCTCGCGCAGGCGCGACGACACGCGCACGCCGGGCGCGCCGGTCAGGAAGGTGATGAAGAAATGATGATTGCCGGGGAGGCCGGTGCGCGCGACCTCGGCCAGGACCTTGCGCATGACGCCGCGCAACGCCTCCTGGGCCAGAATGTCGTAGCGGATGTGGTCGTCGGCCATGAGGTGGTCGGGTTCCGTTGAATCGTCCGCATAGCTGTAATCAAGCTTGGGCGCGGCGTAAACCTGATATAGACCGCCGCCGCGCCGAAGCGAAGACTATTGCCAACGATTTGATCTGCAAGACGGCTTCGCCGCAACCGCAAATGTTATGCGTTAGCCAGCGCAGTGTGCTTTTTCGCGCCGGCCGGGGAAGGGCGCTTGCCGAAAGCGCGCAGGAAGGTGCGCACGCCGTTCGTTGCCGATTGCACCACCTCGTCCTCGCGCGGCGTGCCGCCAAGCATGAAGGTGGTCTGCAATTCGGCATTGACGAGGCCGAGGAACTGGCGCGCCGCGACGTCGGGATCGTCGATCGTGAGGTGGCCGCCATAGGCGAGGCGGGCGAAACGGGCGGCGATTGCCGGCCATGTCCGGCCCGGACCCTGTTTACGCCACTCGGCAAAGAGCTCGGGATAGCGCTCGCCTTCGGTCTGGATAAGCTTGCGCAGGAATTTTCCGTCGCGGTTGCAGATGCAATTCTGGTTCAGGCGCACGGCAAAACCGATCAGGTCCGCTTCGATATCCCCGGGCTGATCGGGGAAGGTGGCAATGGTGGCGAAGATGCCGGCGTTGCAGCGCTCGGTCAGGTCGCGCACGACGGCGATGAACAGCTTTTCCTTGTCGCCATGGTGGTTGTAGACGGTCTGGCGTGACACGCCCGCCTCAACCGCGATCAGGTCGATGTTGGCACCGGCGAAGCCTTCTCGGCAGAACACTCCGGCGGCGGCGTCGACGATCGACAGGCGCTTGGCCTCGTGGCCGCGTGGCGGGAAAGTGTCAGGAGAAACGCCCGGTCTCATGAAAATCTATATAGAGGTGATTGACGATTTAGACAAGGCTGTCTAAATTTGTGGACACGACATAAAGGGATTTCACTCCAGGGGGACGAATAAATTCTCTCCAGGAGTCGGAATCCCACGGGATGGAACGTCCTGGGGTAGACGTCGCCTGGCGGCGATAACCAGATTCGAAAGAAGCCAATATCATGAGTCCCAAATTCCTCCGCATCGCGGTCGTACTCGGCCTGTTGTCCGCCATCGGCCCGTTCGCCATCGACATGTATCTGCCCGCACTGCCGTCGATCGGCACAGATCTGCATGCCGGCACCGCCGCCGTGCAGATGAGCCTTTTGATCTTCTTCCTGTCGATGGGCTTCGGCCAGATCGTCGTTGGGCCGATCTCCGACATGGTCGGCCGCAAGCTGCCGCTCTATGGCGGCCTGGCGCTGTTCATGGTCGGCGGCATCGGCTCGGCAATGGCGCCGACCATCGAGTGGTTGATCGCCTTCCGCTTCCTGCAAGGTCTTGGCGCCAGCGCCGGCATGGCCATTCCGCGCGCCATCGTGCGTGATCTGCACACCGGCAATGAGGCCGCCAAGCTGATGTCGCTGCTGATGCTGGTGTTTTCGGTGTCGCCGATCCTGGCGCCGCTGACCGGCAGCCAGATCATCGAGAATTTCGGCTGGCGCGCCGTATTCTGGACGGTGACCGGCGCGGCCGTGCTCGCCACGATTCTCCTGGCCACCTCGCTGAAAGAGACGCGGCCGGCGGAAGAACGGGTCGGTTCCTCCTTCGGAACCGCGCTCGCCGGCTACCGCTTCCTGATGGGCGACCGTAATTTCCTCGGCCTGGTGGCGATCGCCGGCTTCGGCATTGCGAGCTTCTTCGTCTACCTGTCGAGCTCGTCCTTCATCCTGATCGACCATTATGGGCTGTCGCCTTCGGTCTATAGCGTGTTCTTCTCGATCAATGCGGTTGCCTTCATCGGCATGTCGCAACTGACCGGCCTGCTTTCCGAACGGTTCGGGCTGAAGCGCGTGGTGTGGGTGGCGGTGACCGGCTACGCCACGACGATGGTTGTGCTGTTCGCCATCATGGCGACGGGCGTCGACCGGCTCGATGTGATGGCGGCCCTGCTGTTCGTCGGCTACGGCTTCCTCGGCCTGGTTATCCCGACCACATCGGTGCTGGCGATGGAAGAGCATGGCGAGATCGCCGGCACGGCGTCGGCACTGATGGGCACGCTGCACTTTGCCATCGGCGCGCTTGCCATGGGCGTTGCCGGCGTGTTCTTCGACGGCACGCCGTTTCCGATGGTCGCCGGCATCACGCTCTGCGCGGTGGTATCGTTCGCGCTGGCGAAGGTCACGCTTGGCCGCTCGCGGGAAGCGGTCGAAGCGCCGGCGGAATAGGCAAACCCTCGATGAATCAGGAAAGGCCGGGTCGATCCCGGCCTTTTTTGTGCCGGAGGCATTGCGGACGACACAAGCTGCAGTCGTCTATCCCGGCGCAAAACCGGCGTTTGCCCGGGGTTCACGACTGCTCTCTGGCGCTCAGCTGAGTTCCTGGGCGAGTCCGATGAGAAGCCCTTCGGGCCCACGGATGTAGCAGAGCCGATACACATCCTTATACCGGACCACTTCACCCACGAGCTGCGCGCCGCGCGTGCGGAGCCGTTCAAGCGTATCGTCGATGTCGTCCACGGTGAACATGACGCGGAGGTAGCCCAGGGCGTTGACCGGGGCATTCCGGTGATCCGCGACGACAGGCGGCGTGAGGAAGCGGGAGAGCTCCAGCCGGCTGTGGCCGTCCGGCGTGCGCATCATGGCAATCTCGACATGCTGATCGCCCAGTCCGGTGACACGCCCGGCCCATTCTCCTTCGATCGTGGCCCGCCCTTCGAGCTCGAGGCCGAGTTCGCGAAAGAAATCGATCGTCACTCCGAGGTCCTCGACGACGATTCCTACATTGTCCATCCGCTTGAGCGCCATGTTTCCGATCTCCAAGATGTCGGTTCAATCCACAATGTTTCGCCGGGTTCCAACAACGCGCATGAAAGGCCGGGCCGGTGGTCCGGCCGCTTTATGCTCGCGATGTCAGCGACAATCCAGCAGCGTCGAGGAGGAAGCGCACGCGCTCCTCGACTGGCGCAAGCGGCAAGGTCACCAATTCGTGGCCAAGTTCGGCACAAACGCCGGCCACTGATTGGCAAGTGCGCTCGGCCTCGTCGAGCGTTTGCCTGCGCTCTTCGTCCTGGGTAAGAGGCGCGAAGTTTCGTCGGCACGAGCCGTTGTGCGTGACGCAAATTGAAGGGGGAGAAGTGGAGGTTTCTGTTGCCAGGTACCTCCGAACCCCGCCTAGAAGTGCGAACCCCTAGGGCTTGATTTGAAGCTATCGCACTGCATTAAGCAGCGAGACGTGCTTCCGCATAGTTGTCGTTGGCAACTATAAGTTTAGCCCGATAACGGTGGTACAATGCCGGGCAAAAGTACGATCTTTACACCTTCGTCGATCCTATTTCGCCCCCAGCAAAAACCGCTCTATCGTCGACAGCGGCTTTTGGTGGAGGCGCCGGGTACCGCCCCCGGGTCCGAACGGCTTATTTCATCGCCCATTTATCGCCATAGTCGGTCAAGCCGACAAAACGAATATAGGGGGCGTTGCGTGGAAATGAAAGGCCGCAATGGTGGTTTGTCCCTGTGTCAAATCGCGACGCCGAGGGTTGACTTGGGCGCGGTCTCAACCGAAGCTTTGCGAGCGGTGAGGAGTTACCGACCTAGCGCACAAGTTGCCAAGCGCCACAGCCCTCATCGATCGGATCCGTGGTGCCGACGAGGGGGAATTTTGATGGCCGACTATCTTGCGGATGTGAAGAAGTATGACGCCGCGGCAAACGCCGATGCGGTCGAAAAGATCGTCAAGCATCTCGGCATTGCGCTGAGGAACCGCGATTCCTCGCTGGTGTCCTGCACGGACCCAAAGGAATTGGCGCGGGTCAAGGAGAGCTGGGTGGCCAAGAAGCTCGGCGTCAGCGACGGGGCGAAAGCCGACGCTGCGATCGAGAAGACCTGCAAGGCGATGCACGCCGACAACACCAAGAACCGCGTGACCTTTTACTATCTGGTGGCCAAGGATCTGGGCAAGCTCAGCTCCCTCTAGGACTTTTTTGGGTCACTCCATTCTGGCGGCCGGCTGGCGACTTTCCGCGTTTCCGGTTCGCCAGAGCAAGCGCTGAAACAGTTTCTCCCCTGGATGGGGAAACTTCAGACAAGCGTGGCGTCAGCGGCTACATGCGCTATGATCGGCGAAATCTCGAATCGAGCCCGGAACCGATGCGCCAGTATCTCGACCTCTTGCAGCACGTGCTCGACAACGGCGCCGATCGCGGCGACCGTACCGGTACCGGCACGCGCTCCGTCTTCGGCTACCAGATGCGCTTCGATCTCGCGCGCGGTTTTCCGGTCACCACCACCAAGAAGCTGCACCTGAAGTCGATCATCCATGAACTGCTGTGGTTCCTGGCCGGCGACACCAACATCAAGTACCTGACGGACCATGGCGTTTCGATCTGGGACGAATGGGCCGACGAGAATGGCGACCTTGGTCCGGTCTACGGCAAGCAGTGGCGGTCCTGGCCGGACGGCCACGGCGGTTCGATCGACCAGATCGCCAATCTTCTCAAGGAGATCCGCCGCAATCCTCAATCGCGGCGACTGATCGTCTCGGCCTGGAATCCCGCCGAGGTGGAAGCCATGGCGTTGCCGCCTTGCCACTGCCTGTTCCAGTTCTACGTGTCCGAAGGCCGGCTTTCCTGCCAGCTCTACCAGCGCTCCGCCGACATCTTCCTCGGCGTGCCGTTCAACATCGCGTCCTATGCGCTGCTGACGCTGATGGTGGCGCAGGTGACGGGGCTGAAGCCAGGCGATTTCGTCCACACGCTCGGCGACGCGCATCTCTACTCTAATCATTTCGAGCAGGCGCGCGAACAGTTGCAGCGCACGCCGAGGGCGCTGCCGACGATGTGGATCAATCCGGACGTGAAGGACCTGTTCGCCTTCCGCTTCGAGGATTTCCGGCTGGAAAACTATGTCGCCGATGCCTCGATCAAGGCGCCGATAGCGGTCTGAGCCGCGGCTTTTCAGTCGATGCCGACCATCACGTCCGAAGCCTTGACCACGGCATAGGCCTCCTTACCCTTTTTTCGAGCTTGAGGTCGCGACGGCTTCGTTAGCGATCGAAGATCTTAGCAGAACAACCCTCGAACAGGTGCATTCCGGCAATGCCAGGCCTTCCCTTGTTATATCCATGCGGATATATCGGTCTGCAGGCTTCGAGCCGACCGGATTTCAAACCCAGGGAGAGTTTTCGGTGACGCGCAAAGGTTTCGGGTTGAGGACGATCGCCATTAGCGGTTTTGCAGCGGCGTTGATGGCGGCAATGCCGGCAGCGCACGCGGAAGACAAGGTCGTGGTGTTCGCGGCTGCCAGCCTCAAGGACGCGCTCGACGCGGTGAACAAGGCCTGCGAAGCTGATGTCGGCGAGGCCGCGACCGTCTCCTATGCCGCGAGTTCGGCGCTGGCCAAGCAGATCGAGGGCGGGGCACCGGCCGACGTCTTCATCCCGGCCGATCTCGACTGGATGAAATATCTCTCCGACAAAAAGCTGACCAGGCCCAATACGGAAGTGAAGTTGCTCGGCAACAAGATCGTGCTGGTGGCGCCGAAGGATTCGACTGTCGAAGCCAAGATCGAGAAGGGCTTCGACCTCGCCAAGCTTGTCGGCGACGGCAAACTCGCCATGGGCGACTTCAAGGCCGTGCCGGCCGGCAAATACGGCAAGGCGGCACTCGAATCGCTCGGCGTCTGGTCCTCGGTCGAGGGCAAGGTGGCGCAGGCCGAGAATGTCCGTGCAGCCCTGAAGCTGGTTTCGACCGGCGAAGCAGCCCTCGGTATCGTCTATGCCACCGACGCGCACGCCGAAAAGGGCGTCAAGGTGGTCGGCACCTTCCCAGAGGATTCACACCCGCCGATCATCTATCCGGTTGCCCAGACCGCCGATTCGAAGGACAAGGATACACCGGCCTTCCTGAAGTGCCTGCAATCCGCCAAGGCCGGCGCACTCTTTAGGGAACAGGGTTTTACCGTGCTCACGCCGAGCAACTGAGCTCGAAAAGGCCCCGATACCGCAACATGACCTGGCTGCTGGACCTCACTCCCGACGAATGGAATGCGGTCCGGCTGTCCATCAAGGTGGCGACGGCTGCGATGCTGGCCAGTCTGCCGCCGGGCATAGCGATCGCGCTGCTGCTTGCCCGGGGGAAATTCTGGGGCAAGACACTGCTCAACGGGCTGGTGCATCTGCCGCTGATCCTGCCCCCCGTGGTGACCGGTTATCTCTTGCTTTTGACTTTCGGCAGGCGCGGCCCGGCCGGTGCATTCCTCGCCGAACATTTCGGCATCGTCTTCTCGTTTCGCTGGACGGGTGCCGCCCTTGCCTGCGGCGTCATGGGCTTTCCCCTGATGGTGCGCGCGATTCGGCTGTCGATCGAGGCGGTGGACCGCAAGATGGAGGCGGCCGCGGGCACGCTCGGCGCCAACCCTCTGTGGGTGTTCGGCACCATCACGCTGCCGCTGATCCTGCCCGGGCTGATCGCCGGCGCCATCCTGTCCTTCGCCAAGGCGATGGGCGAGTTCGGCGCCACGATCACTTTTGTCTCCAACATCCCCAACGAGACGCAGACGCTGCCGACGGCAATCTACACCTTTACCCAGGTGCCGGGCGGCGACGAAGGGGCGCTGCGGCTGACGCTGATTTCCATCATCATTTCGATGGCGGCACTGGTCGCCTCGGAAGTGCTGGCGCGGCGCGTCGGCCGGCGGATGGACATCGAATGAGCGTCCTTGTCGACATCGGACATCGGCTTGGCGATTTCGCCATCGACGCCCACTTCGAGAGCGCCGGACGGCTGACGGCGCTGTTCGGGCCATCCGGTTCGGGCAAGACGACGCTGATCAACATGATTGCCGGGCTGATCCGGCCGGACCAGGGGCGCATCGAGGTCGACGGCCGCGTGCTGGCCGACACCGGTGCCGGCATTTTCGTGCCAAGGCACAAGCGCCGCATCGGCATGGTGTTCCAGGATGCGCGCCTGTTTCCGCATATGAGCGTGATGAGCAATCTGCGCTACGGCCGTTGGTTCACGCCAGCGGTGGAACGCTACGCGGATATGGACAGTGTTGTCGAACTGCTCGGCATCGGCCCGCTGCTTGGGCGACGGCCGGCAAAACTTTCGGGCGGCGAGAAACAACGCGTGGCGATCGGCAGGGCGCTGCTTGCCAGCCCCAGGCTGCTGCTCATGGACGAGCCGCTGGCCTCGCTCGACGAAGCCCGAAAGGCCGAGATCCTGCCCTATATCGAGCGGCTGCGCGACGAAACGAAGATCCCGATCGTCTATGTCAGCCATTCGGTTGGCGAGGTGGCGCGGCTGGCCAGCGACGTGGTGATGCTGGCGCAGGGCAAGGTCATCGCCAGCGGGCTGACCGAGGCAGTCATGCAGAGGCTCGACCTGTTGCCGGCCGAAGAGCGCGGCGAGGGTGGCGCCGTGCTGGATACGAAGGTGCTGCGTCACGACGAGACTTTCGGCATGACCGTGCTCGGTTCGGCCGCCGGCGAGATCCGCGTGCCGCGCCTTGAGATGAAGCCCGGGGCTCCGGTGCGTATCCGCATTCGCGCTCGCGACGTGATGATCGCCACGGAAAAACCGACGGGCCTCAGTGCACTCAACATCTTGCCGGGCACTATCGTCGCGATCAGCCCGGGCGAAGGGCCGACGGTCGAGATCGGCATCGACTGCGATGGCGCAACCGTGCTGGCTCGCATCACGGAACAATCGCGGCAGGCGCTGAAGCTGCGGCTTGGCGACAAGGCCTTCGCGGTGGTCAAGACCGTGAGCTTCGACCGGGCGAACACCGGCGCCGGCTTGCCGCTCGAGGTCGACGGCTGACAGGGGTGGTGATCACCGCTATATTGTTTTGGAATAACGGTCGCCGAAGCTGAAGCGATCGCGGAGGAGCAAAAATGCCGTCGCTGAGCTTGCGGATAAATCTCGATCCGGACGGACGGATAGGCCCTGGCAAGATCGAGCTTCTGGAGCACATCGCCACGTTCGGTTCGATCTCGGCCGCCGCGCGCGGCATGGAGATGTCCTACAAGCACGCCTGGGATCTGGTCGAGGACATGAACCGGGTGTTCGGCAAACCGCTGGTTTCGGCGCAGACCGGCGGCCGCAAGGGCGGTGGGGCGCAGCTGACGACGGTCGGCCTGGCGGTGGTCAGCCGCTTTCGCGCCATCGAGCGCGCGGCGTCCGCCGCGGCGGCGACGCATATGGATGCGCTGCAGGCCGAGATTGAAGCGGGGTAGGGAACAGTCAGTAGTCAGTAGTTGGTTGGCTTCACTACTCACTACTACTCCTGCTTCCGCAGCAAATACGTGTCCATGATCCAGCCTTTTTCCCGGCGGGCTTCGTCGCGGCGCTTCTCGATTTCGGCGCCGACATCGCCCAGGCGGCCGGAGATGATGATCTCGTCCGGCGTGCCGAGATAGGCGCCCCATTGGATGAAAAGGTTCTGGTCGGCCAGCGTGTTGAAGGCGCATTTGCCGTCGAGCACGACGACGGCGCTGCCGGCATTGTCCGGCATGCCTTCCTCGGTCAGGCGGCGGCCGGTGGTGATCAGCACAGGATCGCCGATGCGGTTCAGCGCCGTTTTGTGGCTGGCGGCCAGCGCCTGGATGGCAGTTATGCCGGGGATGACTTCCAGCTCGAAGGCGACACTGCCCCTCAGGCGCACGCGCTCCAGGACGCGCAGGGCGCTGTCGTAGAGCGAGGGGTCACCCCAGATCAGGAAGGCGCCGCAACCATCCCCGGCGATCTCGTCGCGGATCAGCCCCTCGTAGATGGCGGCGATCGCCTCATGCCAGTCGTCGACCGTCGAGCGATAGGAAGACGTTGGTTCGACGCGCACCGGCACGTCGAACTCGACCCGGCGTGAGGTCGGGTTGGTGACGAAGCGGTCGCAGATGCCGCGCCGCAGGTCGGCAAGGTCTGTCTTGTCGGCGCCCTTGTCGGGAATAAACAGGACGTCCGCCCGGTTCAGGCCCGATATGGCCTGAACCGTCATGTGGTCGGGATTGCCGGCGCCGATGCCGATGACGAGAAGCTTGCGCATGCGGCGAACTCCTGCCCGATCGTAACCTGTTAGTCCAGACCACATGCGTGTCCAGACCGCAGGGTTGTCCAGACCGCGTACGTGTCCAGACTGCGTGCGTGAGCACTGACGCGGAAGGGCTTTGAAACGCCGCATTGAAAGGGCTAGGGTCCCGCGGGCATTCTCGCCGAGGGGGCTTTCATGCTGCGATATGTTTTGACCACCGTGCTGGCCCTATCGGGGGCGCCTGCATTGGCCAATGATTCGGTTGCCGAGCTTGGCACCGGCGGCCTGATCCTGTCGCGCAACGATGCCGTGGCGATGCAAAGTGAGGATCTTTTCATCTCGCCCGAAAAGGTGACGGTGGATTACGTCTTCCACAACAACACCAACAAGGATGTCGACGCGATCGTGGCCTTCCCGATGCCCGACATTTCGGGGGATCCCGAAGAGATGCCGGCGATCCCTGAAAACCAGAGCGACAACTTCCTCGGCTTCGAGGTGACGATCGACGGCGCGCCGGCAAAGCCGAAACTCGAGCAGAAGGTGCTCGCGCTCGGCATCGACATCAGCGCCGATTTGAAGGCGCAAAACGTGCCCTTCAATCCGTTCGGCGATGCCGCCAAGGCGGCGCTGGCGAAGCTGCCGCAAGCGGTGGCTGACGACTGGGTCAACCGCGGCATCATCATCGAGGATGCGGAGGCCGACAGTGGCCAAAAACCCGGCTATTCGCCGTTCTGGCAATTGCGCTCGACCTATTGGTGGCGCTCGGCCTTTCCGGCCAACAAGGACGTCCACGTCTCGCACCGCTACAAGCCGAGCGTCGGCGGCACGTCGTCTGTCAGTTTTTTCAATGAGGGCCAGTTCCAGGGCTCATACGCAACCTACAAGACCCGCTACTGCATGGACAACACATTCGAGAACGCGGTGCGCAAGGCGGCCAAGGACAATGCGGACGGCTATCCCAAATTCTACGAAAGCCGCATCGCCTATATCCTGACCACCGGCGGCAACTGGGCGGCGGGCACCATCGGCAAGTTCAAGCTGACCGTCGACAAGGGCAACCCGAAAGCCCTGGTCTCGTTCTGCGGCGATAACGTCAAAAAGGTCGGGCCGACGAGTTTCGAGATGACGGCGCACGATTTCTATCCCGAGCACGATATCGATATCCTCCTGCTCGAACCGTCGGACAGCAATGGCGGGGACGCAAATTGATGCATGTCGCGATCTACGTCGCCATTGCCGAGAACGGCGTGATCGGGCGGGATGGTGGGTTGCCCTGGCGGCTCTCCACCGACCTCAAGCGCTTCAAGGCCGACACGATGGGCAAGCCCATCATCATGGGCCGCAAGACCTATGAAGGCATCGGCCGGCCGCTGCCGGGCAGGCTGAACATCGTCGTCACCCGCGACAAGGCGTGGCGCGCCGAGGGCGTCGAGGTGGCGCATACGCTGGAAGCGGCCATCCAGCTGGCGACGGTGCGCGGACGCTGCATGACAGGCGTCGACGAGGTCTGCATCATCGGCGGCGGCGAAATCTATGCCCAGGCGCTGCCGCTGGCGGACCGCCTGCACGTCACCCATGTGCTGGCCGCCGTCGACGGCGACGCGTATTTCCCGCCGATCGACCCTGATACATGGCACGTGGTCAGTTCGCAGGGGGTTCCGTCAGGAGAAAAGGACAGCCATGCGACGCGCTATACGGTTTACGAGCGCCGCCGCGAAATGGTTTGAAGACAAAAACGGCATTTAAGGACGACAAAGGGTCGCTACCGGCCCAAAACGGATGAAGTCGACGGGCATCGCGTTGAAAGCGTGCCGTGGCGTCCCTATAGAAGAACGACACTGGATTTGCGCCGTACCCGCGGCGCTTGAGGGAATTCCAAGCGAAAGGACATTCATGCCCTGGAACGACAAAGGTGGCGGAGGCGGCGGCCCGTGGGGTGGCGGCGGCAACAATCAGGGACCCTGGGGGCAGGGACCCAAGGGGCCGAGCGGCCCGCAGGGGTCGCCTCCCGACCTCGAAGACATCATTCGCCGTGGCCAGGATCGGCTGAGGCGCGCGCTGCCCGGGGGCGGTGGCGCCAGTCCGGCCGTGTTTGGGCTGATCGCCGCGGTGCTGGTCGTTCTGTGGGCCTTCCAGGCGGTCTATACCGTTCAGCCCGACGAGGTCGCGGTCGAACTGCGCTTTGGCAAGCCGAAGGCCGAGCTTTCCCAACCTGGCCTGCACTTCCACTGGTGGCCGCTTGAAACCGTCGAGACGGCCAAGATTTCAGAGCAACTCGTCGACATTGGCGGTGGCAACACCAGCGGCAACGGCCTGATGCTCTCTGGCGACCAGAACATCGTCAATGTACAGTTTTCGGTGGCCTACCAGGTCTCCGACCCCCGCGCTTACCTGTTCGACGTTTCCGACCCGGACGGCATGCTGCGGCAGGTTGCCGAGAGCGCCATGCGCGAAGCCGTCGGCCGCCGGCCGGCACAAGACATTTTCCGCGACGACCGTCAGGGCATAGCGGCCTCGGTGCGCGAGATCATCCAGACGACGCTGGACGGCTACAAGGCCGGCCTCAACGTCAACGCCGTCTCCATCGAGGATGCAGCGCCGCCACGCGAGGTGGCAGATGCGTTCGACGAGGTGCAGCGTGCCGAGCAGGACGAGGACAAGTTCGTCGAGCAGGCCAATCAGTATTCCAACCAGAAGCTCGGCCAGGCACGCGGCGAGGCAGCCCAGGTCCGCGAAGACGCGGCCGCCTACAAGAACCGTGTGGTGCAGGAAGCCGAAGGTGAGGCCCAGCGCTTCATCTCCGTCTACGACGAATATGCCAAGGCCCCCGATGTCACGCGCAAACGCCTTTATCTGGAAACCATGGAGAGGGTTCTGAAGGACTCGAGCAAGGTCATCGTCGAGCAGGGCAACGGACAAGGTGTCCTGCCCTATCTGCCGCTGCCCGCATTGCAGCCGAAACCGCCGGCGCCGGCTGCTCCCGCCGCGCGCACGGGAGGTACCCAGTGATGATGGCCAACCGTCTTCCCATCTTCGTCGTCGTAGCGGCGGTCATCCTGTTCCTGATCTATTCCTCGGTCTTCGTGGTCAATGCGCGCCAGCAGGCGCTGGTGCTCCGTTTCGGCGAGATCGTTGACGTCAAGAGCGAGCCAGGCATCTACTTCAAGGCGCCGTTCTCCTTCTTCGACGCCGACACGGTGCAGCTGATCGAGAACAGGGTGCTGCGCTTCGATCTCGACAACATTCGCGTCCAGGTGTCGGGCGGCAAGTTCTATGAGGTCGATGCCTTCATCGCCTACCGCATCTCGGATCCGCGCGTCTTCCGTGCGGCGGTGTCGGGTCAGATCGAACTGGCCGAAGCGCGGCTCAGGACGCGTCTCGACGCTGCCTTGCGCCGCGTCTACGGCCTGCGCGATTTCGAGGCCGCGCTCTCCGAAGAGCGTGCCGTGATGATGCGCGAAGTTCGCGATCAGCTCAGGCCCGACGCCACATCGCTCGGCTTGCAGATCGAGGATGTCCGCATCCGCCGCACCGATCTGACGGCCGAAGTTTCACAGCAGACCTACGACCGCATGAAGGCGGAACGCCTGGCTGAGGCCGCGCGGCTGAGGGCACGCGGCAACGAAGCGGCACAGCGCATTACGGCACGCGCCGATCGTGAAGTGGTCGAGATCGTTGCCGAAGCGCGGAAGGAGTCCGAAATCCTGCGCGGCGAGGGCGAAGCCCAGCGCAGCGCCACCTTCGCGGGAGCCTATCAGCGTGATCCGGCCTTCTTCGACTTCTACCGGTCGATGAATGCCTATGGCACCGCGCTGGACAGCACCGGGACCACCATGGTGCTGTCGCCAAGCTCGGAGTTCTTCCGCTACTTCCGCGATCCCGACGGCAAGGAAGGGCCGGCGAAGCCGACATCGCCGGCACCCGCCGCGCCGGCGGCGTCACCCGCTGCGCCGACGACACAGCCCAGCACCGGCCAGTAACGGCCGGTGCAGGACTTCTTCGCGGCGATAGGCCTGGTCCTTGTCATAGAGGGCCTGGTCTATGGCGGCTTCCCCCGCTTTGCGAGGAAGCTCGCGGGCGAAGTGCTGTCGATGCCGGAGAATGCACTGCGGATTGGCGGGCTGGCCGCCATCGCCATCGGTGTCGGCGTCGTCTGGCTGGTGCGGGGCGGGTAAAGGCGTCCGGTTTGCGGAATAACACTCGATTTACACTCCGCCGATAGCCATAGCCGCAAACGTGCCGTATTTCTTGCCATCATGGCGCGACACGGCGTTTTCGTCGAAGCGCTTTTCTCTTTCAGAAATGCCGGGAGGCTTCTCGATGACATCCAACACCCTTTTGCGCGCTGCTCGACGGACGTTGGTCGCCGGTACGGCAGCGCTTGTCCTGGGCACTGCCGCCATCCCGTCCTTCGTGACGCCGACATTCGCCGCCGACGGGCCTGCCTCGGTCGCCGACCTGGCGCAAAGCGTGCTCGGCGCAGTGGTCAACATCTCGACCTCGCAGACGGTGAAGGGCACCGAAGGGCCGGGCGCCGTGCCGATGCCGCAGCTGCCCGAAGGCTCCCCCTTCCAGGACTTCTTCGACGACTTCTTCAAGAACCGCGGTGGCGACAAGGACAATGGGTCCCAGAAGGTGCAATCGCTCGGTTCGGGTTTCGTCATCGACGCCGAGCAAGGCATCGTCGTCACCAACAACCACGTGATCGCCGATGCCGACGACATTGAGGTCAATTTTTCCGATGGCGTGACCTTGAAGGCGACGCTGGTCGGCACCGATACCAAGACCGACGTCGCGGTGCTGAAGGTCGATCCGAAAGGCCACAAGCTGACGGCGGTGAAATTCGGCGATTCCACCAAGATGCGCGTCGGCGACTGGGTGATGGCGGTCGGCAATCCGTTTGGCCTCGGCGGCACCGTCACCGTCGGCATCGTCTCGGCACGCAACCGAGACATCAATTCAGGCCCTTATGACGATTTCATCCAGACCGATGCGGCGATCAACCGCGGCAATTCGGGCGGACCGCTGTTCAACAGCGCCGGCGAGGTCATCGGCATGAACACCGCGATCATTTCGCCGTCCGGCGGCTCGATCGGCATCGGCTTCTCCATTCCCTCGCAGCTCGCCTCGGGCGTCGTCGAGCAGTTGCGCCAATATGGCGAGACGCGGCGCGGCTGGCTCGGCGTGCGCATCCAGCCGGTGACGGACGACATCGCGGAAAGCCTGGGCATGGCGACCGCCAAGGGCGCGCTGGTGGCCGGCGTCATCAAGGGCGGACCAGTCGACAACGGCACCATCCAGGCCGGCGACGTCGTCATCAAGTTCGACGGCAAGGACATCCATGAAATGCGCGACCTGCCGCGCGTCGTGGCCGAAAGCCCAGTGGGCAAGGCCGTCGACGTGCTGATCGTGCGCAAGGGCGTCGAGCAGACGGTGAAGGTGACGCTCGGCCGGCTCGAGGATGGCGAGAAGCTCGCCAGCGGCGAGAATGGCAACACCGACCAGAACAAGGGCGGCGACAAGGCTCCGGCTGTCTCGACCGCCGCAGTGCTTGGCATGACGGTCGGCGAACTCAATGACGAGACGCGCAAGAAGTTCAGCATCGCCGGAGATGTCTCCGGCGTCGTCATCACCGACGTGGCAAAGGACTCCGCCGCCGCCGAACGCGGTATCCAGCCGGGCGAAGTGATCACCGAGATCGCGCAGGAATCGGTCGCCACGCCCAAGGACGTCATGGACAGGATTGGCGCGCTGAAGGAGCAGGGGCGCAAGAACGCGCTGCTGATGCTGGCTTCGAAGACCGGTGAGCTCAGGTTCGTGACGATCCGGATGGATTGATGTCCGGCAGGACCTGCAAAACCTGATTTTGACGGAAAGGGCGGTTAGAGAGCCGCCCTTTTTCTTGCCTGCCAGTCTTGGCGAGACAGCCGGTAGAACACATTCCGCTTGAGCGCGGGATGGCTGTCGGGAATGCCGGGATGATCGAAATCGGCGGAGGGATCGGCTGTCATGCCGAGACGTTCCATGACGGCAGTCGAGCGGCGGTTGTCGGCGACGGCGAAGGAAACGATTTCGTCGAGGGCCAATGTCTCGAAACCGTAGGCCAGCCATGCCTCGGCGGCCTCGGTGACATAGCCCTTGCCCCAAAATTCGGGCGCCAGCCGCCAACCGATCTCGATCATGCTGGCCGGCAGGAACGGCAGGTGATCGGTTCCGGTTATGCCGACAAAGCCGATGCATTCGCCCGTGGCAGCGATCTCAGCGGCGGCGAAGCCAATGCCGTCGCGATCGATGGCGGCGCGGAACTCATCCATCTTGGCGTCGGCGGCGGCACGGTCGCGGCGAAACGGGAAGAACTCCATCACGCGTTCATCGGAATTGATGCGATGGAACAGTTGGCGGTCGCGATCCTCCCAATTGCGCAGGATCAGTCGTTTGGTACGGATTGGTTTCATTGCACGAATTCTTCCCGCCGGTAGCCCTGCAGATAGAGCAGCGCGGTTAGGTCGGCATGGTCGATCCGGACTTTTGCCTGCGCCGCGACGCTAGGCTTGGCATGGAGCGCGACACCGGTGCCGGCCAGGCGGATCATGTCGAGATCGTTGGCGCCGTCGCCAACGGCGATGGCATCGGCCGGCGTCAAGCCAAGGCGCGCGCAGATTTCGAGCAGCGCCTCGGCCTTGGCGGCGCGGCCGAGGATCGGCTCGCCGACCAGCCCGGTGAAGCGTCCATCCTGGTCGAGCAGGCTGTTGGCGCGGTTTTCCTGAAAGCCAAGCATCGCAGCGATGCGCGTGGTGAAGACCTCGAAACCGCCCGAGACGAGTGCAGTCCAGGCGCCGTTGGCGCGCATGGTCTGGACCAGGGCGCGGCCGCCCGAGGCCAGCGTCAGCCGATTGGCGACGATATGCTCGACCACGGCGGCATCGAGACCCTTGAGCAGTGCCACGCGCTCGCGCAGTGCCGGCTCGAAGGCGATCTCGCCATTCATCGACCGCGCGGTGATGGCCGCCACGTGATCCTTGACGCCGATCTCGTCGGCCAGTTCGTCAATGCACTCCTGGTCGATCATGGTCGAATCCATATCGGCGATAAGGATTTTCTTGCGGCGTGTTTCAGCCTGCTGGACGATCACATCGACGGGCTCAACGGCCAATGCGGCGCGAAGCCTTGCAGTCGTTTCATCAGCCTGCGCCTCTGGCGGCAGGGCAAGATCACAGGCAATGCCTTCGGCCAGCCAGACGACAGCGCTTGCGCCCACCGACCGTGAGGCCATATTCGCAAGCGACGGCGACAGAGCGCGGTCAGCGGAATGGGAAACAAGCGTGGCAATGAGCGGCATCGAGAATTCCGGCGCGGATGCGGGCGAAGGCCGCGTGAAGAACGCGATCCTGATAGCCGGACCAACCGCCAGCGGCAAGTCGGCGCTGGCGCTCGAATTGGCCGAACGCACAGGTGGCGTCATCGTCAACACCGATTCCATGCAGGTCTATTCGGTTCTCGACGTCCTGACCGCCCGGCCGGAGGCGGCCGAGCTCGCAAGAGCGCCGCATTTTCTCTATGGGCATGTCCATCCCGGCTCCGCTTACTCGACCGGCGCCTGGCTGCGCGACGTGATGAAACTGATCGATGACGGAACACTCTCGCGGCGGCCAATCTTCGTCGGCGGCACCGGCCTTTATTTTCGCGCGCTGACCGAGGGTATTTCGGAAATGCCCGACATTCCGCAGCGGATCCGCGATCGCTGGCGCTATGAGTTGAAAGAGCAAGGCGCGGTCAAGCTGCACGCCTTGTTGTTGCGTGAGGATTCGAGAGCCGCCATGCAGCTGAAGCCAACCGACAGCCAGCGCATCGTGCGGGCGCTCGAGGTGCTCGACGCGTCCGGCCGATCGATCCTGGAATGGCAGGCCGAGCGCGGCCGGCCGCTGATCGACAGGCAGAGCGCGCATTTCCTCGTCATCGAGCCGGATCGGGCGGCGTTGGTCGGCCGCATCGAAAGACGTTTCGACCGGATGCTGGACAAGGGCGCGCTGGAGGAAGTCAAGCAGCTTGCGGCCCTTCATCTGGATCCGGACCTGCCGGCGATGAAGGCGATCGGGGTTCGCGAACTGCAGGCTGCGATGGCAGGGCAATCGAGCTTTCCCGAGGCGATCGAGCGCGCCAAGATCGCGACAAGGCAATATGCCAAGCGGCAGGGGACCTGGTTTCGCCATCAGCTGGGGCCGGAATGGCAGAGACTGCGCCCCGGTGACGATTGCGAAACCACGATCCAAACACTTGTTGCTAATGCAACCTAAAAAGTTGACCTTGAGGGCAAGGTTCCCGCCGAAGTTGCCGGAATTAACGCTCCGTAAGGCGGTCGCTGCCATAAGGTCGGTGGGCACTTTTCCATCGGGGAGCAGATGCGTTTCCATAAGGCGGAATCCGCTTTTTTCGTCTTTATTTTCGTGATCCTCGCTGCTGGCCTGGTGACGCTGCACGCCTATGGGCTCTTGCAATCCTTCGCCACCGAGCTCCATACGCCTTCGGGCCTGGACAAGGTCATCTACCTCAACAAGCTGTTGTTCGCGACGGGCGTTCTGCTCGCGACCGCGCTGTTTTTCGGCATCTTCTTCATCTACCCGCTGATCCGCAAACAGGCGACGGAAGAAGGCAAGCTGCGCGCCATGACGGTTTCGCTCAGTGCCCGCTCCGAGACGTTCGAGCATGCCGCCCTGACGGACGGTCTGACGGGCATGCAGAATCGCCGCTATTTCGACGACGCGCTGAAGGAATATCTCGAGGAGTTCCGGCGCATCGAAAAGCCGGTCGGGCTGATGATCCTCGATCTCGACCACTTCAAGCAGGTCAACGATACCCACGGCCACGACGTCGGCGACGAGGTGCTCAAGGCTGTCGCCAGATGCCTCAAGGACATGACACGTTTCCACGATGTGGTGGCGCGCCTGGGCGGTGAGGAGTTCGCCGTGGTCACGCCCAACATGGAGGCGGACCTCCTGGCCAAATTCGCCGAGCGCATCCGCAAGGCGATCGCCAACATGTCGATCCTATCCGGCAACAATGTCCGGCTCAAGATCACGACCAGCGTCGGCCTCGCCGTCTGGGACCGCAAGGAAACCGCCGAGGAATTCTACCGCCGCGCCGACCGCCAGCTCTACGAAGCCAAGAGGCAAGGCCGCAATCGCGTCTGCGCCTAAATCCCGTCACTAAATTCGTGATGCTGGCCGTTTGATGCCGACGTCTGCGCTTCCGTTGCTCACGGACCAAGAACCCGCTCCGCTCCGGTTCTCCAAGTCGACACCAACCGACTCAGCCTGACGAATTTCCTCACGGGATTTAGCCGAGCTTTCCGACGAAGCAGAACCACGGAAATTTGACGCGAAAGCAGCGCTCAGCCTCAATCGTTCTGCGGACGCAGGCCGAAGGTGGCTGGCTTGAGGCCGTAGCGCGTGTCGAAATCTTCGTCCGACTGCACGCGCGCCGCCGCCGGCGCTTTGCGGTAGTCGGGGTCGCCGGCCTGCCGGCCGGAATCGACCACCTCGGCGAAAGCCATTGCCTGGCTCTGCGGTTTCGGTACGTTGCGCAGCCGCTCGACGATCGCCACCAGATCGACCTCACCGGCCTTCGACGTCACTTCTTCCTCGCGCTTGGCCGTGCCGGGAAGCAGGTGAGCGGGCAATCTCTCGAATTTCAGCCGCATGGTGGTCGCCACGCCTTCGCCGAAGGCGATAGCTTCGCGCTGGCCCATGGAGGACAGGAACGCGAGCGTGGAGGCGGACGAGTCGGCGATTGCCGAGCGGATGATCGCCTGGTCCTGCTCATTGGCGAGCCGCATGGCGAAGAAGGTCGAGCATTGCGACAGGATGGTCGGGTCCAGCTCGCCTGGGCGCTGGGTGACGACGCCGAGATAACAGCCATATTTTCGGCCTTCCTTGGCGATGCGCGACAGCGCATGCCTGGTCGGCGCGAAGCCGAGGCGCGGATCGGCTGGCATATAGCGATGCGCTTCCTCGCATAAAAACAGGAGCTGCAGCTTGCCTTCGCTCCACAAAGCGAGGTCGAAGGCCAGGCGCGCCAGCACCGAACAGACGGAATTGACCACTTCCGAGGGCATGCCGGCCATCTCGAAGCAGGTTACCGGGCGGCCATGATGCGGCACGCGGAAGATGTTGCCGATCGTCTCGTGGATGGTGTCCTCGATCAGGCGCGAATTGAACATGAAGCGGTAGCGCGGATCGGCAGCCGCCGATTCGATGCGCGTCTTCAGCGATTTGAGGGTAGGACGATCGGTCTTGCTTTCGAGCATGCCCATGCGCTCGTCGATCTGCTTGAGCAGGTCGGCGATGCGGTAAGGTACCGGCGTATCGGCGGTCAGCGCATCGCTGCCGCGCCTCAGGTAGGCGCCTGAACCGGGGTTGCGATAGAGGTTCTTGGCGAGCGGAACGAGGTCGCGAAGGGCGTCGATCTCTTCCGGCACCGTTTCGCGTCCGCGAAACAGCACTTCGGCGAATTCCTCCAGCGTGAACATCCAGAACGGCAGGTCGAGCGTCTTGGAATCGACCCTTACGCAATATTCGGGCAGCGAGGCCGCGAACTCATTGTGCGGATCGAGGATCAGGATGCGCAGGTCCGGTCGCGCCGCGATCGACTTGCGCAGCAGCAGCGACACGGCGGTGGACTTGCCGACGCCGGTCGTGCCGACAATGGCGAAATGGCGCGCCAGCGTGTCGTCGATGGCGATGTTGGCGGCGATCGCCTCGTCCTGCGCCAGGGAGCCGATGGTGATGGAATGGCGGCCGGCCAGGTCATAGACCGCCTGCAGGTCGCGGGTGCGGATGCGGTGCGCGACGGCGCCGATATGCGGATAGCTGGTGATACCGCGGTCGAAGATCGGCTTGGCACCGGGCTCGGCGCCGTCGCGCACTTCGCCGATCAGCTCGATGCTGACCTCGATGGCGTTCTGGCCCTCATTGCTCCAGGCGCGATCCGACTTGCCGATCGCATAAACCAGGCCAACGGTGCGCGTCGTGCCCAGATTGATGGAGATCATCTTGCCCACCGTCCACAGGCCGGTGACCGCGCCGTCGACATCGTCGGCATAGGCGCTGATGGTGGCGCGCGCGCCGTCGCATTGCACGACGTTGCCCAGGATGCGCCGATCGTTCTGCTCTGCGTTGCGGCGCTCCTGCGATGTCGGTTCTCCGACGGAAGCCTCGCGTTCGACATACATGGACACGCCAATCCCCATTTCCCTGGAGACCGGATGCTACAGGAACGGGGTTAAGGTCGGATGAGGTCGGATGGTGTAGATAGGATTAAGGCCTTCGTAAAAATTATCGTGAGATGGCTCTTCACTCGCGTTTTTGTTTCGTTATAATGGACGAATGGATGATATAGCGAACGATATTTCCTCGACCATCGGCAGGCGCATTCATGCCGAGAGGATCATGCGGGATTGGTCGCTGGCCGAACTCGCAGAACGGTCGGGCGTTTCCAAGGCGATGCTGAGCACGATCGAGCGCGGAATGACCAGCCCGACGGCCGCGCTTCTGGTGCGCATTGCGGCGGCCTTCGGCATGACGCTGTCGACCCTTATCGCGCGCGCGGAATTGCAAGGCGGCGGGCTGCTGCGCGCGGCCGACCAGCCGGTGTGGCGCGATCCCGATACAGGCTATGTCAGGCGGCATCTGTCGCCGGCCTGCGACATGCCGCTCGAACTGATCAAGGTCCATCTGCCCGCGGGCGCGAAGGTCAGCTTGCCCGCGGCTTCCTATGCTTTCATCAAGCAGCAGATCTGGCTGATCTCGGGACAACTCGAATTCACCGAAGGCGATCAGGTGCACAGGCTCGAGCCGGGCGACTGCCTGGCGCTCGGGGCACCGTCGGACTGCACCTTCCATGCGCTGGGGGCGGGCGCCGACTATCTCGTCGCTCTGGTCAAGGGCTGACATCATGGCAAGACGGCCAAAGCGCTCCCATAATGGGGGGCCGCCGCTTGACGACTACAAGGGGCCGCCATGGGGCAAGGGCGATCCTTACATCTTCCTGGCCTGGCAGACGGCGCACGCCAAGGCATGGAAGGTGCCGAGCCGCGAAGTGATGCTGATGCGCATGGACAAGGCTGAACGGCTGGGCCTGACCTATGAGGAATACACGCTCGAAATCCTCGAGCGCGGTCGGCATCTCAGGGAAGAGGACACCGAACGCATCAGCGCCATCAAGGCCGCGCGCAAGCGGCGGCGTGCCAGCCATCTCGACTGACCCAGCGCTATCGATACCAGCAATCGCTTCCAGAGGACCAGCTATGAATGCCATAGAGATCGGGCCGTTGACCGCCAGCCAGGAAACACTCGCACTGCTGACGGATCTGCTGGTCGAAACGGTTGCCGCCGGCGGATCGGTCAGTTTCATGCATCCGCTGGCGCCGGAGGCGGCAAGGGCATTCTGGGAGACGTCGCTGGCCGCGGCGGCACGAGGGCAAAGAGTGGTGCTTGGGGCATGGGACGGCGGGGCTCTGGTCGGCACTGTCACGCTGCTGCTCGACTGTCCTCCCAACCAGCCGCATCGGGCCGAGATTGCCAAGCTGATGACATCAGCCGAGCAACGGGGCAGGGGTGTCGGGACACGCCTGATGCGGGCCGCCGAACGCTTCGCGGCGGAGAAGGGACGCACGCTGCTGGTTCTGGACACGGCGACGGAGGAGGGTGCTTCAGGACTTTATGAGAAGCTCGGCTTCACCCTGGCCGGCGAGGTACCGGATTATGCGCTGAAGCCGCATGGCGGGCTGACGGGCACGCTAATCTACTGGAAGCGTATCGGCACAGCGTCGCCGTAGCGCCAGTCAGGTCCGGGCTTCTCCGGCAAGGCGCTTTAGCAGCCAGTGGCGGAAATCCTGCTCGGCACTGGTCAGATGCGCGGTCGACGGCCTGGTCAGAAAATGCCCCGACGTGCTGGGGAGCTCAAAATCGGAAAGCGGGACCAGCGCCCCGTCGTCGAGCGCCGCGTCGATCAAAGGACGGGACCCCAGCAGCACGCCGGCGCCGGCTCTTGCCGCCTCCATGGCGGCGACGAAACTGTCGAAACGATGCGACCGCTGGGAATGGCCGGCCAATCCGGCCGCCGCGAACCATTCCGACCACATCTCGCGCGCGCCGGCCACGAGAAGCAGCGGCAGCGATGTCCAATCGGCGGCACTGGCGAGGGCCGGACTTGCCACCGGCACAAGCCGCTCGGCGGTCAGCCTCTCGGCCTCGCGACCAGGAAAGGATCCGTTGCCGAAACGGATGTCGAGCGCCGAGCCCGGCAGATCGTAGTCGGTCGGCCGGTGGATCGTCACCAGATCGAGCTGGACGCGCGGCAGCGCCTCGGCGAGCTCCGGCAGCGCCGGGACCAATGCCAGCAAGGCAAACGAGATCGGCACCCGGATGGAGACGGTCCGGACGGCGCGCGGTTCGAACAATTCCGTGGTGCTGCTGCCAATGGTGGCGAAGGCCGACTGGATGTGCGGCAGGTAGGCGGCGCCCTCGGGCGATAGCGCGACTCCACGCGCCAGCCGCGAGAACAGCCGCGTCTTCAGCCGTTCCTCGAGCAGCCGGATATGCTGGCTGACGGCCGCTTGGGTCAGGCCGAGTTCGGCTGCCGCCGCGGTGAAATTCGACAGCCGTGCCGCAGCCTCGAAGCTGCGCAGCCAGTCGAGTGGAGGCAACTTGGGGAGTCGTTTCCGAGCCATTACGAAATTTCGGCCTTTGGCTAAAAAATGATAATTTGAGTTATGCCTGGGGTCCGCTCAACATGCAATCGAAGCCCCGGATCTGGCCGTGGGCGGATAGACACAGGACCTGATCTCCATGTTGACCCACGCGCTGATCGGCGACGAAGGCAGAACGATCGAACTTGGCTGGCAGGACGGAAGGCGCACCCGCTTTCACGCCATCTGGCTGCGTGACAATGCGCTGGACGACAAGACGCGCAGCGCCGGCAATGGCCAGCGGCTCGTCACCATCCTCGACATTCCGGCCGGCACGAGAATTGGCGCTGCTTCGGTCAAGGCCGGGGCGCTGGAGATCAGCTTCGAACCGGAGGGAAAGACGGTCAGCTTTCCCGCCCATTGGCTGCGTGCAAACGCCTATGATCGCGAGGAGACACGCCAGCCCGGTTGGACAGGCGATGTCATCCAGCGCTGGACCAGGGCGACGATGCAGAACTCGGTGCCGCGCGCCAGCTATCCGGCGGCCTTCCATGGCCGCGGTGTCCTGCGCGAATGGCTTTCGGCGGTGAGGACTTACGGCTTTGCGGTGATGGACGGGCTGCCGGCCGAATCCGGGCGCTGTGCAAGGTGTCCGACCTGTTCGGCTACGTCAGGGAAACCAATTACGGGCGCTGGTTCGACGTGCGCGCCGAAGTCAATCCGAACAACCTCGCCTACACCAATCTCGGCCTGCAGGCGCATACCGACAATCCCTATCGCGATCCGGTACCGACGCTGCAGATCCTGTCCTGCATCGAGAACACGGTGGAGGGCGGCGAATCCAGCGTCGTCGACGGCTTTGCCGTCGCCGCTGCCTTGCAAGCGGAAAACCCCGAAGGTTTTCGGCTGTTGAGCTCCCATGCGGCGCGGTTCGAATACGCAGGTTCATCCGGCGTGCGGCTGCAGTCCAAACGGCCGATGATCGAGCTTGGACCCGACGGCGAACTGATCTGCATCCGCTTCAACAACCGCTCGCTGGCGCCGACCGTCGATGTGCCGTTCGCCGACATGGATCGTTACTACGCCGCCTACCGCCGCTTTGCCGAGTTGATCGAGGATCCGTCCTTCGAAGTCACCTTCAAGCTTGAGTCCGGCCAGGCCTTCATCGTCGACAACACTCGCGTCATGCATGCCCGCAAGGCGTTTTCGGGCACCGGCAAGCGGTGGCTGCAGGGATGCTACGCAGACAAGGACGGCCTTTTGTCGACGCTCGCGGCGATCGAACACGGCTTCAAGGAGGCGGCGGAATGAGCAGCCATGATCTGAACGCGGACACCATCGTCGAGTTCATAGCCGACATTTTCGAGCGCCGGGGTGCCGAATCCTATCTCGGCGAGCCGGTGACGATGTCCGAGCACATGCTGCAGGGAGCATGGCTGGCGGAACAGGATCGAGCGCCCGAGGTGCTGGTGGCCGCCGCGCTGCTGCACGACATCGGCCACTACACCAGCGAGTTCGGCACCTATTCGCCCGACGATGTCGAAGACAAGCACCATGACGAGGCCGGCGGCGAGGTGCTGGCGCCGTTCTTCCCGCCGGTCATCGTCGAATGCGTCCGGCTGCATGTCGCCGCCAAGCGCTATCTCTGCGCCACGGACCCGACCTATTTCTCCAAGCTGTCGCCGGCTTCGGTTCACACGCTGTCGCTGCAGGGCGGACCGATGAGTGCCGACGAGGTGGCCGAGTTCCGCAAGAACCCGTTCCATGAGGAAGCGGTGCGGGTTCGCATCTGGGACGAGGGCGGCAAGGTCGCCAATATGCGGACGCGGGCGTTTCGCGACTATGTGCCGTTGCTGCAGCGCGTCGTGCACGATTTCGCCAATCGCGCCTGACCAGTCACCGGGAGGAGACATGTGCCTCTGCTTCGATGGCGGAATGCGGTAGCCCGGAGACCTGCCGCGAGTGTTTGGCTGACGAGGGCGTTTCACGCCATCGCCGACCAGCGGTGAGCCCGGCGGGCTCACTCCCGCCGTTTCGTTCGGTGTCGCCGAAGGCTCACCATCGTGATGCGGGGATACGGGCTATCCCTTGTGATGGACCTCCTGCAATCCGTAGACCGGTGTGGGCAAGCCAACCTGTCTGGCCTTCAGCTGCAGCGCCAGATATTGCGAATAGTGGCGCGACTGATGGAGGTTGCCGCCATGGAACCACAGCGCCTCCTGCTGGGTCGGCTTCCACATGTTGCGCTGCTCGCCTTCCCAGGGGCCGGGATCCTTGGCGGTGTCGGAGCCAAGACCCCAGACCTTGCCGACCTTGTCCGCCACCTCCTGGGAAATGAGGTCCGCGGCCCAGCCGTTCATCGAGCCGTAGCCTGTGGCGTAGATCACGAGATCGGCCGGCAATTCGGTTCCATCGGCGAATTTGACCCCGGTTTGCGTCAGCTCCTCCACCGCCGCGCCTGGTCCGCTCTTGAGCTTGATCGAGCCGTCGATGACGAGGTCGCAGGCGCCGACATCGATATAGTAGCCTGAACCGCGGCGCAGATATTTCATGAACAGGCCCGAGCCGTCATCGCCCCAGTCGAGCAGGAAGCCGGCCTTTTCCAGGTCCGCGTAGAAGTTGGCGTCGCGTTCCTTCATCTGCTGGTAAAGCGGGATCTGGAATTCGTGCAGGATGCGGTAGGGCAGGGAGGCGAAGATCAGGTCGGCCTTGCGCGTCGTCATGCCGCTCTCGACCGCTTGCTCCGAATAGAGCGCGCCCAGCCCGATATCCATAAGCGTGTCGGACTTCACGATGTGCGTGGAGGAACGCTGCACCATGGTGACGTCGGCGCCACCCTCCCAGAGAGCCGCGCAGATGTCGTGGGCGGAGTTGTTGGAGCCGATGACCACGACCTTCTTGCCGCGGTATTTGTCCGGGCCGGGATGGGTCGAGGAATGCTGCTGCTCGCCCTTGAAGATGTCCTGGCCCTTGTATTTCGGCCAGTTCGCCTTGCCGGACATGCCGGTTGCCAGCACCAACTGCTTGGGCTTGAGGACGATCTCTTCGCCGTCGCGTTCGACTACAACGGTCCATTCCTTGGCCTTCTCGTCGTATTTCGCGGATTTCGCCGAGGTGGAGGACCAGTAGTTCAGCTCCATCACCTTCGTGTACATCTCGAGCCAGTCGCCGATCTTGTCCTTGGGCGCGAAGACCGGCCAATTCTTGGGGAAATCGATATAGGGCAGATGGTCGTACCAGACCGGATCGTGCAGGCAGAGCGACTTGTAGCGCTTGCGCCAGGAATCGCCGGGGCGCTCGTTCTTCTCGATGATGATGGCTGAAACGCCGAGCTGGCGCAGGCGCGCGCCGAGCGCGATGCCGCCTTGGCCGCCGCCGATGATCACGACATAGGGCTGCTTGCTGCGGCCGAGTTCAGCGAGTTCATCGTCACGCTCCTCGCGCCAGGATTTCCTGTCCTTGCCGTGGCCGTGCTTGGCGCCGAGCGGCCGGGTGAAGCCCGCCTTCTCCTCATGGTCCTTGAGTTCGGCCATGGTGGTGAGCAAGGTCCAGATCAGCTCGCCCTTGAACCGCACCAGGCCGAAACCGCGCGCCACCTCGGTCTCGAAGGTGATCCAGGCGGTGGTGACGCCGTCCGCCTCGGTCGCCTCCTCGCCTTCGGCCACTTTCCAGTTGCTCGGCCGGGTCTCAGCCAGCGTTGCCTTCAGCATGTCGCGGACCTGGTCCTGGCCCTCTATCGTCCTCAGGTTCCAGGTGAAGGTGACGAGGTCGCGCCAGTAGCAATCCGCCTGGAAACAGTTGACCGCCGCGTCGATGTCGCCGGTATCCAGCGCCTTGCCAAACTTGTCGAGCAGCGCTTGCGCCTTCGTTGTGGGTGTTCTCTCGAGCATGGTTTCTCCTCCAGTTGTCAGGTTCATGGCGCCTCCTCCAGGCGCCAGATGGTGCCTCAGGCCATCGCAAAGGGCATGCCAAACACGCTGCACGGTAGAAATCGTAGTGAAATCAGTCCGGCCCAACGAATTCCGGTATTGCGGGCCGTTGCAGCGGTGTTGCGTGCGCCATGGTACGCCACAGTCGATGCAACACCAGACCGTGAGCCCATAAAGACCGAGATTCGGATGAATCGCGGCCTGTCCACTTCTTGCGATCGGGGGGCAGGCCCGTCAGGGCGCTATTTTAGACTAGCGGCAGAAACAATTCCACGACGACGTCATGCACCGGCACGTTCGGGAAGAATGAAAAGTGTCGTCGGCAATAGATCGGGAAGTCACGCGCTTCCTCGCCGCTGGCAGGGAGCCAGTCGCGATAGAGGTAGAGCGCGGCGGGTTCCAGATTGTGGGTATTGTGGACGACGCGCAACACCGCGCAGCGCCCGCCAGGGATCACACCAGCCTTCATCTGCTCGTCGTCGGCATCGATCGGCTGGTCGGTCCCGACGCACAGGTCCATGCTGTAATCGGCTGGAACCGCGGGGATTCTCTCGGAACGGAAGATGTTGAAGGTCGGGCTCGTCTCGGGCGACAGGCCAGCAGCCTTGCGCCAGGTGATGAACCGCTGGATGGTGTCGCCGAGTGTCGCGCGGTCGCCTCGATGCTCCATGATCGCCACCGGCGTTGGAGGCATATCGCGGATCGTGACGTCGTCTTGTTCATAGGTAATCTGCATGAGCTTGCTCCTTGCGTTGTCCAAGGGCCCGAAGGCCGCAAGCCACGGTGCCCAGTCGGGCGACTTCCGGAACGACGAGGGCGATTGCCCGAACCGTTGCCGAAAGGCGCGGGCGAAGGCGTCCGGTGCATCGTAACCGGCATCCATCGCTATATCCGTGACGCTCTGGGCCTCGTTCGAGGCCAGCCGGTGCGAAGCACGCTTCATACGGGCAAGCTGGACATAGCGATGCACCGACAACCCGAAGGTCGCCGTGAACTGCCGGTGGAAATGGTATTTGGAAAATGCCGCGATGCCGCTCAACGCGTCCAGGTCCAGATTGCCGTCCAAATGCTGGTCGATGTGATCCAGCACGCGTTGCATCCGGGCATGGTAGTTTTGAAGCGACGCCTTCATCGTTCCGTTCTCCGTGGCAGCACCAAATATGGGCAGGCAGACCTGAAGCGCTCGACCGATCTTGCGGTTTTGTCACAGGTCGCAGAACGGCGCCAAGGACCGTTTATGAGCGGGTCTACAGCCTAGTTGGGAGCATCGACCCGCAGCCGCTTCATGCGGCGATGCACCGTCGTGCAGTCGCCGCCGAGGCGCCGCGCCGCCTCGGAGATGTCCCAGCCGGTGCTACGAGAGTATCCATCGGCGACGCGCGCTCATCCTCGGGGGATGGAGCACGCGGCGCTGCCAGTCGGGCGGCCGGGGCAGCCGGCGTCGCATAGTGGTGTGTCGATGGATGGGCTCAACTGTACTACGGTAGCGCGTAGCGAAGCCCTATCTCACAGGCGAGTGAATTCGCATCATCCCCCATTGACGACCCCGCGAGTTCGCCTTTATGGTCCGCCACCATGAAAACGGCACTCATTCTCGTAGGAAGGCGCGTGGGCAAGGCGGTGTAACCGCCGGGCGAAGACCTCCCATGCGCACCACACAGGCTCCCTCGGGGGCCTTTTTTATTGCCTGAAACACGACTAAACGACCAGCAACGCCCAAATGGCGACAGTACGGGACCAGACCGATGAGCAATGGACAGAACGAGCGGCGCGAAATGGCAAGTAGGGAAATGACTGGCGCCGAAATGGTGGTGCAGGCGCTGAAGGACAATGGCGTCAAGCATGTCTTCGGCTATCCGGGCGGCGCCGTTCTCCCGATCTACGACGAGATTTTCCAGCAGGATGAGGTCGAGCACATTCTCGTGCGGCACGAACAGGGCGCCGGCCACGCCGCCGAGGGCTATGCGCGCTCGACCGGCAAGGCCGGTGTCATGCTGGTGACATCAGGCCCCGGCGCCACCAATGCGGTGACGCCGCTGCAGGACGCGCTGATGGACTCGATCCCGCTGGTCTGCCTGACCGGCCAGGTGCCGACTTCGCTGATCGGCTCCGACGCGTTCCAGGAATGCGACACGGTCGGCATCACGCGGCCCTGCACCAAGCACAACTGGCTGGTGAAGGACGTCAACGAACTCGCCGCGACCATCCACGAGGCCTTCCATGTCGCGACGACCGGCCGTCCCGGCCCGGTCGTGGTCGACATCCCGAAGGACGTGCAGTTCGCCAAGGGCTTTTATGTCCCGCCGCAGATCGCGCCGCGCACCAGCTACCAGCCGAAGGTCCAGGGCGACCTGGACAAGATCAAGGCCGCGGTCGAACTGATGGCCACCGCCAGGAAGCCGGTCATCTATTCGGGCGGCGGCGTCATCAATTCCGGCGCGGAAGCGAGCCATCTCCTGCGCGAACTGGTGGACCTCACCGGTTTCCCGATCACCTCGACGCTGATGGGTCTCGGCGCCTATCCGGCTTCGGGCAAGAACTGGCTGGGCATGCTGGGCATGCACGGCACCTACGAAGCCAACATGGCCATGCATGATTGCGACGTGATGCTCTGCATCGGCGCGCGTTTCGACGACCGTATCACCGGCAGGCTGAATGCCTTCTCGCCGAATTCGCGAAAAATCCATATCGATATCGATCCGTCCTCGATCAACAAGAACGTCCACACCGAAGTGCCTATCATCGGCGATGTCGGCCGGGTGCTGGAAGACATGGTGCGGCTGTGGCGGGCAACCGCCAAGACCGACAAGAAGGCGCTCTATCCCTGGTGGGAGCAGATCGCCAAATGGCGCGCGCGCGATTCACTCGCCTTCAAGATGAACAACGACGTGATCATGCCGCAATACGCCATCCAGCGGCTCTATGAACTGACCAAAAACATGGACACCTACATCACCACCGAGGTCGGCCAGCATCAGATGTGGGCGGCGCAGCACTATCATTTCGAGAAGCCGAACCGCTGGATGACGTCGGGCGGGCTGGGCACGATGGGCTATGGCCTGCCGGCCGCACTCGGGGTGCAGATCGCGCATCCCGATGCACTGGTCGTCGACATTGCCGGCGACGCCTCGGTGCAGATGACAATGCAGGAGATGAGTGCCGCCGTGCAGCACGACGCACCGATCAAGATCTTCATCCTCAACAACCAGTATATGGGCATGGTGCGGCAGTGGCAGCAGCTGCTGCACGGCAACCGGCTGTCGCATTCCTACACCGAGGCGATGCCGGACTTCGTCAAGCTGGCCGAGGCCTATGGCGGCCACGGCATTCGCTGCGACAAGCCCGACGAACTCGACGACGCGATCAAGGAGATGATCTCGGTCAGGAAACCGGTGCTGTTCGACTGCCGCGTGGCGACACTCGCCAACTGCTTCCCGATGATCCCTTCGGGCAAGGCGCACAACGAGATGCTTTTGCCCGACGAGGCGACCGACGAGGCCGTGGCCAATGCCATCGACGCCAAGGGCCGGGAACTGGTGTAGACGACGAGCCAAGGCAGGGCTTGTCAAAAAGCCGTGCGGAAACAGATAATTAAATCCAGAATTTGAGATTCATGTCATGAACGCACAGCACCTTCAACCCACCGGTTCCGCCTACTTCATCGCCAAGGAAACGGAACGGCCGGAAAACCACACGCTTTCCGTGCTGGTCGATAACGAACCGGGCGTGCTCGCCCGGGTCATCGGCCTGTTTTCCGGGCGTGGCTACAACATCGAGAGCCTGACCGTCTCGGAGACCGAGCATGAAAAACACCTGTCGCGTATCACTATCGTGACGCGCGGCACGCCGCATGTGCTGGAGCAGATCAAGCATCAGCTCGAGCGCATCGTGCCGGTGCACCGCGTGGTCGATCTCACCGTGCGTTCGCACGAGTTCGGGCAGGAGCGGCCGCTGGAGCGGGAACTGGCGCTGGTCAAGGTTGCCGGCACCGGCGAGGCCCGGGTCGAGGCGCTGCGCCTGGCCGACGCTTTCCGCGCCAGCGTCATCGACGCCAACACCGAGCATTTCATCTTCGAGATCACCGGCAAGGGGTCCAAGCTCGACCAGTTCATCGCCATCATGAAGCCGCTCGGCCTGGTCGAGATTTGCCGTACCGGCGTGGCGGCGATGAACCGCGGCCCGCAGGGGATGTAGGCCGACTTAGCCCATCGGAATTTTTGTACGAGTGCAGGACTGGCGCGACCAACGGTCGGCACTGGCTTTTGTGCAGCCGTCGGAAAGAGACAATAGTACTGACGTATCTGGGAGGATATCATGTCCCTCGACGCATTCCTCGCACTGCTTGTCTACGCCTTCGTGACCTCGATCACGCCAGGGCCGAACAACCTTATGCTGCTGGCATCAGGCGTGAATTTTGGACTGGTCAGAAGCGTGCCGCACATGCTGGGCATCAGTATCGGGTTTCTTGTGCTGCTCCTGGCCGTCGGGCTCGGCCTGGGGGCGGTGCTGACCGCGTTTCCCGCGCTGCACACCGGGCTGAAGATCGCCGGTGCCGTCTATCTGCTCCACCTTGCCTGGAAGATCGCCATGTCGCGCTCGCTCAGCGGCAAAGGCGAGACGGATGCGCGGCCGATGCGGTTCATCGATGCAGCGGCTTTCCAATGGGTCAATCCCAAGGCCTGGGTGATGGCCATCACCGCGATGGCCGTTTACACCAATCCCGAACGACCATTCCTGTCCGTCATTCTGATTGGTGTGGCTTTCACCGTGGTCAACCTTCCCAGCGTCTCGGTCTGGGCTGGATTCGGCACGGCGTTGCGCGGTTTCCTTTCGGATCCGGTGCGGCTGAAATGGTTCAACATCGCCATGGGCGCGCTGCTGGCGGCGACGCTTTGGCCGATGTTGCGGTAGATTATAAGGCTGCCCTCTCGGAGGCCATTTCTCGGAGCCCATCCGACCTCCGGCTTTTAACGACAGCCGGCTGCACAGCTATTGTGCAGTGCACATTAAATCTTCGTAATGCCGTGTTTTGGCCCTTTTCCGACAAACCCGCGTCCTATCTATTCGGCGAAATCGCGGCAATGAGCCGTGAATTGCGCTAGAATACGACCACCTGGCTATGGCGTGTCGAACGGAGAGGTCTTTTGTCGATGCGTGGAAAAGTCATTCTGTCGTTGCTGGCGGTCGCCTGTGCGGGTGCGGCCTGGCTCTATCTGTCGCCGGACGCGCTGAACAAGGCCCAGCAGATCATCGGCACAAAGCAGGTCGCCGCGACAGACAAGCCGGCAGCCGACAAGGCGGGCGGCAAACAGGGCGGTGGCGGCAATGGTGCCCGTTCGGCTTCTATCGTTTCGGCGACGGCAACGACGGCTGACTTTCCGGTCCGCCGCTATGCCATCGGCTTCGTCTCCTCTCCGGCCGTGGTCAACATCAACGCGCGCGTCTCCAGCCAGATCGTGTCGATCGGCGTCAAGGACGGGCAGATGGTGAAGGCAGGCGACCTCCTGTTCTCGCTCGACGACCGGGCGCTGAGGGCGCAACTCGCCAAGGACCAGGCAGCGCTTGCCAAGGACCAGGCGCTGCTTGCCAGCTCGAATTCCGACCTTCAGCGCGCCAAGGACCTCGTCGCCAAGCAGGCCGGTACGCAGCAGACCTACGACCAGGCTGTTGCCGCGCAGAAGGCGGCGGCGGCGACCGTCGATGCCGACAAGGCAACGATCGACGCCGACAATGTCCAGCTCGGCTTTGCCGCCATCGCCGCGCCGATCGCCGGCAGGCTGGGTGCGGTGAATGTCGCCGTCGGCGACCTCGTGACTGTCAGCAACGGTAACAGCAGCACGGCGACGCCACTGGTGACCATCACCCAGATGGACCCCTTGCAGGTCAACTTCAATCTGCCGGAAAGCAACCTTGCGCTGCTGCACAAGGCGCTTGCCAATCCGCAGCAGAACGCGGTGACGTTGACCCAAAGCGGCGACCCGACGCCGATCGGCAAGGGGACGCTCGATTTCGTGGATTCCAGCGTCGACACCGCGTCGGGCACGATCGCCACACGGGCAAGCATTCCCAATGCCGATCTTTCCTTGTGGCCCGGCCAGTATGTGAATGTCGTCCTTGACGCCGGCATCATGCCGCAGATGACCTCGGTTCCGACCGTCGCGGTCCAGCCCAGCCAGAAGGGACCGTTCGTCTATGTGGTCAAGCCGGACAACACCGTCGAGATGCGGCCAGTGCAGGTGGCGCTGACCGAAGGCCAAAACAGCGCCATCAGCCAGGGGCTGAAAAGCGGCGAGAAGGTTGTCACCGAGGGCCAGACAAGGCTGAAGGACGGCGCTGCGGTGCATGAAGGCAAGGAAGCGCCCAAGGTTGCCCAGGCCAGCAACGCCGGCGAGGCAGGCCAATGATCTCCGAATTCTGCATCCGCAGGCCCGTCGCCACCCTTCTGATGTCGTTCGCCCTCGTGCTGGGCGGGCTGTTCGCGTACAAATTCCTGCCGGTCGCCGCATTGCCGAGCGCCGAATTTCCGGTGGTCAACGTCTCGGCTTCGCTGCCTGGCGCGTCGCCGGAAACCATGGCCACATCGGTGGCGACGCCGCTGATCAAGCAGTTCGCCACCATCGCCGGCATCGATTCCATCTCGACCACCAACGCGCTCGGCCAGACCTCGATCGCCATCCAATTCGTCCTCAACCGGAATATCGATGCGGCCGCGGCCGACGTGCAAGCCGCGATCGCGCGCACCCAGAAATCACTGCCGCCGCAGATGACGTCGCCACCTAGCTATCGGAAGGTCAATCCGGCCGATGCGCCTATCCTGCTGATGTCGCTGGTCAGCGATACGGTTCCGCTGACCGACCTCGATGCCTTTGCCGAAAACGTCATCTCGCCGTCGCTGTCGACCATCGACGGCGTCGCGCAGGTGTCGATCTTCGGCCAGCAGAAATACGCAGTGCGCATCCAGATCGATCCGACCGCGCTTGCCGCGCGGGGCATTTCTATCGATCAGCTGCAAGCGGCTGTGGCTTCGGCCAACAGCAACACGCCGCTCGGCGTGCTGCAGAACAATAAGCAGCAGCTGACCATCACCGCCAACACGCAGCTTACCGATGCGGCCGGCTTCTCCAACCTCATCATCGCCACCAAGAACGGTCATCCGGTGCGGCTGGGCGAGGTGACCCGTGTCGTCGATTCGGTGCAGACCACCACGACCGCAAGCTGGTACGACGGTACCCGCGCGATCATCATGGCCGTGCAACGCCAGCCCGACGCCAATACGGTCGACGTCGTCGACAAGGTCAAAGCGATGCTGCCGTCCTTCCAGGACCAGATGCCGGCCGCCGCCCAGATCAAGCTGCTCAACGACCGCTCGAGCTCGATCCGCCAGGCCGTCGACGACGTGCAGTTCACGCTGCTGTTGACCATCGCGCTGGTGGTCCTGGTGATCTTCGTGTTCCTGCGCCGGGTGACGGCGACCATCATCCCGGCCGTGGCGGTGCCGATCTCGCTGATCGCCACGCTCGGCGCGATGTTCCTGTTCGGCTTTTCCATCGACAACATCTCGCTGATGGGCCTGACGCTCGCCGTCGGCCTCGTCGTCGACGATGCCATCGTGATGCTCGAAAACATCTTCCGCCACATGGAAGAGGACGGGCTGTCGGCCTTCGATGCGTCGCTGAAGGGCGCGCGCGAGATCGGCTTCACCATCATCTCGATCTCGATCTCGCTGGTGGCGGTGTTCATCCCGGTGCTCCTGATGGGCGGCGTGATCGGGCGCATCTTCAACGAGTTCGCCGTGGTGGTGACCGTCGCCATCCTGGCCTCGATGTTCGTGTCGCTGACGCTGACGCCGATGCTGTGCTCGCGGCTGCTGTCGGTGACCAAGGCCGACCGCGAGGCGCACGGCGCCGGCCACAAGCGCGATTTCATCACGCGCGGCTATGACTGGATCCTGAGCTTCTGCCTACGGCACACCTTCCTGGTGTTCCTCGTCTTCATCGGCACCGCGGCAGCCTCGGTGTGGCTGATCGAGGTCTCGCCGAAGGGCTTCTTCCCGCAGGAGGATATCGGCCAGATTTCGGTGACCACGATCGCGCGCCAGGACATTTCGTTCGACGCCATGGCCAAGCTGCAAGGGCAGGTGGCCAGCGTGTTCTCGAGGTCGCCCTATGTCGACCACGTGGCGTGGTCGGCGGGCAGTGGCAATAATGCCCTCAACCAGGGGCAGCTCTTCGTCCAGCTCAAGGGCAAGGACCTGCGTCCCGATATCGAGAAGGTGCTTTCGGACCTGCGCAAGCAACTGACCGGCGTGGCGGGCATCGAGACCTACATGCAGCCGGTGCAGAATCTGCGGCTCGGTTCGCGGTCGTCGGCCAGTGCCTACCAGCTCGTGGTTCAGGGCCTCGATACCGGACAGACCGATATCTGGGCGCAGAAGATGAATGACGCGATGGCGGCCGACCATGCGACCTTCGCCGATGTCACCAGCGACCTGCAGAACAATGCGTTGCAGGCGTCCCTGGTGGTGGATCGCGACAAGGCCGCGCAGCTCGGCATCGACACCGACACGCTCCGCTCGGCGCTTTATGGCGGGTTCGGCACCGACCAGGTTTCAACGATCTTCGGCTCGGCCGACAGCTACGAAGTCATCACCGAACTCGATCCCAAGATCGAATGGTCGCCGGAGCGGATGCTCGCCATCCAGATGCGGACGGCGAGCGGCAGCCTGGTGCCGCTCGGCGCCTTCGCCCGGGTCGATCGCACGGCCGGCGCCTTGACGGTCAATCAGCTCGGCCAGCTTCCGGCCGTGACCATCTCCTACAACCTGCCGCAGGGCGTGGCGCTGGGCGATAGTGTGAAACGCATCGACGCGCTGAAAGAACAGATCGGCATGCCGGCAGCGATCTCCACGACCTTCGCCGGCACGGCCAAGACCTTCCAGGATTCGCTCGCCAACCAGGGCCTGCTGGTCGGCGGCGCCATCCTGACCATCTATATCGTGCTCGGCATTCTGTATGAGAGCTTCATCCACCCGCTCACCATCTTGACGGGCCTCCCGTCGGCTGTGCTCGGGGCGGTTGTCGCCTTGCGCTTCGCCGGCATGGATCTGTCCGTCATCGCGGTGATCGGCATCCTGATGCTGATCGGCATCGTCAAGAAGAACGGCATCATGATGGTCGATGTCGCGCTTGAACTGCGACGAGAAGGCATGTCGGCCACGGACTCGATCCACAAGGCCTGCCTGATGCGGTTCAGGCCGATCATGATGACGACGCTGGCAGCACTGATGGGCACGTTCCCGATCGCGCTCGGCACCGGCGCCAGCGCGGAACTTCGCCAGCCGCTGGGCGTAGCCGTTGTCGGTGGCTTGCTCGCTTCGCAAGCGCTGACTTTGTTCGTGACGCCGGTAATCTATGTCTACATGGAGAATTTCTCGGGCTGGCTGGTCGGGCTCATGCCGAAGCGCAAAGCCGAGTTGCATCTGGTCGAAGAGGGCGATCAGCCTTCGCTGTTCGGCACCAATGACGACATCCCGGGCGAGCCACAGAAGACGGCCGCCGAGTAGCGGGCGGACAAAGCTCCGGTCCCTGTTGGCCCAAGCCATGGAGCTTGCGGCCGGCGGATCGGAACCGTAATTTGCGGCCATGTCCCACGATCATGACCACGACAACGAACTCGATCCGTTTGCCGCGCGGGTGCGGGCGCTGGAAACCATCCTGACCCGCAAGGGGCTGATCGATCCGGCCGCGATCGACGTCATCGTCGATACCTACGAGACGAAGATCGGCCCGCGCAACGGTGCCAGGGTAGTGGCCAGGGCCTGGAGCGATCCCGCTTTTGCCGAGTGGCTGAAGCGCGACGCGACGCGGGCAATCGAATCGCTGAACTATACCGGCCGGCAAGGCGAGCACATGCAGGCGGTGTTCAACACCGGGGACACCCACAACCTCGTCGTCTGCACGCTGTGTTCCTGTTATCCGTGGTCGGTGCTTGGCTTGCCGCCGGTGTGGTACAAGGCGCCGCCCTATCGGTCGCGCGCGGTGATCGATCCGCGCGGCATGCTCGAGGAATTCGGGCTGGTGCTGCCGGCCGGGACGAAGATACGCGTCTGGGATTCGACGGCGGAACTGCGCTATCTCGTCGTGCCAATGCGGCCGGAGGGCACCGAAGGCTGGAGCGAGGAGCGGCTGGCGGAACTGGTGAGCCGCGATGCCATGATCGGCACCGCGCTAGCGAGTCAACGGGCATGAACGGGCCGCAAGATCTCGGCGGACAGATGGGATTCGGGCCGGTCGCGCCCGAAAAGGATGAACCCTATTTCCATGCTCCGTGGGAGCGGCGGGCGCTCGGCGTGACGCTCTGCGCCGGCGGCATGGGCGCCTGGAACATCGACGAGAGCCGGCATGCGCGGGAATCGCTGCATCCGGCCGACTATTACAGCTCCAGCTACTATCAGATCTGGATCAAGGCACTGGAGATCCTGCTCAAGCGGCACGGCTTCGTCAGCGAACGCGACCTCGGGGCAGGCGAGGCGATCGATCCGGCGGCGACTCCGAAACGGGTGCTGAAGGCGGAAAACGTTCCGGCCGTGCTGGCCAAGGGCGGTCCGTGTGACCGGCCGGTCGAGACAGCGCCGCGCTTCAAGGCTGGTGATTCGGTGCGGACCAAAAACTTCAATCCGACCGGCCATACCAGGCTGCCGCGCTATGCGCGCGACAAGAACGGGACGATCGAGGCCGTGCGCGACGGCTTCGTCTTTCCCGACAGCAATGCGCATGGGCAGGGCGAGAATCCGCAATGGGTCTATACCGTGGTTTTCGACGGCACGGAAATCTGGGGCGAGGGCGCCGACCCGACACTGACCGTCTCGATCGACGCCTGGGAGAGCTATCTTGAACCGGCGTGAAGTGAAGGGGCCTGCCGCCGGTTTGCCCGCCGGGCTCGACGCACCGGTTTTCGCCGCGCCATGGCAGGCCGAAGCCTTCGCCATGACGGTGGCCCTGCACGACAAGGGCCTGTTTTCGTGGAGCGAGTGGGCGGATGCCCTGTCCGCCGAGGTGAAGAGGCCAGATGCCGCGGCGGACGGCCATGATTACTACGAGCATTGGCTGGCGGCGCTTGAAACCCTGCTTGCTTCCAAGGGGCTGGCCGCCAAGCCTGACGTCGATGCGATGGCGCGGGCCTGGGAGCGTGCCGCGCACGCCACGCCGCATGGCAAGCCGATCCTGCTGGACAACGACCCGCGCGCTGACAACTGAATGCAGGCTGTTTCGTTCCCTTTACGTTCTTGATTGCGGCTGATAGCCTGGAACCACGGGGGGAGTTCGCCGCCCGCTATGTTGATGCTGGTGGCGGCTATCTTGTGTTTGCCTCGCGAATCCGGTCACACGATTAGATGGAATTTTCACCCCAACAGGATGAGGCGCTGCAAGCGGTCGCCCGCTGGCTGAAGACCGGCAAGCCGCAGCTGTTCCGGCTGTTCGGCTATGCCGGCACCGGCAAGACGACGCTGGCGCGCTATTTCGCCGAACATGTTGACGGCCAGGTGCAGTTCGCCGCCTTCACCGGCAAAGCGGCGCAAGTGCTGCGCTCCAAGGGCGCGGTCAACGCCCGCACCATCCATTCGCTGATCTATAGGCCCAAGGGCGAGGAATCGGTGGCCGACGAAGTGACCGGAAAGACGTCGATGTCGCCGACCTTTTCGCTCAACCGGCAGAGCCCGATCTCGCGCGCGAAACTGGTCGTCATCGACGAATGCTCGATGGTCGACGAACAGCTCGGCCGTGACCTGATGAGTTTCGGCACGCCGATCCTGGTGCTGGGCGATCCCGGCCAGTTGCCGCCGATCTCGGGCGGCGGCTTCTTCACCGATCACGAGCCCGACTTTCTGCTGACCGAGATCCACCGGCAGGCGCGCGACAATCCGATCCTGCGGCTGGCGCTCGATGTGCGCGAGGGCCGCGAATTCATGCGCGGCGACTATGGCAGCGCGCAGGTGATCGGCAAGGAAGACGTCAACCAGGAACTGGTGCTGAGGGCTGATCAGGTGCTGGTCGGCACCAACCGGACGCGGCGGCGCTATAACCAGCGCCTGCGCGAGTTGAAGGGCTTCAATGCGGATTACCCACAAGCGGGCGACAAGCTGGTGTGCCTGCGCAACGACCCAGCCAAAGGCCTGCTCAACGGCTCGCTGTGGAAGGTGATGACCTCGTCGCGCGAGACGGTGAAGCCCGGCATCAACCTTCTGGTGTCGCCCGAGGAGGACGATCCGGATCGTGGCGTCGCCAAGATCAAGCTGCTCAAGGCGGCGTTCGAGGATCCGGACGCCGAAATCCCCTGGCAGCAGAAGAAGCGCTTCGATGATTTCGACTATGGCTATGCGCTGACCGTGCACAAGGCGCAGGGTTCGCAGTGGAACGAGATCGTGCTGTTCGACGAAAGCTGGGCCTTCAAGGAAACGCGCCAGCGTTGGCTTTATACAGCCATCACCCGGGCCGCTGAACGACTGACGATCGTCAGATAGAAGGGGTCGGCGGGTAGGTGGAAAACCGTTTCATCCTCTTTCTGGAGCGGCCGTGGCCTCCTGGCCCGTCGGTCGCGCCCCGAGCCATTCCCAAGCAGCAGCTTCGTCCTCGATCTTGAAATGCCTGAATTCGACGGGCGACGAAGCGGGCAAGGCGCGCCGTGCGTTCGGCGTCCAGTCAGGGGCGCCGATCGCCGCGCAACGGCCAATATGTTCCAATGCGTGGACGGCACCCTTCTTGATGGTCTCATCGGAGATGTCCGCCCAGTCGACGCCCTCATGATCGACTATGCGCACGGCCACGTCAATTCTCTGATGGAGCAAATAGGCCGCCTCGAGCAGGCCAAACAGGTTCTCGGCATCGGCGGCCGAGACATGGCCAACCACATCGATGGCAAAGAGGTCGTCGCGGCTGGTATCGATGCGGCGGATCGCCGGCACGGATTGGAGGAAATTCAAGGTAGCGCCTCCTTTTCGTGGAGTATGTTGGTCTTCTGGAACACCGGAAAGGCCCTATCTGTTCCCGTTAAAGACGCTATAGATGCGCCGTCTCAAATGCGCCGTGCCGGAACGAATGAGCGTGGCGCGCCTCGATAGCCTGTTTCACGGACGCCAGCCCATGCCCGCCAAGCTTTCCGTCAACCTCAACGCCATCGCCATGCTGCGCAACCGGCGCGACCTGCCATGGCCCAGCGTAATCGGCGTCGGCCGCCTTGCCCTTGCCGCCGGAGCGCATGGGCTGACGGTGCATCCGCGCCCCGACGAACGTCACACAAGGCATTCCGACCTGCCCCAGATCAGGGCGCTGATCGACGACGAATTCCCGCAGGCGGAATTCAACATCGAGGGCTACCCAAACGAGGATTTCCTGGCGCTTGTGGAGAAGCACCAGCCTGAGCAGGTGACGCTGGTGCCCGACGATCCCTCTCAGGCAACCTCCGACCATGGCTGGAACTTTATCGCCGATGCGGCGTTCCTGGCGCCGATCGTCAAGCGTCTGAAGAAGGGCGGTTTCAGGGTCTCGCTGTTTTCCGATGCCGATCCCGCCGGCATGGCGGCCGCGCGCGACACGGGCGCCGATCGTATCGAACTCTATACTGGTCCTTATGGCAGCTACCATTCCGATTCCGGTAAGGCGTCCAAGGAATTGGAAAGGCTGGGAAAAACCGCTGACGTGGCATTTGCCGCCGGCCTCCAGGTCAATGCCGGGCACGATCTGACGGTGGCCAATCTGCCCGCGCTGGCAAAGCGCATTCCGGCATTGGCCGAAGTGTCGATCGGACATGGGTTGACAGCCGACGCATTGGAGTATGGCATGGCCGGCACAGTGGGCCGGTTCCTCAGGGCTTGCGGCTGGTAGGGGGTAATGCTTCGTATTGGTATGGCAGCCATCGCGTGCATTTGATATCGTGTCGCAGCATGGATAAAGCACCGCGCGCTAGTCGGAGAGTGGTCGATGGCCCTTGCCAATAGCGGGAGCGAGCCTGAAACCGTCGAGCAATCGAGCCATGCCGGAGTCGAGCAGCACAGCACCAAGGTTCTCATGCTGGGCGCGCTCGGCGTTGTCTATGGGGACATAGGCACAAGTCCGATCTACGCCTTTCGCGAGGCGCTTCACGCTTCGCCCGGCATCGATACGCGCGTTCACGTGCTTGGCGTGCTGTCGCTGATCGTCTGGGCGCTGACGATCATCGTGACCGTCAAATACGTTGCCTTCGTGCTTCGTGCCGACAACAAGGGCGAAGGCGGCACCCTGTCGCTGATGTCGTTGGCACGCAGCGCCTATCCCAAAGGCGCTCGACTGATTCTGGTGATCGGTCTTTGCGGCGCGGCGCTGTTTTTCGGCGATTCGATCATAACTCCGGCCATCTCGGTGCTGTCGGCGGTCGAAGGCCTCACCGTGGTGACCCCAACGCTGGGCGCCTATGTCGTGCCGATCACGCTGGTCATCCTTGCCATCCTGTTCTCCGTGCAACGCTTCGGCACGGGAAAGGTGGCGGCGGTGTTCGGGCCGGTGACGGCGCTGTGGTTCCTGGCCATCGGCGTTGCCGGCATCTATCATTTGAAGGATGATCCATCGGTCCTGCTTGCCATCAATCCCTATTACGCGGTCGCTTATCTGGCCAGCACACCGACCGCCGCCTTTGTCACCGTCGGCGCCGTGTTCCTGGCGGTAACCGGGGCTGAGGCGCTTTATGTCGATCTCGGCCATTTCGGACGCAAGCCGATCGTGCTGGCATGGTTTTCCGTGGTTTTCCCCTGCCTGCTGCTCAACTATTTCGGGCAGGGCGCCTTTGTGCTCGCCAATGACGGAAAACCGACCAATCCGTTCTTCCAGATGCTGCCTGACTGGGCACTGATGCCGATGGTGGGACTTGCAACGGCCGCGACGGTCATTGCCAGCCAGGCGGTCATCTCAGGGGCTTTTTCGCTGACCCGCCAGGCGGTGCAGCTCAATCTTCTGCCGCGCATCGAGGTACAGCATACGTCGGAAATGCAGTCCGGGCAGATCTACATGCCGCGTGTCAACCTACTCATCGCGATGGGGGTGATGCTGCTGGTCGTCGGTTTCGGCAGTTCAAGTTCGCTGGCTTCCGCCTATGGCATCTCGGTGACCGGCGAAATGCTGATGACGACGATCCTGCTGTTCGTGGTGATGCGCAAGATGTGGAAATGGAAGCTGGCGCTGGCCCTGGCGCTGACCCTGCTGTTCGGCGTCATCGACAGCGGCTTCTTCCTGGCCAATGTCGTGAAGATCGTGGAAGGCGGCTGGGTCTCGATCACCGTTGCCTGCCTGATGGGGCTGATCATGTGGACGTGGATACGCGGCAGCCGCTATCTCTTCGACAAGACCCGCCGCAACGAAATCCCGCTCGATTTCCTCGCCGGCAATCTGTTGAAGAAGAAGCCGCAGCTGGTATCCGGCACCGCGGTGTTCCTGACCAGCGATCCGCTCAGCGCGCCGACCGCGCTGATGCACAGCCTGAAGCACTACAAGGTGCTGCACGAGCAGAACGTCATCCTTTCGGTGGTGACGGCGCCGCAGCCCGTCGTGCCCGACAGCGAACGCGTCAAGATGGAGACGGTCAACGAGTTGTTCATGCGGGTGACGCTGACCTTCGGCTACATGGAACAGCCCAACATTCCGCGCGCGCTGGCGATCTGCCGCAAGCAGGGCTGGAAGTTCGACATCATGACGACGTCGTTCTTCCTGTCGCGGCGGTCGCTGAAAGCCTCGCCCAATTCAGGCATGCCGGTGTGGCAGGACCGGCTGTTCATCGGCTTGGCGCGCTCGGCGGCCGACGCGACGGAGTATTTCCAGATCCCGACCGGCCGCGTCGTTGAAATCGGCACGCAGGTCGCCATTTAACAGACACGTGCTCGCCGGCCCTCAGGTTTTGCCATGGGTCCGGACATGAGCCGCGAATGTCGCATTGACCGGCATTCGCTCGAATTCGCCCACAAGAGGCCGCGCCGCCAACATGAGTGCCATAACGTTACGGCACTTGATATTGCATTGCAGCAAGCGTAGAGCACCGCGCGTTTATCGGAGTGTCGTACATGGCCCTTGCCAGTGCTGGTAGTGAGGCAGAACCCGTCGACCAATCGAGCCATCCCGAAATCGAGCAGCACAGCACCAAGGTGTTGATGCTGGGCGCACTCGGCGTGGTCTATGGCGATATCGGCACCAGCCCAATCTATGCATTCCGCGAGGCGCTGGTCGCGTCGTCGGGCGGGCAAGTTGCCGACCGTGGCGACATTCTTGGTGTTCTGTCGCTGATCATCTGGTCACTGACGATCATCGTCACCATCAAATACATCATGTTCGTGCTGCGCGCCGACAATCGCGGCGAGGGCGGCGTGCTGTCGCTGATGGCGCTGGCCCGCGGCAGTTTTCCGAAGCGGTCGGCGCTGATGCTCGGCATTGGCATCGTCGGCGCCTCGCTGTTTTTCGGCGACGCGGTCATCACGCCGGCGATTTCGGTACTGTCGGCGGTCGAGGGCATGAATGTCGTCACCCCCACCTTCCAGCCCTATGTCGTGCCGCTGACGCTGGTCATCCTCGCCATGGTATTCGCGGTTCAGCGTTTCGGTACCGGTGGCGTGGGGCTGGTCTTCGGCCCGGTGACCGCGATCTGGTTCCTGGCCATCGGCCTTTCCGGTCTCAAGCACATCATCGCCGATCCGGAAATCCTGTGGGCGGTCAGCCCGCACTATATCGCCGCCTTCCTGATCCATTCGCCCGACGTCGCCTTCGTCACCATCGGCGCCATCTTCCTTGCCGTGACCGGCGCGGAAGCGCTCTATGCCGATCTCGGCCATTTCGGCCGCAAGCCGATCGTGCTTGCCTGGCTTTCGATCGTGTTCCCCTGCCTGCTGTTGAATTATGCCGGGCAGGGCGCCTTCGTGCTGGCGAAGAACGGTGTGGTCGGGCACCCGTTCTTCGAGATGAACGAGGGTTGGACGCTGATCCCGATGGTGGTGCTGGCGACGGCGGCTACCGTCATCGCCAGCCAGGCGGTCATTTCAGGGGCTTTTTCGCTGACCCGCCAGGCGGTGCAGCTCAACATGTTGCCTCGGCTGGAAATCCTGCACACATCGGAAAAGCAGTCCGGCCAGATCTACATGCCGCGCGTCAATCTTCTGCTGGCCCTGGTGGTGATGATGCTGGTGGTCGGCTTCGGCGAATCGAGCAAGCTGGCCTCCGCCTACGGCATCTCGGTAACCGGCAACATGCTGGTGACGACGGTGCTGCTCTATGTGATCATGACCCGTATCTGGAAGTGGAAGCTGTCGGTGGCGATCCCGCTCACCGTGCTGTTCGCCTTCATCGATGTCGGCTTCTTCGCCTCCAACATCGTCAAGGTGTTCGAAGGCGGCTGGGCGTCGCTGGTCGTGGCCTTCACCATCGTGCTGGGCATGTGGACTTGGGTGCGCGGCAGCCGCTATCTCTTCAACAAGACGCGCCGCAACGAGATCCCGCTCGATTTCCTTGCAGGCAATCTGCTGAAGAAGAAGCCGCAGCTGGTATCCGGCACCGCGGTGTTCCTGACCAGCGATCCGCTCAGTGCGCCGACCGCCTTGATGCACAGCCTCAAGCACTACAAGGTTCTGCACGAGCAGAACGTTATCCTTTCGGTGGTGACTGCCCCTCAGCCGGTGGTGCCCGACAGCGAGCGCGTCAAGATGGAGACGGTCAACGAGCTGTTCATGCGGGTGACGCTGACTTTCGGCTATATGGAACAGCCCAACATTCCACGCGCACTGGCGATCTGCCGCAAGCAGGGCTGGAAGTTCGACATTATGACGACGTCCTTCTTCCTGTCGCGGCGCTCGCTCAAGGCCTCGCCCAATTCCGGCATGCCGCTATGGCAGGACCGGCTGTTCATCGGCTTGGCGCGCACGGCGGCGGATGCGACGGAGTATTTCCAGATCCCGACCGGCCGTGTGGTAGAAATCGGCACGCAGGTGGCGATCTGACGAGTTCGATCGTCTCGACCTGAACGGGGAGGCGGCCATGGGCGGCGAATTGGTGCTTGTCACCGGCGGATCGGGTTTCCTCGGCGCGCACTGTATTCTTGCCCTGTTGAAGGCGGGCTATCGCGTGCGCACGACGGTGCGCTCCGCCAAGCGCGAAGCCGACGTTATCGCCATACTCAAGGCCGGCGGCGGCGAGCCGGGCGACAGGCTTTCCTTTGCCATCGCCGACCTCATGAGCGATGCCGGCTGGCCCGACGCTATCGCCGGCTGCGACTATGTCCTGCATGTCGCCTCGCCATTTCCGCCCGGCGTGCCGAAGCACGAGGATCACCTGATCATCCCGGCTCGCGAAGGCGCGTTGCGCGTGCTCAGGGCGGCGCGAGACGCTGGCGTCAAACGCGTCGTGCTGACCTCGTCCTTCGCCGCCATCGGCTATGGCAAGATGCCGCCCGGCGGCCGGCCTTTCACCGAGGAGAGCTGGACCGATCCGACGGCCAAGGTCAGCGCCTATGTGAAATCGAAGACGCTCGCCGAGCGCGCGGCCTGGGATTTCATCGCCGCCGAGGGTGGCAAGCTGGAGTTGGCCGTCGTCAATCCGGTCGGCATTTTCGGACCAGTGCTAGGGTCCGACCATTCGACCTCCACCGAATTTGTTCAGCGCATGCTGAATGGTGCCATGCCTGGGTTGCCGCGCCTGTCCTTCGGTGTGGTCGACGCGCGCGACGTGGCGGACCTGCATGTGCGCGCAATGACCAATCCCGCCGCCAGTGGCGAGCGCTTCCTGGCCGTTGCCGGCGATTTCATGACCGTGCGGGAGATCGCCCAGACGGTGAAAACGCGGCTCGGCGCGGCCGCGTCGCGTGTCTCGACGCGGGAGCTTCCCGATTGGTTGGTGCGGGTGGTGGGGCTGTTCAACGCGGAAGCCGCGCAACTCGTGACGGAACTCGGCAAGGTCAAGAACGCCACCAGCGCCAAGGCGGTGCGCATGCTCGGCTGGGCGCCGCGCTCGCGCGAGGACGCGCTGGCCGCCACCGCGGAAAGCCTGGTGCGGCTCGGGCTGGTCAAAACGCCGAAATAGCGCGGCGGGAGAAAGACTTCCCGCCGCGCTGGTTTCAGCCTGCCAATGCGGACTTGTTGGCCTCGAGGAACTGCTTCAGCGGTACTGACTTCCGGCCGGAAAGTGTCTCTATCGAGTCCGTTACCATGCCAAGGTCGCCGGCGCGCGTGGCGGCGTCGAAGGACACGAGAAGCCGGGCGATGGGCTCGGGAAGGCCTGCGCTCTTCATCCCCTCGGTCAAGGCTTCGTCCGAGAGCTGAATGACCTGGATCGGCTTGCCGGTGACTTCGGTGACAAGTGCCGCGACTTCGGCTGACGTATAGGCCCTGGGGCCGGTCAGCGTATACGTCTTGCTTTCGGTGTTGTCCGAAGCCAGCCCCGCGGCTATGGCGGCGGCGAGATCGTCACGCGCGCCATAGGAAATGGCGCCGTCGGCCGCGGACGTATACCATTGGCCCGAAGCGAGGATCTGCGGCATCGCCATGAACAGGTTCTCGTCGTACCAGCCATTGCGGAAGATCGTGTAGGGAATGCCGCTGGCCTTGATCGCCTGTTCGGTGTCGTAATGGTCGGGCGCAAAGAGCACCGGCGAACCCGGCTCCGTGTTGGGCAGCGAGGTGTAGAGCAGGTGGCCGACGCCAGCCTGCCTAGCCGCCGCCACGGCGGCAAGCTGCTGTTCGCGCCGCTTTCCCTGGATCGCCAGCTCGTTGGTCGAAATGATGAGCGCCCGGTCGGCGCCGGCGAAGGCTTTGGCGAGCGAGGCTTGATCGTCGAAATCAGCCTCGCGAACGGTGACGCCGCGCGCTGACAGGTCGGCAAGATTGGCGGGCGTGCGGGTCGTGGCGATGATCCGGGCCGCCGGCACCTCTAATGTGTCCAGCAGATGGTTGATGACGCTGCGGCCGAGTTGGCCGGACGCGCCGGTGACGAGAAGAGTTGCGGTCATGGGGGATCCTGACATTGCGCCGGAAGGGCGGTTCGGGTGGTGGTCTCAAAAAGAGACCAGCACTAAAATAGGAATTGACCCACCGCCGTAAAGAAGGCAGTTTTTGGGGAAGTAGGCACACGCAGGGAACCAGCCATGGACAGCCGGACCGTCGATCTGAAATCCAAACTCGAAGTCTACAAAGCGATGACCGAAGGCGGAAACATTGCCGATTGCCCGGTCCGTGACGTCATTCAGGGGCTCAATGGTAAATGGAACTCGCTGTTGACGGCGGCCCTGGCAGAGCAGCCCTATCGCTTCGGCGAGCTGCGGCGGCTGGTTCCCGACATTTCGCAGCGCATGCTGACCCAGACGCTCTATGATCTGCAGCGCGACGGCTATGTGCGTCGCGAGGTGTTTCCGACCAAGCCGCCCAGTGTCGAATACAGCCTGACCGACCTTGGGCGCTCGATGTTCGACGCTTTGCAGCATTTGTTGAATTGGGCTGAAAACAACCACCACGCGGTGCGCGACGCGCGCACTTCCTTTGATTCGACACAGGCTTGACCCAGCCGGTTAGCATTCGGTATCGCGACTTGATTTCATCCGGCGGCTGAAGGATTGTCCCGGCCAGTGCGGCTTGGGGGCAACGGCATTTCCTACGATATCGCAATTGCAGGCGCCGGTCCGGCTGGGCTGGCCATGGCGCTCTATCTCAGACGTACCGGGCACCGCGTCACCATCTTCGAGCGCTTTGAGGAACCGAAGCCGGTCGGCTCCGGGTTGATCCTGCAGCCGACCGGATTGACGGTGCTTGCCGATCTCGGCCTGCTCGACGACATCATGGCACTGGGCAGCAGGATCGACCGGCTGCATGGCGCCGATGCCTCGACCGGCCGCACCGTGCTCGACGTCCGCTACGACGCCCAGCACGGCGGTCGCTTCGGCCTGGCGGTGCACCGGGCGGCTCTGTTCGGCGTGCTGTTTCGCGCTGCCCGGCGTGAGACCATCGCCATCGAAACCGGCGTCGAAATCGAGACTTTGGACACCGGCGACCGGGCGACGCTGGTCCGTGGCAATGGACGAAGGGTGGGGCCGTTCGATCTTGTCGTCGACGCCAGCGGTTCGCGTTCGAAACTGCGGCAGTGCGCCGGCAATGCCGGGGCGCCACGACCACTCACCTATGGCGCATTCTGGGCATCGCTGGATTGGCGAGGCGAGGGCTTTGACGAGCACGCGCTTTTGCAGCGCTACGACAAGGCCAGCGTGATGATCGGCGTGCTGCCGATCGGCCGGCCGGAACCCGATGCCGAAAGGATGGCGGCCTTCTTCTGGAGCCTGAAACCGGCGGATGCCGATGCCGTGCGCAACCTTGGCATCGATGCCTGGAAGGAGCGGGTGGTGCGGCTGTGGCCGCAAGCCGAGGCGTTCACCAGCCAGATCGGCAGTTTCGACCAGCTCTCGCTGGCCCGCTATGGCCATCACACGATGAAGTCTCCGGTTGGCCGGCGGTTGGCCGTGGTCGGCGACGCCGCGCATTCGACCAGTCCGCAGCTTGGCCAGGGCGCCAACATGGCGCTGCTCGACGCCGCGGCGCTCAGCCATGCGCTGGCGCGAACGGGCAGCGTCGAGGCTGCTCTAGAAGGCTATGCGAAAGCGCGGCGCTGGCATGTGCGGGCCTTCCAGGCGCTGTCGCTGGCATTCACGCCCTTCTACCAGTCGGACTCCGTGGCGCTGCCTTTCATCCGCGACAGGCTGGTGGCGACGATTGCCAAGATTCCGCCGGCGCCGCGGTTCCTGGCCTCGATGGTGGCCGGCACGGTGATCGATCCGTTCAGGCGGGCTGGGCTTGCCGAAGCGCGATGGCCGGATCGCCTTGCCGAATGAGGCTCGATAGAAAAGATCCCTTCGCCCGCAGGAAGGCATGCAGGCGCTGCGGATAGTCCGGCGCCACGGCCTGCCTGATCGACGGTCGGTCACTCAACGCACTGCGCCAGGCCCGGACAAGCGGCTTGCCGTCAAGAATGCCGAAATCGCCGATCCGATCGAAGGCGTCGAGGTAGCGGAAGACCGGACCGTAAACGGCATCGACGAGGGAAAAGCGGCTGCCAGCGAACCATGGCCCGCTCCGCAAGGTATCGTTAGCGAGTTCAGCCTCAAGGCAGTCAAACATCGCCGACAGCGCGCTGGACTCGGCGAGGAATCCAGCCTCGCTCGGCGCTGAATAGAACCGGCCGATGGCGTTGAGGATGGCTGAGCCATACTCGATCCAGGCACGGTGCCGGGCGCGGGCATAAGGGTCGGCGGGGTGGAGGGGACTGGCCTGCGTTTCCTCGAGGAATTCGAGGATGACCGCGGATTCGAAGACTATCGTCTCGTCGCCATTTTGCCTCACGCGCAGCAATGGCACCTTGCCGAGCGGCGAGAGCGCCTTGAACCAGGCCGGTTTGTCGGCAAGGTCGATGTCGATCCGCTCGAAGGGCACACCTTTCTCGGCCAGCGAGATCGCGGCGCGCTGGACATAGGGGCAGAGCGGATGGCTGACGAGAACGAGGGTGTCGGCGGGTTTCATAGGAATGTGCCTTTCAACATCGATGCAATTGCATTTATGTAGATGCATTTGCATTGATCGTCAAGCTTGATGCATTTGCATCTATCGCCTAGGGTGGGCCATGACCGAAAGAGCCAAGCCTTCGCCGGATGCCATCAAGGCCTGGGCCCGCCTGATGCGGGTTTCGCGCCAACTGATGGAACGGGCCGAAGACGCGCTGAAGGAGGGCGGCCTGCCGCCGCTCGCCTGGTACGATGTGCTGCACGAGCTTGCCGAGGCGGGCGAGGGCGGCTTGCGGCCGTTTCAATTGATCGAACGCACCCTGTTCGCGCAGTACAACATCTCGCGTCTATTGGGCCGGCTCGAGGCCGACGGGCTGGTCGAGAAACTGCCGGTGGCCGATGACGGCCGTGGGCAAACCATTCGCATCACGGCCAGGGGACGTGAGACGCGCCGCCGGATGTGGGCGGTCTACGGACGTTCGATCGCCGAACTGGTGGGTGCCAAGCTCTCGCCGGATGAGTTGAGCACGGTCTCGGCACTGCTCGGCCGGCTGCGCCATCCGCCTGCCGCGGACTGATTCCGCAGGGACGAGCCCGGCCTGGCGGGTCAAGGCAGATGGCTGCCCCAGAGAAAAGACAGCGTCGCCAGCACACCGAGCGCCGCGCGAACTAGGTGCAGATTGCCCCATCTGACGATCAGCGCCCTGGCCAGCGGATTGGCCGCTTCCGGGTCCATTGCCTCCAGCACTCGATTGGTCGGCATCATCACAACAAGGGTCCACGGCCAGGGCAGGATGATCGTCACCGCGCCGCTAAGAAAGGCAAGCCCGCCGGTCTGCCACCAGGCGACAAGGCCGAGAACGCAGGCGACGATGGCGATCGATGCCTGCATGGCCGCACCGCGTTTGTAGGAAGGCTGCCATTCCTGGAGCAGGGACCTGTCATCCAGCCGCAACCGTGCCGGCTGCTCGGCCGCGCTGACATAGATCGCCGCGCCGGTGAACACGGCGGCTATGGCCAAGGCCAGCAAACCGGCCAACATGTTTCTCCCCTTAGGACAACGGCAGCGAAGCCGTCCGAAGAGAAATAGGGCTTGCAAGGTTCGGTGCAATAGGCCATAGAGGAGAAGGCGAACCGTAACGTACGGTACGGCTGCCGAAAATGACTGGCTTGGCCGTCCGCGAGGGAAGAGCGTGTTGCACATCGTGCCCGACATCGACAACAGCGAGACACTGACGGAGCGGCAGCAGGCCGTCCTGGATGCGGCACTGCGGCTGCTGGTCGAAGACGGCGACAACCTGACCATGACCGCCGTGGCCCGCCGCGCGAGCTGTTCCAAGGAAACGCTCTACAAATGGTTCGGCGACCGCGACGGGCTGCTGACGGCGACCGTGCAGTGGCAGGCGTCGAAGGTGCGGGTGGCGCAGGTTGACGGCAAGGGGCTCGACCTTGCCTCGTTGACGGCGAGCCTCGAGCGCTTTGCCAGCGACTGGCTCATGGTCATTTCGAGCGATACCTCGATCGCGCTCAATAGGGTGGCGGTCGGCCATGCCGGTTCGGGGAAGGACAATCTCGGCGCCGTCGTGCTGGAGAATGGGCGCTTTGCACTGGCCAAGCGGCTGAAGCCGGTGCTGGAAGCCGGCCGGCAGGCGGGGCTCCTTGAATTTGCGGATGCCGAGACGGCATTCCGTACCTTTTTCGGGCTGGTTGGCCGGGATGTGCAGATCCGTCTGCTGCTCGGTGACCGGCTGGAATTGACTGAGGCGGCGATCGGCGGCGATGCCGCGCGGGCGACGCAACAGTTTCTCGCTCTTTTCGGAGCAAAAACCGGGCCTCAAGGCCTTTGATCTTCAAAACGGGAAGGAAGTAAAATGCGTGTCTATTACGATCGTGATGCCGATCTTAACCTGATCAAGGGCAAGAAGGTCGCCATCATCGGCTATGGCAGCCAGGGCAGGGCGCATGCGCTCAACCTCAAGGATTCCGGCGCCAAGGAGATCGCCATCGGCCTCAAGGCCGGCTCGGCGACCGCCAAGAAGGTCGAGGCCGACGGGCTCAAGGTAATGAGCGTCGCCGATGCCGCCAAATGGGCCGACCTGATGATGATGGCGACCCCCGACGAATTGCAGGCCGACATCTACAAGAACGAGATCGCGCCGAACATCCGCGACGGCGCCGCGATCGCCTTCGCGCACGGCCTCAACGTGCATTTCGGCCTCATCGAGCCGAAGTCGACCGTCGACGTCGTCATGATCGCGCCAAAGGGCCCGGGCCACACTGTGCGCGGCGAATACCAGAAGGGCGGCGGCGTGCCGTGCCTGGTCGCCGTCAACCAGGACGCCTCGGGCAACGCGCTCGACCTCGCTCTCTCCTATGCCTGTGGCGTCGGCGGCGGCCGTTCGGGCATCATCGAGACCAATTTCCGCGAGGAATGCGAGACCGACCTGTTCGGCGAGCAGGTCGTGCTGTGCGGCGGCCTGGTCGAACTGATCCGCGCCGGCTTCGAGACGCTGGTGGAAGCCGGTTACGCGCCGGAAATGGCCTATTTCGAGTGTCTGCACGAGGTCAAGCTGATCGTCGACCTGATCTATGAAGGCGGTATCGCCAACATGAACTACTCGATCTCCAATACCGCCGAATGGGGCGAATATGTCTCGGGCCCGCGCATCATCACCGCCGAAACCAAGGCCGAGATGAAGCGCGTGCTGAAGGACATCCAGACGGGAAAGTTCACCTCGGAGTGGATGCAGGAATACCGCGCCGGCATGTCGCGCTTCAAGGGGATCCGCCGCAACAACGACAGCCATCAGATCGAGGAAGTCGGCGCCAAGCTGCGCGCGATGATGCCGTGGATTTCCAAGAACAAGCTGGTCGACAAGGCCAAGAACTGAGCGAAATCGACAGGCTCGAAGCCCTCTAACTTCGAACGGTCAAAACCAAAAACGGCGCCAGGTGGCGCCGTTTTCATTTTCTCCACATCAGCCGCAGCCAGCTCAGCTATAGGGCGACCAGCACTGCTGGCGCGGGCCGTTATAGGGCTGGAACGTGTTGTCGTAGGCGCGATATGAACGGTAGCGGTTGTAGCACCACCGGACATGGGCGCTCGAAAGCCGGCCGGCGCGGTAGTAGCGGCGCGGCGCCGGCGTATAGTAATCGTAGTTGTTATAGTTGTTGTACATGCTGCCAAGGCCGAGCCCCAGACCAAGGCCGAGGATTGCGGCGGCGCCATCATCGTAGTAGCCGCCGTGATAATGGCGGCGGCCATGGCGCCAGCGCCAGTCATCGCCGCGACTCCAGTTACCGCCACCATTCCAGTGGCGGCCGCTCCAGTTGCCTCCGCCATTCCAGTGGCGGCCGCTCCAGTTGCCACCACCATTCCAGTGGCCGCCGTTCCAGTTCCGGCGCCATCTCCAATCGCCGCCATTGTTGTTGCCGCCGGCCCAGTCTTCGCGGACCGGGGTGACCGTTGGCGCGGCGGTGCTGGCCGGGATCGATAGATCGGGCTGCAGGATCGGACCGGCGGCGGATGGCGCCGTGATACCGGAGACAATACCGAGCGCAATCAGCCCGGATTTGACGGTGGAAGAAAAGAGCGAATTCATTGCACTCTCCAAGAGATACAGGCCCCACGCCTACCCTGGGAATGAGCCTACTGTGGGCCTTTGCGTCTGAACGGCGGATGAACGGAAAGGTTCCGTCAACCATAGGGCGAAGGCCACCAGGACCAAAGCATCCCTGCTTGTGGTCCCGCGATCTTGTTTTCCGCCGCTCTTGCAGGCAAAGGTCAGGGCATGTCGCTGCGCCTTGCCACCTTCAATGTCGAGAACCTGATGAACAGGTTCGATTTTTCCGGCTATCGCAACCAGCTCAACGAGGATCGCACGCTGGCGATGTTCGATATCCAGAGCGAGGCCGAATACAAGATACTGGAGCAGGCGCGCGCCATCGCCCAATCCGACGACACGCGCCAGCTGACGGCACTGGCCATCGCCGCCACCCGCGCCGACATCATCTGCATGCAGGAGGTCGACAACATCGAAGCGCTGAAGGCGTTCGAGTACGGCTATCTGTTCAAGATGGTGGGGCAGGGTTACCGCCAGAAATACACCACGTCGGGCAATGATTCGCGCGGCATCGATGTCGCCGTGATGATGCGCAACGAAACCGCGCAGGGACAGCCGATCGAATTCGTTCGCATGACCAGCCACGCCTATGTCACCTACGAGCAGTTCGGGTTGCATACGCCGGAGCTGGCGGCCCTCGGCAACCAGTCCAATGAACGCATCTTCCGGCGCGACTGCCTGGAGGTCGACATCAGGGTGGGCGGCGCATCGATGACGCTTTATCTCGTGCACTTCAAGTCGATGGGCTCGCCCCGCAACGGGCTCGACGGACGCGAAGCGACAATGCCGGTGCGCGTCGCGGAAGCGCAGGCCGTGCGGCGCATCATCGAGGAGCGTTTCGGTGTGGATCATGCCGCCGACAAGCGCTGGGCGATCTGCGGCGACATGAACGATCACCGCCAGCGGGTGAAGATCGCCGGCGATGAAGTGGACGGCTACCGTTTCGAGGTGGTTGACGAGAACCTGTCCTGCATCAACGTGCTGACAGCGGGCGGCTTCTGCGAAAACGTGGTGGAGCGGCGGCCGGAAATGAACCGCTGGACCTTCTATCACACACGCGGACCCGAAGAGCGGCATCTGTGCCAGCTCGACTATATCCTGCTTTCCAGGGGACTGGCGGCGAAGAACGCCACCGCGGTTCCCGACATCATCCGCAACGGTCAGCCCTGGCGCACGATCTTTCCCGCGGGCCAGGAAGTCGAGCGCTTCCCGCGCGCCGGCTGGGATCGGCCCAAGGCTTCGGACCACTGCCCGGTGGCGATCACGCTGGACATGGCATGATGGGGAGTATGGGCCCGGGGCCTGATGGGCAGGATCGGGCCTGAGCCGACATGAGCTTTGATCTTCCACGCAATGTCATCCTGCCGGTCGACGCCATCGATGTGCGTCTCGATGCCGGCCCGCATCCCTTCGCGGTGGATAATGCCGGGGCGATCGCCGAGAACTGGCAGAGCGAGATCGAGACCAATCCGGCGCTCTTCGACGGCACCGTGGTTCTGCTTTCGGAACTTGCCTATCGCGACCGGAGCCTCATTGGCCTCTGCCATGCGGTCAACTACTCGACCTTCATGCTGTGGCGGAAGCGGCGCGAGAATTCCGGCGCCGAACACGCCTATGCCCATGCCGTGCTGGTGGCCGGCGACAATGCGCTGGTGGCGATTCGCATGGGGCCGCGAACCGTCAATGCCGGCCGGGTCTATTTCGCCGCCGGTTCGTTCGAGCCGACCGATTTCCGCGATGGGCTGGTCGATGTCGATTTCAACATGATCCGCGAGGTGCGCGAGGAGACCGGCCTCGACCTGTCGGATGCCAGGCGCGGGGTGCGCTGGCACGCGCTGTCGACGGCAAGCGGCACCGTCATCTTCCGCCGCTATCACGTCGACGAGCCTGCCGATGAGATAGCGCGCCGAATCGTGGCCTTCGTCGCCACCGAAGCCGATCCGGAGATCGAGGGGCCGGTGATCATCCGCCATGCCGACGACCTGCCGGACGGTCTGTCGCCGCACATGGAGCCCCTGATCGAGTGGCATTTCGCGAACGGAAATTAAAATTTCGTGCCGATGTCATGATCGCAGACGCGATGGTCTGAGTGGCTTCTTGCAGATGATAAAACCGTACACGGGCTGTTGCGCGCTCCGCGCCTTGAAGGTGCGGGCAGCGCACCACGGCCGCAGCACCGAAGCCGAAATGCGTGAAATCCTGGAAACGGCTGTGCGGCCGACCAATCGGGTCAAACTCGGCTCCCTGCTCGCCGCCATCGGCCGCGAGGCCGGATTGTCTCAAGAGGATGTCGATACCTTGCAACAGCTTCGCGACAAAACACCGGGCGAGCCGGTGCGGTTCGAATGATCCTCATCGACACCAATGTGATTTCTGAGCCGTGGAAACCTGCACCCGATCCCCGTGTCACAGCATGGATCGACGCGCAAGCCGTCGAAACCCTGCATCTATCGGCCGTCACCGTGGCTGAGCTACGTTTCGGTATCGCGGCGATGCCTGCCGGCAAGCGCCGCACGATCCTGCATGATCGTCTCGAGCAGAAGGTTGTGTAACACCGGCCCGGAGTGCCGGGCTGCCTTCGCAGCTTGCTCCTTTACTCGTGACGCAACGCGTCGATCGGGTCGAGCCTGGCGCCGCGCAGGGCCGGGAAGAAGCCGAACACCATGCCGATCAGCGCCGAGAAGCCGACGGCGAGCAGGATGACCGCCGGGCTCGGCGCGAAGGGTATGGTCAAGGTCATCGAGGCGAGGCCGGCCAGCGCCAGGCCAATCAGGATGCCGATGATGCCGCCGAGCAGCGACAGCACCGTCGCCTCGACCAGGAACTGGATGAGGATGTGCTTTTCATGCGCGCCGATGGCGAGCCTGATGCCGATCTCGCGGGTTCGCTCGGTGACCGACACCAGCATGATGTTCATGATGCCGATGCCGCCGACCAGCAGGCTGACGCCGGCGACCGCGCCCAGCATGCCGGTCATCGTCGTAGTTGCGCTGGCCATGGCATCGGCGATCTGGGTCATGTCGCGGATGGCGAAATCGCTTTCGCGGTCCGGGGTTATACGGCGCGCATCGCGCAAAATATCCTCGACGCGCGGCTGCAATTCGGTGGTCGGCGTGCGGTCGTCGGCGGCGATGTAGATGTTGTCGATATCGCGGTTGCCGGCGATGCGGCGCTGATAGGCGGCGAGCGGCATCAGCACGACATTGTCCTGGTCCTGGCCGAAGCCGGTATAGCCCTTCGGCTCGAGAAGGCCGACGATCTTGCAGGAGGTGCGGTTGACGCGGATGATCTCACCCTCGGGATCGCCGGTGCCGAAGAATTGCTGGCGCACCGTCTCGCCGATCAGGCACACGCCGGTGCCCGAACGGGTTTCGGAATCGCTGAACGGGCGGCCGGACACCAGTTTCCAGTCGCGCGCGTCGAGATAGGCGCTGTCGGTGCCGGTGACGCCTGAGGTCAGGCTTTCGGTGCCGAAGATGACGCGGACCTGCTTCTGCGATGCCGGCGAGATGGCGCGCGCGCCGGAGAGATGCGCAACCAGCGCCGCCAGGTCCTTTTCCGCCAGCGGCCGCACCGCTTGATCGAGCCCGCCCGGACCTCCGGGACCGGCCGGGCGCCCGGCCCGGACGACCAGCAGATTGCTGCCGAGTTTGGAGATGTCGGCCTTGACCTTTTGCGTGGTGCCGGAGCCGATGGTCAGCATGGCAATGACGGCGGCGACCCCGATGACGATGCCGAGCAAGGTCAGGAACGAACGCAGCACGTTGCGGCGGATCGAGCGCAGCGAGAGGCGGATGGTTTCCCAGATCATGGTTATGCCGTCTCCATGTTCCTTGTGTCGGAGGCGACATGGCCGTCGAGGAAGCGGATGGTGCGCTCGGCATATTCGGCGACATCGGCCTCGTGCGTGACCATGGCGACGGTCAGGCCAAGCTCCTTGTTCAGCCGCGTCAGCAGTTCCATGATTTCGTGGGTGCGAGCCGTGTCGAGATTGCCGGTCGGCTCGTCGGCGACGAGCAGCGTCGGCCTGGTGACGATGGCGCGTGCGATCGCCACGCGCTGCTGCTGGCCGCCGGAGAGCTCGGCCGGCGTGTGATGCTCGCGGCCGACAAGGCCGACCTCAGCCAGCGCCTGCATGGCAAGGTCGCGGCGCTCGCGGGCGGCGACGCCGCGATAGATCAGCGGCAGTTCGACGTTCTCCGCCGCGGTGGTGCGGGCCAAGAGATTGTAGCCCTGGAAGACGAAGCCGACATAAAGGTTGCGCAACATGGCGCGGCGGTTGCGGTCGAGCCGGCCGGCATCGACGCCCATGAAGGAGTAGGTTCCGGCCGTCGGCGTGTCGAGGCAACCGATGATGTTCATTGCCGTTGACTTGCCGGAGCCCGACGGACCCATGATGGCGACGAATTCGCCGCGCCGAATGGCAAGGTCGACGCCGGCCAGCGCATGCACCTTGGCTCCGCCTTGGCCGTAGCTCTTCCAGACCGTGTCGAAGATGATGAGGGGCGCGCCCGCGGCCATAGCCTCAGCTCCGCGACTGCGAGGCGGTGATGATCTGCGCTCCTTCCTCCAGGCCGGAGGTGATCTCTGTCAGTTCGCCATCGGTGGAGCCGATCTTGACGTTGACCGGATGCGGCCGGCCGTTCTCCAGCACATAGAGCGTGCGAGAACCATCGGTGGGGGCCTTCGCCGCCTGGCGTTGGCGGTCGGGGCGGCCCATGCGGCCGGTGAACAGGTCGCCGAGACTCCAGCCACGCGGGGCCTGCTGCGCCGGTCGGTAGCGGAAGGCGCTGGCCGGCACGGTGAGCACATCCTTGGCCTGCCGGGTAACGATCGAAACGGTGGCGGTCATGCCCGGGCGCAGCAGAAGTTCGCTGTTGTCGACCTCGAGCCGCGCATTGTAGGTGACGATCCCATCCGTCGTGACCGAGGCATAGGAAATGTCGCGGATCTCGGCATCGAACGGCCGGTCGGGGAAGGCGTCGACGGTGAAGCGGGCATGCTGGCCTGATTTGACCGCGCCGATGTCGGCTTCGTCGACCGCCGCCACCAGCTCCATGTTCCTCAAATCCGCGGCGATGATGAACAGCACCGGCGCCTGCAGCGAAGAGGCGACCGTCTGGCCGGGGTCGACCGAACGGGTCAACACGATGCCGTCGATCGGCGCATAGATGGTGCTGTTGGCGAGATCGGTCTGCTGCGATTTCAAGTCTGCATTGGCGATGGCGAGATTGGCCTCGGCGCTGTCGAGTGCAGCCTTGGAGCGGTCGCGGGTCGCGGTCGCGGCCTCGAGCGACTGGTCGGTGGCCATGCCGCGCTTGGTCAGGGCCGCCGCGCGGACACGCGCGCTCTCGTTCTCGGTGAGCGTCACCCGGGCGTCCTCGACATTGGCAGCCGCCCCTTTTGCGGACGCTTCGGCCCGTTCGATCTGGACCTGCAGCTTGGCGGTGTCGAGTGCAGCCAGCACGTCGCCCTTCTTCACCTGCTGGTTCTCGTTGACCGTGACCGAGCGTATGATGCCGGAGAGCTGGCTTGATATGTCGACCTGGGTGAGGGGTTGCAGCGTGCCAGTCGCCGAAACCTGGACAATGAGGTCGGCCTTGGCGGCCGGCACTGTCGTATAGTCGATCTTGGTCGGCGTGCCGGCATACCATTGGTAGCCGGCAAAAGTCGCGACGAGGACGATCAGCGCCAGCAGCGCGTAGAGCCAGCCGCGGCGGCGCGTCCTGCGCCGGCCGATCTGGTCGAGCCCTAGCGCCGTCTCAATGGCGGAATCCGATTCCGCCTTTGGCAGATTGACAATCTGGTCCACGTCGGACCCCTATTATGCGTAATGTCCCTGTCTGTGCACAGATCAGGCTTATCGGTTCAAATATCAAATTAAATTTCGCCCATGTTGGGATTGAGGCAGGAATGCAAACCCGGAATTACTTGCTTTACGATGTGTTTACGACCGAGCGACTGGCCGGCAACCCGCTGGCGGTGGTGTTGGATTGCAAAGGTCTGGACACCGCCGCGATGCAAGCCATCGCGCGCGAGTTCAACCTGTCCGAATCGGTCTTCGTGCTGCCGGCGGACAATCCCAAGCACCGAAACCGCATCCGCATCTTTACCCCCGATTATGAAATGCCGTTCGCCGGCCACCCGACGGTGGGCTCGGCAATCGCGCTGGCGGAACTGGCCGGTGAGGGCGGCGCCGGCATTTTCGTGCTGGAAGAAAACATTGGTCCGGTGCGTTGCGCCGTGAGCAAGCACGATGGCGCCACCTTCGCCGAATTCGACCTCGCCAAGCTGCCGGAGCCGCTGAAGCTCGACGCCGATCCGGAGGCGATCGGCGCGGCACTCGGCCTGACACCGCACGAGATCGGCTTCGAGAATCACCGCGTCGCCTTCTGGTCGGCGGGCGTGCCCTATGTGACCATCCCGGTCGCCAACCTCGAGGCGGCGGGCCGGATCCGGCTGGACAACCAGGCGTGGTCGGAACTGGCGCCGCGCAAGAGCGAATGGGCCTTCGCCAGCCCGTACGTCTATTGCCGCGAAACGGTGAATCACGAAAGCGCGTTCCATGTGCGCATGATCGTGCCCGGCACGCCGTCCTACGAGGACCCGGCGACCGGTTCGGCGGCGGCGGCCTTCGCCGGCGCCATCATGCATTTCGACGGCCCGACGGACGGGGTTTCGCAATTGTGGATCGAGCAGGGACTGGAGATGGGGCGGCCGTCGCGCATTCGCCTCGAACTGACCGTGCAAGGCGGAAAGCTGGCGTCCGCGCGCATTGGCGGCAACGCGATCAAGGTGGCGGAAGGCAAGCTTTTCGTCTGATCGCCTCCGCATTCTTTCCCGGCACGACAAGGCTTGATGCGATTTGTCGGGAAATGATTCCAGCAGGGCTGGACAGGACCGGTGTCGGCGGCTATATGCCCGCCAACGCCGGTTTTTGCCGGCCGAGTGGGTGCGTAGCTCAGTTGGTAGAGCAGCTGACTCTTAATCAGCGGGTCCACAGTTCAATCCTGTGCGCACCCACCAAAATCTAACAAAATCAATTTGTTGGACGAGGTGAGGGACCCCGATGGATGCAGGCGGAGGTCCGTCTCCAAATATTTTGGGCCAGCACCCACACTTTTCCGCATCATGCTCTAGACGCGTGTCATGCCATTCTCCCGGCTGCCAAAATGTCGCGCTGGCGGCGGCCGATCGGTGCTTGGCCCTTGGCCTGATCCACAGCCCACTTCGATGATTCCCACCAGTGCGCGAACAAACTCAACCATGTCGTTTGCCGTGATGGCTGCCTTGTCGGGGTTTTGCCCGATGTGCTCGGCGGCTTCGCAACATGAGCGGCGGATGAGATCGTAATGTATATCCCTTTCATCCTCCGGCAACGCCGCCAACTTCATGGCTCGGCTATGAATCAACCGCAGCAATAGTTCGAGAGCTGCTCCGACACTCATGCGTTTGCTCCGCATTGGTCGAGCGTCCCGGCGCTTGAGGGCGCGCGTTTGGAACGTCCGATGAGGAGGCGTTTCCCGTCCCCGCATGGAAGGCTGCATCACAGTCGTTAATATATTCTTTCCTGCTAATATTCCTCCTTCGTTGAGCCTGCGGAAAGGCCGAGCGGCGCCCGGGGCCGCTTTTTGCGGTCGAAATTTCACTCACTCCGGGCAAGGACATCGCGAACCCGCTGTTTTTGGGCCTCTGAAAATTTATGAGGGTTTGTACATCAAGGCGATCCGCGCATTACTTCTCCGACACGCCAGCCTCGGCAAAACTCGCCATTCTCGCATGGCACTCCAGCGCCGAGCGCACGATGTTGACGGCGAGGCACGCGCCGGAGCCTTCGCCGAGCCGCATGCCGAGATCGAGTAGCGGCGGCAGGGCGAGCGCTTCGAGCAGGCCGCGATGGCCCGATTCGGCGGAGACATGTGCGGCGGTCGTATGAGCAAGGCCGGTTGGGTGCAGCTTTGCCAGCGGCGCGGCGGCGGCGGTGCAGACGAAGCCGTCTAGCAGCACGGGTATGCCCAGATGCCGGGCGGCGAGCGTGGCGCCGAAGATGGCGGCGAGTTCGCGCCCGCCGAGGCTGGCTGCGACCCCCAGCGGATCGGCAAGGGCGGCGGCGTGGCGCTTCAGGCCGGCTTCGATGGCGACCACCTTGCGCTTCAGTCCGGCATCGTCGACGCCGGTGCCGCGCCCGGTCCATTTTTCGGCACCCCCGCCGAAAAGCGCCGCCGAAATGGCGGCGGCCGGCGTGGTGTTGCCGATGCCCATTTCGCCAAAACAGACGAGGTCCAGATCTTTCGTCACCGCGTCGTAACCGGCCGAGACCGCGGCGAGGAAGGGTTTCTCATCCATTGCGGGCACTTGGGTGAAATCGCCGGTTGGATGATCAAGGTCGAGCGGGATGACGTCGAGCTCGGCGCCGGCGATGCGGGCGAGCTGGTTGATGGCAGCACCCCCGCCAGCGAAATTCGCCACCATTTGCACGGTGACTTCCGAAGGATAGGCCGACACGCCTTGCGCGGTGACGCCGTGGTTGCCGGCGAAGACGAAGACTTTCACGCGGTCGAGCTTCGGCATGTCACGGCCCTGCCAGCGCGCCAGCCAGGCGGCGATCGTTTCCAGCCGGCCGAGACTGCCTTGCGGTTTGGTCAGCGTGTCCTGGCGGCTGGCAACGGCATTGGCTGCCGCCTCGCTGCCGGCGGGCAGGTCGAGACAGGCGGCGCGCAGTTCATCGAGGGATTTGAAGGGCATGGGGGCAAGGTCTCCGGAAGGGAATTAGGCAAAAGGGGATCAGGAAAGAGCGACGGAAGCGACGAGAAGCACCGCGATCTCGCTCAATTGCTGCAAGGCGCCAACCGTGTCGCCCGTCTGGCCATTGATCTGGTTGAGGCAAAGGGCGTGAAAGGCAGCAAACAGCAGGCCGAGCAGGATGAGCGCGGCGATGGCGCCGCCGGCGCCAAGCAGGAGCAGCGGAATCGCGCCAAGCACGGCGCCGGCTATTGCCATTTCGATTGAGACGGTGCCGGCGTCTGCCGAGAGGCCGTCGGATCGCGCTGGCGGCAAAAGATGCATAAAGGCGCCGAGCATGCCGCGCGAAGCGGCATGCGCCGCCACCAGAGCGAAGAGGGCTTGCGTGGGATCGGTGAGTTCCGAAAGCGTGCTCCAGCGGATCAGCAGCGATAGCGCCAGCGCCATGGCACCATAGGCGCCGATGCGGCTGTCGCGCATGATCTCGAGCTTGCGTCCGCGCGACTTGCCGCCACCGAAGCCGTCGGCGACGTCGGACAGCCCATCCTCATGCAGGCAGCCTGTGGTGAGCACGGTTGCAACAAGGGCGAGGGCGGCCGACGGTCCTATGGCAAGGCCAAAACGTTCCGCCGTGGCAAAGACGATCGCGCCGATCAAGCCGACGACAAGGCCGGCAATGGGGGCGGCCCAGATCGCGGCGGCGAGGCTGCGGCCACGAAAATCGAAGACGGGCAGTGGCAGGCGGGTGAAGAAGACCAGGCAAAAGGCGATGTCATCGAGGACTTGCCGAGGCGACAGGGTGATTCTTGGGCGCTTCATGGTCTAGGCCCGTGCAATGGCGTGGAAGAAGGTGCCACTGACATGGCCACGCCGGTAGCCGGAAGCGCCGAGCGGATTGCGCTGGCCGTCGGCGAGGTCGGCCAGCGGCTCATCATTGCCGGTGGCCGTCACCTGCGCATAGTGGAATTCGTGACCTCGGATCAGTGCGCCTTGCGGCCCCAGCGGACAGTCGGCGCGCAGCCGTGCCTCACGGTAGCCGAGATTCATCTTGCGCCTGGCGAAGCTGGTGGAATGGCCGAGCAGGCCGAGCATGCGATGCGTTTCGCCGCCGGCATCCTCCAGCGCTTCACCAAGCACCATGAAGCCACCGCACTCACCATGGATCGGCCTCTTCTCGGCGAAACGCGCCATTCCCACATGGAAATTCGTGGCGGCGGCCAGCTTGCCGGCGTGAAGCTCTGGATAGCCGCCGGGCAGCCAGCAGACATCGCAATCCTCGTCCGGCGCTTCGTCGGCGAGCGGCGAGAACGGGACAATTTCCGCTCCTGCCTTGCGCCAACAGGCGGCAACATGCGGGTAGAGGAAGCTGAAGGCGGCATCCTCGGCCAGTGCGATGCGCTGGCCGGGCGGCCGCAGCGCGTCGGTGAAGTCGCCAACTGCCGGGGCCAGGGGTGTCGCCAGCGCCATGACCGCGTCGAGATCGAGCGACTTCTCCGCCATGTCGGCGAGCCGGTCGAGATGCGCCATCAGATCGTCATATTCGCCGGCCTGGACGAGGCCGAGATGGCGTTCGGGCAGGTTCAACGTGGGATCGCGCAAGATGGCGCCGACGACTGGCAGGCCGATCGCCTCGATGGCGTCGCCGGACAGCCGCCGGTGACGCTCGCTGCCCAGCCGGTTGAGCACGACACCCGCCATGCGCACATCCGGATCGTAAATGGCAAAACCCTTGGCGACGGCCGCCGCCGTGGTCGACTGGCCGGACACGTCGAGCACCAGCAGAACCGGCAGGCCGTAAAGCCGGGCCAGATCGGCGGCCGAACCGGTGCGCCCCGGCGAGGCCGGAATACCGTCGAACAGGCCCATGGCGCTTTCGAGGATGACGAAGTCGGTATCGTCGGCTGCCTGTGCCGCGAGCGCATTGAGCAGCGACGGTGACATCGCCCAGCTGTCGAGGTTGACGCCGGACAGGCCGGTGGCGGCGGTGTGGAAGCCGGGGTCGATATAGTCCGGGCCGGATTTGGCGCCGCGCACCTTCAGGCCGCGCCGGGTGAGCGCGCGCAGAATGCCGATGGTGACGCTGGTCTTGCCCGAGCCGGAGCGCGGCGCGCCGATGATGATCGCGCGCGCCGTCATGCTTGCGCTGCCAGTGCCGCGCGCATCGCGACGATGCCGCCGACGACGATCAGTGCCGGTGAGGCGAGCCCGGCAGCCGCCGCTTCCTCGGCAATGGTGGCCAGCGTGGCCACGACGGTTCGCTCCTGCGGTGTCGTCGCGGCGACAATCACGGCCGCCGGCGTCGACGGCGCCAGTCCGCCGTCGAGCAAGGCGGCTGCTATCAGTGGCAGATTGGCCATGCCCATATAGACGACCACAGGCTGGCCGGTGCGGGCGATCGCCGCCCAGTCGATGTCGTCATCGGTGCCGGCGGCATGCCCCGTCGCCAGGATGACAGCCTTGTTTATGCCGCGCATGGTGGCCGGGATGCCCGTGGCCGCCAGCGCGCTGAGGCCCGATGTCAGGCCCGGCAGCACACGGAACGGGATGTTTTCGCGCGCCAGCGCCAGCGCCTCTTCGCCGCCACGGCCGAAAATATAGGGATCGCCGCCCTTCAGTCTGACGACGCGGCGACCTTCACGCGCCAGCCGTACCAGCAGGGCGGTGATGTCGTCCTGCTTCATCGAGGGCTGGCCGCCGCGCTTGCCGGCAAAGAAAAGCTCGGCACTTGCGGCAACAGCGACGACATCAGGCGAAACCAGCGCGTCGTAGACCAGCGCATCCGCTTCGGCCAGCGCCGCCAGCACTTCCAGGGTCAGGCAGCCGGGATCGCCGGGACCGGCGCCGGCCAGCCAGACATGGCCCGGCTCAAGCGGACGAGGCTTGAAGTTCAGGCGCGCGAGCGCCCCTTCGAGCGTGGCGTTTCCGCCTTTATTGCTGGTGCTGCCGCTCACAATCCGTCCCGTCCGCGAAAACGCCGCTGATAATGGGCGTCGTATAATGAACTCTCGCCAAAGCTTTCCGCCGCCAGCGAGCGGCCGACGAAGATGAGCGCCGTACGCTCCATCGGATCGGCGGCGAGCTTTGCCTCGATCGTCTCCAGCGTGCCGGTGAGCACCCGCTCACCCGGCCAGGACGCGCGGAAGACGATCGCGACCGGGCAATCGCCGCCATAATGCGGCGTCAGTTCGGCGACGACGCGATCGATGGCGTGGATGGCAAGATGAATGGCCAGCGTGGCGCCGGTGCGGCCGAAGGCGGCCAGCGTTTCGCCGGGCGGCATTTTCGACGCACGCCCGGAGACGCGGGTCAGCACCAGGCTTTGCGCGACTTCGGGAATGGTCAGCTCGCGGCGAAGTGCGGCGGCGGCGGCGGCGAAGGACGGGACGCCCGGGGTCATCGTGTAGGGGATGCCATGCTTTTCCAGCCGGCGGATCTGCTCGGCGACAGCGCTCCACACCGACAGGTCGCCGGAGTGCAGGCGGGCAACATCATGGCCGGCCTTGTGGGCCGCCACATATTCAGCCTCGATCTCATCCAGCGACATCGGCGCGGTGTCGATCAATTTTGTTCCCGGCGCGCAATGCTGCAGCAATTCCGGTGCGACGATCGACCCGGCATGGAGGCAGACCGGGCAACTCGCCAGGAGCCTGGCACCGCGCAGCGTGATGAGGTCGGCCGCACCTGGGCCGGCGCCGATGAAATGGACGGTCATGGCGCGTCTCCGCTGATGGCGATGGCGCAGGTGACCGCGCCGAGCACAGTGCGCGGACCAAGCAGGCTGGCGCCTTTGCCGGCGACGGCAAGGGCGGAGGCTTCCGAGACCGATGGGGTGCCGGCCAAGTCCCCCGAGAGACTGGAGTTGCTGAGCGTCCGCGGCGAGGCGGCCTGAAGGGCTGCGTCATCGACGATAATGACCGGAAGGTTCAGTTTTCGACCGGCGGCGGCGATCGCGTCTTCATCCTTCTTGAGCGCCGCGGTAGCCAGTGCCGAAAGAGCCGACATCGCCAGGCCATGCGCTTCGAGCGCGGTTTCTATCGCCGCGAGCACGTCTTCGACGGTTACGCCTTTGCGGCTGCCGATGCCCGCGACCATCATGGCTTTACCCAGCTCCATTGCGTGACAGGCATGGCCGGCCGCCATGCCTGCATGGAGCCGACCGGCGAAGCGCGGGAGATGCCAATGCGGGTGAGGTCGCCGCCGCGCCTTGTGTGCTGGGCGAGGAGCAGGGCTTCCATTTCCAACGTCACCGCGTTGGCGACAAGACGGCCGCCGGCGCGCAAGGCTCTGATGGCGGCATTCAAGACGCCGGCGTCGCTGCCGCCGCCACCGATGAAGACGGCATCGGGCGTCTCTAGCCTGGCCAGTGCCTTGGGCGCGCTGCCTTCCACAATGACGAGGCCGGGAACGCCGCAGGCAACGGCGTTGTGGCCGATGCGGGCGGCGCGGGCCGGATCGGCCTCGATGGCGATGGCGCGCATCGAAGGGTGGGCGAGCATCCATTCGATGCCAATCGAGCCTGAACCGGCGCCGACATCCCACAGCAATTCGCCGCGCCTCGGCGCCAGCGCCGACAGGGTTACGGCGCGGATTTCGCGTTTGGTGATCTGGCCGTCATGCTCGAACAGATGATCGGCAAGGCCTGATGTGAGCGGCAGCACGCGCGCTTGCGGGTTCGAATCAATTTCGATGGCCAGCACGTTGAGCGGATTGATGTTTTCGAGGTTGAAGGCGTCGGCACGAACCGAACGCAACGTCTCCTTCGGCCCGCCTAACGCTTCCAAGACCGTCAACCGCGAAGTGCCGAAGTCTAGTTCGGTAAGCAGGCGCCCAATTGCAGCAGGTGCGTCGCCATCCGATGTCAGCGCCAGGATGCGTGCGTTGGGCTGCAGCAGCGGGCGAATCAGGTCGATCGGGTGGCTGTGCAGTGAGATGATCTCGATGTCCTGCAGCGCCCAGCCAAGACGCGCGGCTGCCAGCGAAATGGCTGACGGCGCTGGGATGACATACATCTCGCGCGGGTTGACCTTGCGGGCGAGGGTGGCGCCGACCCCGTGGAAGAACGGGTCGCCGGAGGCGAGCACGCAGACGTTTCCGCCGGCCAGCGCCAAGACCTCGGCCATTCCGGCATCGAACGGAACCGGCCAGGGTCGCTGCTTGCCCCTGGCGAAGGAAGCGACGAGCGCCAGGTGCCGCTTGCCACCGAAGATGAACTCCGCCTCGGCGATCCGCCGCTTGGCCTCGTCGCCGAGACCCGCTAAACCGTCCTCGCCGATGCCGACGATGGTGAGCCATCTCGAGTTGAGCTTGGCGCCGCTCGGACCCTTAGCAGGCATGATGACCCACCGCATTCTGATCCTTGGCGGTACCACCGGAGCCCGGCAACTGGCCGGAGAACTGGCGGCGCGCGCCGATTGCTCGGTCACGCTTTCCTTGGCCGGCCGCACGCAAAGCCCGGTCGCGCAGGGTGTGCCCGTGCGAAGCGGAGGATTCGGCGGCGTCGATGGTCTGGCTGCTTATCTCAGCGAGACAGGCACTGGTCTGCTGATCGACGCCACGCACCCCTACGCGGCGCGAATCTCCGCCAATGCGGCGATGGCCGCGCGCAAGACCGGCGTGCCGATCCTCGCCCTGCGGCGCCCGGGGTGGGAGGCCGGCCAAGGCGACCGCTGGCTTGAGGTCAACAGCGTTGCCGAGGCCGCGCGGGCGCTTGGCGATGTGCCGCGCCGTGTGTTTCTGGCGCTGGGCCGCCAGGAGGTCGCCGCCTTCGAGGCAGCGCCCCAGCACCATTATCTCATCCGCAGCGTCGATCCGGTCGAGCCGAAGCTGGCGGTTGCCGATGCCGCGTACCTGTTGGCGCGCGGACCGTTTGGCGAGACCGACGAGCGCGTGCTGCTCGAAGAGCATCGGATCGATGTCGTGGTATCGAAGAACAGCGGTGGCGCGGCGACATACGGGAAGATTGCCGCGGCGCGAACGCTCGGCCTCGAGGTGGTCATGGTGCGCAGGCCCGATCTGCCGGACGTGCCTTCGGCTGAAACCGTAGAAGCGCTGGCCGCGATGGTGCCTCATTTTGTGGAGCCCGATGCCGAGCGCGGCGTGTAGACCAGCGCCGGCTTGTCGCCGCGCTTGATGATCCGGGTCTCCGGCGAGCCGATGATGATACAGGTCGCCATGTCGGCCTTTTCTGCGTCGACATCGGCCAGCAGATAGACCTCGATGCGCTCGTCCGGGCGGCCGGCGGCGCGGCCGAAGATCACCGGCGTCGTGCCGGGCAGGATGGCGGTCAGGCATTCGAAGGCGCGGCCAAGTTGCCAGGGACGCGCCTTGCTGATCGGGTTGTAGAGCGCGATGACGAAGCCGGCGCCGGCCGCCGCCAGCAGACGCAGCTCGATTAGATCCCAAGGCTTCAGATTGTCGGATAGCGAAATGGCGCAGAAGTCGTGGCCGAGCGGCGCGCCGATGCGGGCGGCGACCGCCAGCATGGCGGTGACGCCAGGCACGATGATGACATCGACCGCACGCCATTCGGCCGGACCGGCCTCGATCGCCTCACAGACCGCCGCGGCCATGGCGAAGACCCCGGGATCGCCACCGGATACCACGGCGACGTCGTGGCCCTCGGCTGCCTTGGTCAGGGCCTCCTTGGAGCGGGCGAGTTCCTCACGGTTGTCGGAAGCGACGCGGGTCTGGTCCGGGCGCAGGTCGAGCCGGTCGAGATAGGGCTTGTAGCCATAGAAGAATTTTGCCTCCGCGATAGCGCGGCTGGCTTGCGGCGTGACCTGGTCGGCATTGCCGGGCCCGAGGCCGATGACGGTGAGACGGCCGCTCATGCCTGCGCTCCAGCCACGCCGGGTCGACCGGACCAGCCGGCAACCAGCACGATGGCGAAATAGGGCGCCTTGTCGTCCGGTTTGTCGGCAAGCTTCATCGAGACGCTGCCGGCCATGGTGCCGCGCTCGACGTAGACGGCACGCGTCAGCTTGCCGGTCGCGTCCAGCGCGCGCTTGATCTTGGGCAGGTTGCGGCCGACCTTCATGATGACGGCAGCGTCGGTGTCGGCGAGGCGGCGCGTCAGGTCGAATTCGCTCATCGTGCCAGGCAGCACGGTCAGCACGTCGTCGCCCTGGACGATCGGCACGCCGGTCTGCGACCAGCAGCCGGACATGGCGGTGATGCCGGGAATGACCTCGGTCGGGTAGCGATGGGCAAGGCGCACATGCAGATGCATGTAGGAGCCGTAGAACAGCGGGTCGCCTTCGGAGAGCACGGCAACCATCTTGCCGGCGTCGAGGTGCTCGGCGACCCTGTCGGCCGACTCCTCGTAGAAACCTGATATCTGCGAGCGGTAATCGTCGTGATCCTTGTCGATCTCGGTGGTCACGGGATAGAGCAGCGGCAGTTCCAGCATGTCGGGCCGGAAGCGCGCCTCGACGATGGCGCGCGCATTGCTGTTGTTGCCGCGTTTGGCGAAATAAGCCACGACATCGGCCTCGGCCAAGGTCCGTGCGGCCTTCAGCGTCAGCAATTCGGGGTCGCCGGGACCGGTGCCGACGCCGACGAGACGGCCTTTGGGGAGCGCGTTCACAGGCCCGGCCTCGCCAGTGAATTGAGCGCTGCGGCGGTCATCGCGCTGCCGCCAAGCCTGCCGCGCACGGTGGCGTACGGTACGCCATAGGAATTTTCGGCCAGGGCATCCTTGGATTCGGCAGCACCGACAAAGCCGACCGGCATGCCGATAATGGCGGCCGGCTTGGGCGCGCCATCGCGCAGCTTTTCCAGCAGGTAGAAGAGTGCGGTCGGCGCATTGCCGATGGCGACGACCGAACCGGCCATACGCTCGCCCCAAAGGTCGATCGCGGCGGCCGAGCGGGTGTTGCCGATCTCCCTGGCGATGTCGTGCGTGCGCGGGTCGCGCAAGGTGCAGATCACCTCATTGCCGGCCGGCAGCCGGGCACGAGTGACGCCATGCGATACCATTTCCGCGTCGCAGAAGATCGGCGCGCCGGCGGCCAGAGCGGTGCGGGCGGCGGCGACGAAATCGGGGGAGAGAACGAAACGACTTACTGCCTCGACCTGGCCGCAGGCATGGATCATGCGGATGGCGACATCGGCCTCGGCTTCGGAGAAGCGCGACAGATCAGCCTCGGCGCGAATAATGGCGAAGGAGCGCTCGTAAATCGCGGTGCCGTCGTGGATATAGTCGTAGGCGGCCATGCTCATTCCTGTTTGTAGGTCTCAGCGATGCCGGCCGGTCCTAGCCTTGTCAGGCAAGCGGCGGCGGTTTCGCCTTGAAATCGTGCGCTGCGGATCATCGCCGCGACGCGGCTGATGCCGCGCGCGGCGTCATAGCCCGGCCTGTAGCCGGCAGGAAGGGCCTTTGCCGTCGCGTTCACGACAAGTCCGGCTCCATTTTCACCGCCGACAATTGTTAGTGCTGCTGGGCCGGGATGTGCGCAGCCCTTGGCGCAGCCGGAAACGTGCAGGGTAAAGTCGAGGATGTCCGCGTTCTCGGCGGCAATCGCCTCGGCGATGTCGCGGGTCGCGATCCGGCCGGACGCGCAGGCCGGCGTGCCCGGGCAGGCCGCGATGCGCGTGCGCGGGTCGGCGGGGGAGGTAACGAAGCCAAGGGTGGCGGCGGTGTCATGAAGGGATTGTTTGGCGTCCGCCGGCTGGCCGAGGAACAGCAGGGCGCGGCCTGGGACGAGGCGGATTTCGGTTGCGCCGAGGGCGAGAGCTTTTTGCGCGAGGCCGATGATTTTGTCCGCCGGCATGCTGCCGTAGGCTAGGCCGATGCCGAGGGCGTGGCCTTTACCGAGGCTGAAATAGCCAATGGGCGAATGAAAGCGCTCTACGGCGCCTCCCTCCGGCAGGACAGAGGGGGGCGCCGTAGAGTGCCAGCCTGCAAGAGACTCCAATTGCCGCCTCGACAAATCCCGCGTGTGCGCCTCGCGGCCTTTCTCGGCAACCATCCGCAACGCCGCGACAGCAATGTCGCGCGCCGCATCCTCATCCGCCACAGCGAGTGGCTTGGCGGTCTGCCCATCACCCGCGACGGACACCCGCCACTGGATCCCCACATCGGTCCGCGTTGCAGCGAGCCGCACATCCGCCGTCACCGCATCCAGCGTCAGTTGCCCACCGCCGTCGACGACCACCGCAACCTTCGGCCCCAACCTTATTGCCAGCCCGGTTTCTTCAATGCCCATCCGAATGCGCTCAGCCATCGGCTTCGGATCGGCGATCTCCCGCGGGTCAATGCCGGCCAGCGGGCCGGTCTCGACCGGGACGCCGGTGCGCACCGCGATGCCCAGCGCATCGACCTCCGCTGCCAGCAACGCAGCGCTCTCCATTGTCAGGCCGCGTATCTGCATGCTGCCGCGCGCCGTTACTTCCATGATGCCGTTGCCGTGCCGCAAGGCGGCTTCGGCCAACTCGATCAAGAGCCTCGGCGATAGGCCTCCGGAGACCGGGTTGAGCCGCACCAGCAGGCCGTCACCTGTCTGCATCGGCGCCGACAAAGCAGGGCAGGCGCCACGGCGCGAGAAGGCGTTCATGCCGCGACCCCGAGCGCGTTGGCCTCGGCAATCAGCGCGGCGAGATCGTCGTCGATGGAATTGCGCAAGGGATGCCAGAGGCCGCGCCGGCGTGCCGACAGGAAGCGCTCGGCGATGACTTTGGCGGCGGCGGGATTTTCGCGCAGGATGAAGGCGCGAACCTCGGCGTCACCGAGATAGGCATCATGCACGGCCTCGATCAACGCGCCTGAAATGGCATGGGTGGCCTCGGCGAAGCCGACCAGCCGGTCGACCGTCTCGGCGAATTCGGAGGCGCCGCGCGGACCGTGGCGCATCTGCCCTGATATGAAGCGGGTGTTGACGGCACGGGCACGCACCACGCGCGACACCGCTTCGCCAACCGATCGCGGTTTCGGCTTCTGCGGGTCCGTGGTGTCGAGCACGATGACGTCGGCGTTCCTGCCGAGTGTGGCCAAGGCGGCCGAAAAGCCGCCGATGAAGGCGACGTCGGCGGAACCCTCGAGAATGTCGCGGCCGGGGTCGTCGCCGGTGTGGACCAGAAGATCGGCTTCGGCGATGCGGCCTTCAAACGCTCCGGGTGCCGAGACCCCTTCGCCGCCGGCGCCGCCATAGGCATGCGAGGTGGCGTCGAGATAGGCGCGGCCGATTTCTTCGCGCGCCGCCCAGTCGCCGCTGGACAAAATCTCTTCGACGCCGGCGCCGTAAGTGCCGGGCGAGGTGCCGAAGATGCGCGGGCTGACCTTGCCGTCGGCGCGGGTCCTGGCGGCGAGCGGGTTTTCTGATTCGTCCTCGTCGCGCGCTGCAACGGCGTTGGCGGCGGCGTCGATCAGTGCGATCTGGGTCGGGAACATGTCGCGGAACAGGCCTGATATGCGCCAGGTGACGTCGACGCGCGGGCGGCCGAGCGTCGCCGGCGGCAACACCTCGATGCCGGTGATGCGGCCGGTCGCGGTATCCCATTGCGGCCGGCAGCCCATCAACGCAAGGCCCTGCGCGATCTCCTCACCGCCGGTGCGCAGCGAGGCCGAGCCCCAGAGGTCTGTCACCAGGGAGCGCGGCCAATCGCCATGCGATTGCATGTAGGCGCGCACCACTTCTTCCGCCGCCGCCTTGCCGAGATCATAGGCGGTCGGGGTCGGCATGGTGCGCGGGTCCGATGTGAACAGGTTGCGGCCGGTGGGCAAGATATCGGAGCGCCCGCGTGCGGGCGCGCCGGCCGGGCCCGCCTTGACGTGACGGCCATCGAGCGCAGCGAGCAGCGCGGCCTTCTCGGCTTCCGCGCTTTGCCGGCGCATGGGATCGGGCTCGTCGTCTGGGGCGCGACCATAGATATGCAGCCCGTCCTTGATGGCAAAATCCTTGAGATCGCAGAGCCAGGCGTCGATGCGGCGCAGTGCTTCGTCGGGCGCGTCGGTTTTGGCGACGCCGGCCTCGGAGGCGAGGCCGGTCTTTTGCGCGGTTTCGACGATCAGTTTCGCCAGCCGGTCACGACGACGGCGGTCGAGGCCGTCGGCCTGGGCATATTCGTCGACCAGCCGTTCGAGCTTGTGCTGGTCCTCGTCCAGTCCGGCGCCTGTCAGCGGCGGCGGCAGATGACCAAGCGTGACCGCGGCAATGCGCCGTTTGGCCTGTGCCGCTTCGCCGGCGTTGGAGACGATGAAGGGATAGATGACGGGCAGGGAGCCGGTGACGATCTCGGGGAAGCAGGCTTGCGAAAGCGCGACGGTCTTGCCGGGCAGCCATTCCAGCGTGCCGTGGGCGCCGACATGGATGAGAGCGTGGACGCCGAGCGATTCGCGCAGCCACAGGCCGAACGCGATCAAAGCGTGGCGCGGAGGCAGCGTCGGATCGTGGTAGTCGGCGCGGCGGTCCGCGGAACGGCCACGGTCGGGGGCGAGTGCGACGGTGATGTTGCCGAAATGCGCGGCGCGGAAGGCGAAGTGTTTTTTGCCTGATAGCGAAGGTCTTCGCGAGGCGCGCCCCTCTGTCCTGCCAGAGGGGCGCGCCTCGCGAAGACCTGTCTCGTCTTCCGCTCTGCCCCAAGCAGCCTCTACCGCAGCAATTGCCGTTGCCAGCAACTCTGTCGAAAAGGAGTGATAGTCGTCCAGCCTCAGCCCACAGTCGCCGCGCTCCAGCAAATCCAGCAATTCACGCGGCGTTTGCGGTATCGCGTCAACGGCATAGCCCTGTTCGCTCAAGTCCCGCAGCATGGCGATCACGCTGGACGGCACATCCAGCCCGACCGCATAGCCGGTGCGGCCGGGAGCACTGGGATAATCGGGAATGAGGATTGCCAGCTTGCGTTCGGCGCGCGGGGTCTGCTGCAAACGGATGAAGGCTGCTACGCGGCTAGCCACTTGCTCAACACGATCCAGTTCCGGCCGGTTGGCCAAGGCGCGGTGGCCCAGCGCCGGGTCGACATCGCTCTCGCCCTTGAAAGAGATGGCACCGGCAAGGATGCGGCCGTCGAGTTCGGGCAGCACGACATGCATGGCAAGGTCGGCGGGCGCCAGTCCGCGCTGATTGTTTTCCCACACGTCGCGGCGCGTGGTGGCGACGATGACCTGGAAGACAGGCACGCCGGCGCGGTCGAACAGGGTTTCCACGCCGGGCTCGGCGCCAGAAGCGAAAGCGGTCGCGGTGATGATGGCGGCGGGTTTCAGCGATGCGATGGTATTTTCGACGAACGCCAGGGACACCGGATCCTTGAGACTGGAAACGAAGATCGGGACCGGTGCCAGTCCCTGGGAGTGTAAAGCCTCGGCCAGCGCATCGATCGGGGCGACATCGGCTGCAAGCAGCATCGATCGGTAGAAGAGAATCGGGATGATGGGAGTGCTGGCATTTGAAAGGTCCGGCTGTTCTGCGACTCCCAATCCAGATTGATAGTAACCAGCTTTCGGCACGCTGACCGGACTGGCGACGGGCATATCTTGTCCAGCCAGGCCTGCCAGCCTGTGCACCAGGGCGCTCATATTGGCCGGGCCGCCCTCGCGGAAATAGCCGAGCAGGCCGTCGAGTTCGGCGCGCGGCAGCGTCGAGGCTTCGATCAGCCTGAGATCCTCGTCATGGCTTTCACCCGGAAGCAGCGCCAGTCTTATGTCGCGCTCGCGGGCGATTGCCGCGAGCTGGTCGCAGCCATAGCGCCACCAGTCGTAGCCGCCGAGGATGCGCACCATGATGACCTTGGCATGGCGGGCGACGCTGTCGATCCAGAGATCGACGGACATGGGATGGCGCAGGTCGCGCAGTGCGGCGAGCCGCATCGACGGCAGGCGATCGGCGTCGGCCTTCCATGCCGCCGCCAGTCCGGCGAGATCGCTGTCGGTGAAGGACAAGGCCACGATATCCGCCGGCGCCTGCCGGAGATCGACAGGCTCGGCGAGGTCGTCGAGCGAGGCGGAGGTCGTGGTGAGGATGTGCATCGCGGCCCGTGCCTGAAATCAGCCGGCGAGGATACGTTCGATCGCCGGACGGTTCAGCCCCTTGAGGCCGATGACGACGAGGCGCGAGCGGCGGTCGTCCCCGGCGGTCCAGGCCCGGTCGTAGTAATGATTGACGCGCGGGCCGACGGCCTGCAGCAGGAGCCGCATCGGCTTGCCACCGACCTCGACGAAGCCTTTCACCCGCAGCACGTTTTCCTGTTCGGCGGCGGCGGCGACGCGTTTTGCCAGTTCGTCGGGATTGGCGATCGAGGGGATGTCGACGATGAACGTGTCGAAGTCGTCATGCTCGTGGTCGAACGCGCCGTCATGATGGGATTTTCGGTTCTCGATGTCGTCCTCGACGGCGAGACCGAGCCCGAGCAGTACGGAGGGATCGACCTTGCCATAAGACGTCGGCACGATCTTCACTGCGCGGGCGGAGTGTTCGCCAATGATGGCATGGGCGCGGGCTGAGCCCTCGGCGTCCATCAGGTCGCTCTTCGACAGGATGATCAGGTCGGCGCAGGCGATCTGATCCTCGAACACCTCCTCGACAGGATCATCATGGTCGAGGCTTTCATCCCCGGCGCGCTGCGCCTGCAGGGCGTCCATGTCGTTGGCGACGCGGCCTTCGGCAAGTGCGGGACCGTCGACCACGGCGATGACGCCGTCGACGGTCACCCGGCTCTTCACTGTCGGCCACTGGAAAGCCTGGACCAGCGGCTTGGGCAAAGCGAGGCCCGAGGTTTCGATCAGGATATGGTCGACCTTCGGCGTCAGCGACAGGATCTGGTCGAGCGCCGGCACGAAATCGTCGGCGACGGTGCAGCAGATGCAGCCATTGGCCAACTCGACGATGTTTTCCTCTGGGCAGGTGTCGATGCCACAGCCTTTCAGGATTTCGCCGTCGATGCCGATGTCACCGAATTCGTTGACAATGATCGCGATGCGCTTGCCGCCGGCGTTTTCCAGGAGATGGCGGACCAGGGTCGTCTTGCCGGCGCCGAGGAAGCCGGTGACGACGGTGCAGGGAACGCGGGAAACGGATGCGGTCATATCAAGTCTTTCAGCATGTCGAGGGGAGGGATGCGGGCCACGAGGCCGCGCTTGAGGCTATCGGGCCGGCCCCGCCAGGGAATGAGGCCGTCGCTGGAGGTGGCGAAGAGTTTCGCGCCAGTGACGAGATCGGCGCCGCTGGTCGTGGTCAGATCGCCGAATACATAGCTCCAGCAGCCGTCACGCAGGATCGCGGCGCTCAGTCGACGTTTGCAATTGCCGAGGCATTCGACGGTGCGGATGCGGATATTGTCGCCCGAGGCGGCTTGGCGCGTATCTTCGGCCAAAAGTTCGCCGGCCCGGGGACGGGCGTCGGAGCCGCTCTCGTCGCGACAGGAGGCGCAGACGATGACAGTGATGCCGGCCAGGGAATCATCCTCGCCGGACGAAATGTCCATTGTTTCAGCCGAAAAACTGCTGTCGCGATCCAAATCAGGCTCCTTGCCCGGAAAACCCGCCGGGCGATCGGATACTTGCATTCCAGACGGCAGGTCTCCTGGCTCGCGGGTCATCGCCTTGGGTAGCCGCCTTCCCGGGACAATCCCAGTGGCTTTCGGCCTTGGCTCTTCGCTCACAGTTGCGGGGACAGCCGCGGATTTGGGATTTTCAATCCCGCACCGCATTCCCTCTTGGCTCCTCCCTTTGCCGAGAGGAGACCGTCTGGATCCGATTTAGGCTCTTGCGGGCAGCGGTGTCAACGCGAGCTTACGACACCGCGATGTCGGACAGCGCCGGGCCCAGGTCGCCGGCAGGCGTCACTTCGATGCGTTCGAGGCCAAGCCAGCCCTGCATCTGCTTCAATTCCTCGAAGAGCTGAGCGGCGGTATCGGGCGGTGCGCCGGGCTCGGCGTAAGCAGCATGGGCACGCAGGACACTTGCCGGCCGGTCTGCCTTGAGGTCGACGCGCGCCACGATCCTGTCGCCGAGCAGGAAGGGCAGGACATAATAGCCGTATTGGCGCTTGTCGGCCGGCGTGTATATCTCGATCCGGTAGTGAAAACTGAACAGCCGCTCTGAGCGCGAGCGCTCGAAGACAACGGGGTCGAACGGCGCCAGCAGGGCGCGGGCCTCGATCTTGCGTGGCAATCGCGCGTCCCTATAGAGGTAAGCCGGCTTGTCCCAGCCCTCGACGCGGACCGGCAGCAACTCGCCGAGTTCGACCAATTCCTCCAGCCGGCCTTTCATGTCGGCGGGGGAGAGTCGAAAATAGTCGCGCAGGTCGCCCGATGTCGCGATGCCGTGGGCGCGGGCGGAGATGCGCAGCAATTCACGATGTGCATCCTCGGCGCCCGGTACTGGCAGGTCGAGAATCGCCTGCGGCAGCACGCGCTCTGGCAGGTCGTAGAAGCGCTCGAAGCCGCGCCGGTGCGCCGTGGTGATGCGCCCGGCCCAGAACAGCCATTCGAAGGCATGCTTGGCGTGGCTCCAGCCCCACCAGCCGCCGGAGCCTTTCTGGCCCTCCAGCGCGGAAGCGGCGACCGGGCCGCGCTGGACGACCTCGCGGTAGATCTCTTCTATGTAGGCGGCGTGCTCGCGGCCCCATTTGGCCAGCCCCAGATACATTTCATCGCCTTGCTCGGCGCGCTGCATGCGCCAGCGCATCAGCGGGTAGGTCTCGACCGGCAGGAACGAGGCCTCATGCGCCCAGTATTCGAAGACCGTGCGCTTGCGGGTCACGGCGGCGTTGTCGAGCAAAGCGAGGGGATAGGGGCCAAGACGCGAATAGAGCGGCATGTAGTGGGCGCGAACCACCGCACTGACGGAATCGATCTGCAGCAGGCCGGTGCGGGACAGAACGCGGGCGAAGTGGCGGCGGTCGGGCGTACCGGCGGGGCGGGGATCGAGAAACCCTTGAGCGGCGAGCGCGATGCGCCGGGCGGCGGCAAGCGAGATCTTTTCCTTCATGCGGATGCGTCCCTGATGGACCTGTCTGGCGTCGTTGCGAGGCGTGATTCCAGCCAATGCTAGCAGGGTTTTGGCGGCAACCCTGTCAGGAGAGAAAAGTGGAGTAAATGGCGAAGGAAATCAAACAGGAGCGTATGGGACCAGTTTCTCCCGGATTGCCGTCCAGCTCGGTGTTTTGAACAAGGTTTGACTTGCTTCACTGGAAGTGCTGCGCTAACCCTCGCCGCGTTGCAGCATAGGCTCCTTAAAACGGTTCAGCGGTTAAACTGTCACGCTTCCGCATTAAGGTCCGGTGCTGTAATCAACGTGGATTGGCGCCAACGGAAAGCCGCTGCATGAACGCACTCCTCAGTTCGTACCTGCCCATCGTCCTGTTTATCGGCGTGGCGCTGGTGGTCGGTCTGGCGCTGCTGGCTGCGCCCTTCCTGGTAGCCTACCGCAACCCGGATCCCGAGAAGCTGTCCGCCTATGAATGCGGATTCAACTCGTTCGACGACGCCCGCATGAAATTCGACATCCGCTTCTACCTGGTGTCGATCCTGTTCATCATCTTCGACCTGGAAGTAGCCTTCCTCTTCCCCTGGGCGGTGTCCTTCTCGAAGATTGGCATGCTCGGTTTCTGGTCAATGATGGTGTTTTTGGCAGTGCTGACCATCGGCTTTGCCTATGAATGGAAAAAAGGAGCGCTGGAATGGGATTGAACGACAGTTCAGGCACCCTCGTCGCGCCGAAGCCCAAGGGTATCATTGATCCCAACACCGGCAAGCCGGTGGGGGAGGACGATCCCTTCTTCCTCGAAATCAACAACGAGCTTGCCGACAAGGGTTTTCTGGTCACCTCGACCGAGGCGCTGATCACCTGGGCGCGCAGCGGTTCGCTGATGTTCATGACCTTCGGTCTGGCGTGCTGCGCGGTCGAAATGATCCACACCTCGATGCCGCGCTACGATTCGGAGCGCTTCGGTGTCGCGCCGCGCGCGTCTCCGCGCCAGTCCGACATCATGATCGTGGCTGGCACGCTGACCAACAAGATGGCGCCGGCGTTGCGCAAGGTCTACGACCAGATGCCGGAGCCGCGCTACGTCATCTCGATGGGCTCCTGCGCCAATGGCGGCGGCTACTACCACTATTCCTATTCGGTGGTGCGCGGCTGCGACCGGGTCGTGCCGGTCGACATCTATGTGCCCGGCTGCCCGCCGAGCGCCGAAGCCCTGCTCTACGGCATTCTTCTGCTGCAGAAGAAAATCCGCCGCACCGGCACGATCGAACGGTAAATCCATGGCCGCATCCCTTACCGAACTGTCGACCTATCTCGGCGAAAAGCTGATCGGCCGCGTCAATGACGCGGTGCTCGCCTATGGCGAGCTCTCCATCAATGTCGAGCCGCGCGACCTGGTCGAAGTGATGACCTTCCTGCGCGACGATGCGCGCTGCCAATTCATCTCGATCATCGATGTCTGCGGCGCCGACTATCCGTCGCGGGCCAAGCGCTTCGACGTCGTCTACCATCTGCTGTCGCCGAAACAGAATGTCCGCATCCGGGTCAAGGTGCAGGCCGACGAAGAGACGATGGTGCCGTCGATCACCGGCGTTTATCCAGGCGCCGACTGGTTCGAGCGCGAGACCTACGATCTCTATGGCGTGCTGTTCTCGGGCCACCCGGACCTGCGCCGCCTGCTGACCGATTACGGGTTCGAAGGCCATCCGCTGCGCAAGGATTTCCCGCTGACCGGTTTCGTCGAAGTGCGCTACGACGACGAGGCCAAGCGCGTGATCTATGAGCCTGTGGAACTGAAGCAGGAATTCCGCAATTTCGATTTTCTTTCCCCTTGGGAAGGCACCGACTATGTGCTGCCCGGGGATGAGAAGGCAAAGCAGTAAATGGCCGAAACCTCCGTCCGCAATTTCAACATCAATTTCGGCCCTCAACACCCTGCGGCGCATGGTGTTTTGAGGTTGGTCCTCGAACTCGACGGCGAAGTCGTCGATCGCGTCGATCCGCATATCGGCCTGCTGCATCGTGGTACGGAAAAGCTGATCGAGGCCAAGACCTATCTGCAGGCGGTGCCTTATCTCGACCGGCTCGACTATTGCGCCCCGATGAACCAGGAGCATGCCTTCGCGCTCGCCGCCGAGCGCCTGCTCGGCATCGAGGTGCCGAGGCGCGGCCAACTGATCCGCGTGCTCTATTGCGAAATCGGCCGCATCATGTCGCACATCCTCAATGTGACGACGCAGGCGATGGACGTCGGCGCGCTGACGCCGCCGCTGTGGGGTTTCGTCGAGCGCGAAAAGCTGATGGTGTTTTATGAGCGGGCCTCCGGCTCGCGCATGCATGCGGCCTATTTCCGTCCCGGCGGCGTCCACCAGGACCTGCCGCGCCAACTGGTCGAGGACATCGGCAAATGGATCGACCCGTTCCTGAAATCGCTCGACGATCTCGACAGGCTGCTCACCGGCAACCGCATCTTCAAGCAGCGCAATGTCGATATCGGCATCGTCTCGCTGGCCGACGCCTGGGCCTGGGGCTTTTCGGGCGTCATGGTGCGCGGCTCGGGTTCGCCTTGGGACCTGCGCAAGTCGCAGCCCTATGAATGCTATTCGGAAATGGATTTCGACATCCCGATCGGCAAGAACGGCGACTGCTTCGACCGTTATCTCCTGCGCATGGAAGAAATGCGCCAGTCGGCGCGGATCATGCGCCAATGCGTCGACCTGCTGCTCGGCAAGGAGAGCACCGGTCCGGTGTCGAATCTCGACGGCAAGGTAGTGCCGCCCAAGCGCGCGGCGATGAAGCGCTCGATGGAAGCGCTGATCCATCACTTCAAGCTCTACACCGAAGGCTATCGCGTGCCGGCCGGCGAGGTCTATGCGGCGGTCGAGGCGCCGAAGGGGGAGTTCGGCGTCTATCTGGTCTCCGACGGCACCAACAAGCCCTACCGCTGCAAGCTGCGCGCACCTGGTTTCGCGCATCTGCAAGCCATGGATTTCCTCTGCCGCGGCCACCTGCTGGCCGACGTCACCGCCGTTCTTGGCTCCCTCGACATCGTGTTTGGTGAGGTCGATCGCTAAATGTCAGTCCGCCGTCTCGCAGAAGCCAGCGTCCAGCCAGCCTCCTTCGCCTTCAACCGGGCGAATGCGGCGGCTGCCAAGCAATGGATCAAGAAATACCCCAAGGGCCGCGAGCAGTCGGCGATCATTCCGCTTTTGATGCTGGCGCAGGAGCAGGAAGGCTGGGTCACCAAGGCGGCGATCGAGACCATCTCCGACATGCTCGACATGCCCCGTATTCGCGGGCTCGAGGTCGCGACCTTCTACACGCAGTATCAGTTGAATCCCGTCGGCACACGCGCGCACATCCAGGTTTGCGGCACCACGCCGTGCATGCTGCGCGGCTCGGAAGCGCTGATGGATGTGTGCCGTTCGAAAATCCATCATGAGCAGTTCCATACCAACGACAAGGGCACCTTGTCGTGGGAGGAGGTGGAGTGTCTCGGCGCCTGCGTCAACGCGCCGATGGTCATGGTGTTCAAGGACACGTTCGAGGATCTGACGCCGGAGCGGCTGGCCGAAATCATCGATCTCTACGATGCCGGCAAGGGGGCCTCGGTGGCGCCCGGACCGCAGAATGGCCGTACAGGCTCGGAGCCGGCCTCCGGTTTGACGACGCTCAAGAGCGAAAAGGCTATCCTCAAGTCGACCCGCGATCGGGAGGCCCGGGAAGCAGCCAAGGCTGCCAAGGCAGCACCCGGCGCGATCATCGCGGCGCCGGTGCCGCCACCGGCGGCTGGTGCACCTGTCGCGCCGTCCAATGCCAGCAAGCCGAAGACCGACGCGCCTGAGACCAGCCCGGTGTTGAAGACGCCTTCAAAGGCCAAGGTGGCGCCGGCGACGGAGAAGGCGGCGAGCGTTTCTGCGCCGCTGCATTCGGCCGCCAATGCCAACAAGGCGGCGCCGGAAGTGGAGAAGGTCTCCAAGCAGCGCAGTGGACCGACGGTCAGGGCCGAACCGGCATCGGCCTTCAAGGCGCCGGAAGCCAAGGTGCCAGTCGCAAAGCCGGCAAAACCATCGCTGGAGGACAAGAACCGTCCGGCCGGTATCGACAGGCCGGCCGCGGTCGACGATCTCAAGCTGATCTCCGGGGTCGGTCCGAAGATCGAGGGTATCCTGCACACGCTAGGCATCTTCACCTTCGCGCAGGTCGCGTCGTGGAAGAAGGCCGAACGAGAGTGGGTCGACGGCTATCTCTCCTTCCAGGGCCGCATCGACCGCGACGACTGGGTCCGCCAAGCCAAGGCGCTCGCGAAGGGCGGCGTCGCCGAATACATCCGCGTCTTCGGCAAGAAGCCGGTCTGAGGGACGAAAAAATGCTTCAGGACAAAGACCGCATCTTCACCAATATCTACGGCCTCTTCGACAAGTCGCTGGCCGGTGCCATGGCGCGCGGCGCCTGGGACAACACGCCCGGCATCGTCGCCAAGGGGCGTGAGTGGATCGTCAACGAGATGAAGGCGTCGGGCTTGCGCGGACGCGGCGGCGCCGGCTTTCCGACCGGCCTGAAATGGTCGTTCATGCCCAAGCAGAGCGACGGCCGGCCGAGCTATCTCGTCATCAATGCCGACGAATCCGAGCCCGGCACCTGCAAGGACCGCGATATCCTGCGCAACGACCCGCACACGCTGGTCGAAGGCGCGTTCCTGGCCGGCTTCGCCATGGGCGCGATTGCCGCCTACATCTATGTACGCGGAGAATTCATCCGCGAGCGCGAGGCGCTGCAGCGGGCGATCGAGGAGGCCTACGAGGCCAAGCTGATCGGCAAGAACAATACGTCGGGCTATGATTTCGAAATCTATATGCATCACGGCGCCGGCGCCTATATCTGCGGCGAGGAAACGGCGCTGCTGGAAAGCCTCGAAGGCAAGAAGGGCCAGCCCCGGCTGAAGCCGCCATTCCCGGCCAATGTCGGCCTTTATGGTTGCCCGACGACGGTCAACAATGTCGAATCGATCGCGGTGGCGCCGACCATCCTGCGCCGCGGGGCTGCGTGGTTCTCGTCGTTCGGCCGGCCCAACAATGTCGGCACCAAGCTGTTCTGCGTCTCCGGCCATGTCAACAATCCGTGCACCGTCGAAGAAGCGATGTCGATCCCGTTCCGCGAACTGATCGAGACGCATTGCGGCGGCATCCGCGGCGGCTGGGACAATCTGCTCGCGGTCATTCCGGGCGGCGCCTCGGTGCCGCTGGTGCCGGCGGAGCAGATCATCGACACGCCGATGGATTTCGACGCGTTGCGCGATCTCAAATCCGGCCTCGGCACGGCGGCCGTCATCGTCATGGACAAGTCGACCGATGTCGTGAAGGCGATCGCGCGGCTTTCCTACTTCTACAAGCATGAAAGCTGCGGCCAGTGCACGCCGTGCCGCGAGGGTACCGGCTGGATGTGGCGGGTGATGGAGCGGCTGGTGCGCGGCGAGGCGCAGAAGCGTGAGATCGACATGCTGCTCGACGTCACCAAGCAGGTCGAGGGCCACACGATCTGCGCGCTGGGCGATGCGGCGGCATGGCCGATCCAGGGCCTGATGCGGCATTTCCGCGGCGAGGTGGAGCGGCGTATCGACGAATTTTCGCGCAACGCGCACCGGGCCGAACCGGTGATGGTGGCGGCGGAATAAAAAGAAACTTTTGAACTCGGGAAGAAAACGGGCGGGACGAACGAAGAATCGACCAGGAGAACTCTATGGCGCCGTATTCGACACCCTACCCATTGATGCCCAATTTGGACCAGATCGAGAAGATGAACCAAGACCTGACCAGGATGCTGCCGAAGGAGATGGCCAACGCCGTCAACCTTTTCGCGCACCCTGTGGCGGGTGCGGTGGCGATGTCGGCGCTTGGCATGGGGCTCGCCAATCATGCGTTCGGCGTCTGGATGGGCGCGCTTTCGGGAGCCGCCGAGGCGTCACAGCGCCTCATGCAGCCGCTGATCGAGGATTTCGAAGCACGCGTCGAGCAATTCGAGGACGCGAACTCGTCATCCACCAGGGCGCGGGCGACGGCGAAGACCGTGATTGCCGAGGCGCAGTCGTTCGCCCAGGAAGTCACCGATATCGCAGCCAGGGAAACCGCCATCATCGCGCCGACCGCAAGCGCCGCTCCGGCAACAAGCGAGGCCGCCGATGTGCTGCTGCCCGAGGATTTCCGTCAGCCCAAGGCCATGGCGAAGCCCGCGAAGCCGTCCGACCTCAAGGCGATATCGGGCATCGGTCCGAAGCTGGAAAAAGTGCTGAACGGTCTCGGTATCTGGACGTTCGCCCAGATCGCGGCATGGTCGCCGCAAGAGATCGCCTGGGTCGACGATTATCTGTCGTTCAACGGCCGTATCGGCCGCGACGGCTGGACTGCCCAGGCCGCGGCGCTGGCCGCCAAGAAGTAAACGGAATATCGGGCGCTGGTTCTGTCGCGCCCGGGAAATGAGATTGCGGGAAATCCGCAGGGGTTTGAGACAAATGGCAAAGCTCAAGGTCGACGGGAAAGAAATCACTGTACCCGACCATTACACGCTGCTGCAGGCGGCCGAGGACGCGGGCGCGGAAGTGCCGCGCTTCTGCTTCCACGAGCGGCTGTCGATCGCCGGCAATTGCCGCATGTGCCTGATCGAGGTGAAGGGCGGGCCGCCCAAGCCGCAGGCCTCCTGCGCCATGGGCGTGCGCGACCTGCGCCCCGGTCCGAACGGCGAGCCGCCGGAAATCTTCACCAACACGCCCATGGTCAAGAAGGCCCGGGAAGGCGTGATGGAATTCCTGCTGATCAACCACCCGCTGGATTGCCCGATCTGCGACCAGGGCGGCGAGTGCGACCTGCAGGACCAGGCGATGGCCTTCGGCGTCGATTCCTCGCGCTACCACGAGAACAAGCGCGCGGTGGAAGACAAGTATATCGGCCCGCTGGTCAAGACGGTGATGAACCGCTGCATCCACTGCACGCGTTGCGTCCGCTTCACCACCGAGGTAGCCGGCATTTCCGAACTTGGCCTGATCGGCCGTGGCGAGGATGCCGAGATCACTACCTATCTCGAGCAGGCAATGACCTCGGAACTGCAGGGCAATGTCATCGATCTCTGCCCGGTCGGCGCGCTGACCTCGAAGCCTTTCGCCTTCCAGGCGCGGCCGTGGGAGCTGACCAAGACCGAATCCATCGACGTCATGGATGCCGTCGGCTCGGCGATCCGCGTCGATAGCCGCGGGCGCGAAGTGATGCGCATCCTGCCGCGCGTCAACGAGGCCGTGAACGAGGAATGGATTTCCGACAAGACCCGCTTCATCTGGGACGGGCTGCGCACGCAGCGCCTCGACCGCCCCTATGTGCGCAAGGACGGCAAGCTGGTTCCGGCGAGCTGGGCCGAAGCGTTCGTATCGATCAAGGACGCGGTTTCGAAGACGACGCCTGAGAAGACCGGCGCGATCGCGGGCGATCTCGCGGCGGTCGAGGAAATCTTTGCGCTGAAGCTTTTGATGGCTTCGCTCGGTTCGAAGAACATCGATTGCCGTCAGGATGGCGCCGCGCTCGATCCGGCGCTCGGACGCGCCAGTTATATCTTCAACCCGACCATCGAAGGCATCGAGCAGGCGGACGCGGTGCTGATCATCGGCGCCAATCCGCGCTTCGAGGCTTCGGTGCTCAATGCCCGCATCCGCAAGCGCTGGCGCCTCGGCAATCTGCCGGTCGGCGTCATCGGCGAAGTCGGCGACACGCGCTATGGCTACGAACAGCTGGGTGCCGGGCCGGATTCGCTGAAGGATCTGGCGGATGGCAACGGCAAGTTCTTCCAGACGCTGAAGAAGGCGACACACCCGCTGATCATCGTCGGCCAGGGCGCCCTGGCGCGCGCCGATGGCGCGGCCGTGCTCGGCCAGGCGGCCAGGCTCGCCGCTGCCGTCAATGCTGCCCGCGCCGACTGGAACGGCTTCGCCGTGCTGCACACTGCAGCCGCTCGCGTCGGCGGCCTCGACCTCGGCTTCGTACCGGGCGAGGGCGGCAAGGCCGTTGCCGGCATGCTGGGTGAGACGGACGTGCTGTTCCTGCTCGGTGCCGACGAGATAGACATGAGCAAGACCGGCGGCGCCTTCGTCGTCTATGTCGGCACGCATGGCGACGCCGGCGCACACCGCGCCAATGTCATCCTGCCGGCGGCGGCCTATACCGAAAAGTCGGCCACCTATGTCAACACGGAAGGGCGCGTGCAGCAGACCAACCGCGCCGGCTTCGCACCGGGGGATGCGCGCGAGGACTGGGCGATCCTCAGGGCACTGTCCGACGTGCTGGGCAAGAAACTACCGTTCGATTCGCTGCCGCAACTGCGTGCCAAGCTTTATGGCGAATACCCGCATCTCGCCCGCATCGACCAGGTCGCGGCTGGTAATGCCGAGGACATCGCCAGGGTCGCGAAGCTAGGCGGACGGCTGAACAAGGGCACCTTCACCTCGCCGGTCAAGGATTTCTATCTGACCAATCCGATCGCGCGGGCATCGGCCGTGATGGCGGAATGCTCGGCACTGGCCAAGAGCGGCTTCAAGCAGGCGGCGGAATAAGCATGGACACCTTCTTCTCCTTCTACGTGCTGCCGGCGCTGCTGATCCTGCTGAAGTCAGTCGTGCTGATCGTCGTGCTGCTGATTTTCGTCGCCTACATCCTCTACGCCGACCGCAAGATCTGGGCGGCCGTGCAGCTTCGCCGTGGCCCGAACGTCGTCGGCCCCTGGGGCACGCTGCAGGCCTTCGCCGATTTGTTGAAGTTCGTCTTCAAGGAACCGGTCATCCCGTCAGGCGCCAATAAGGGCGTCTTCCTGCTGGCGCCGCTGGTCTCGGCCGTGCTGGCGATCTCGGCCTGGGCGGTCATTCCGGTCAGCCAGGGTTGGGCGATCGCCAACGTCAATGTCGGCATCCTTTATGTCTTCGCCATCTCGTCGCTCGAGGTCTATGGCGTAATCATGGGCGGCTGGGCGTCCAACTCGAAATATCCGTTCCTCGGTGCGCTGCGGTCGGCGGCCCAGATGGTGTCCTATGAAGTCTCGATCGGCTTCGTCATCGTCACCGTGCTGCTCACCGCCGGCTCGCTCAATCTCAGCGATATCGTGCTGTCGCAGCAGGGTGGGCTCGGTACGCGGCTTGGCCTGCCCAACACGTTCCTCGACTGGAACTGGCTGGCGCTGTTCCCGATGTTCATCATCTTCTTCATCTCGGCGCTGGCCGAGACGAACCGTCCGCCCTTCGATCTGGTCGAAGCCGAATCGGAGCTGGTCGCCGGCCACATGGTCGAATATTCGTCGACGCCGTTCCTGCTGTTCTTCCTCGGCGAATATGTCGCCATCGTGCTGATGTGCGCGCTGGCCACCATCCTGTTCCTCGGCGGCTGGCTGCCGCCCTTCGACTTCGCGCCTTTCACCTGGGTGCCCGGCGTGATCTGGTTCGTGCTGAAGGTTTGCTTCGTCTTCTTCGGCATCTCGATGGTGAAGGCCTTCGTGCCGCGCTACCGCTACGACCAGCTGATGCGGCTGGGCTGGAAAGTGTTCCTGCCGATCTCGCTGTTCATGGTCGTCGCCACGGCGGCCTTCCTCAAGATCACGGGGTTTGCGTGATGTCCGCTTTGTCTCAAGCCGCAAAATCGCTGCTGCTGCAGGATTTCGTCAGCGCCTTCTTCCTGTCGATGCGCCAGTTCTTCGCGCCGAAGGAGACGATCAACTATCCGCACGAAAAGGGGCCGATCAGCCCGCGCTTCCGGGGCGAGCATGCGCTGCGCCGCTATCCCAACGGCGAGGAACGCTGCATCGCCTGCAAGCTGTGCGAGGCGATCTGCCCGGCGCAGGCGATCACCATCGAGGCCGGCCCGCGCCGCAATGACGGCACGCGCCGCACGGTGCGTTACGACATCGACATGGTGAAGTGCATTTATTGCGGCTTCTGCCAGGAAGCCTGCCCGGTCGATGCCATCGTCGAGGGGCCGAATTTCGAATTCGCGACGGAGACGCGCGAGGAACTCTACTACGACAAGGACAGGCTGCTGGCGAATGGCGACCGGTGGGAGCGCGAACTGGCGCGCAACATCTCGCTGGATGCGCCGTATCGCTGACATTTGACGCATGGACGGGGCGAGGGGCCTCGTCTAAGGACAAGCAACTTGCCAGCCGGAGGCGGCGGCAGAAAATCGGATAGGCGCAAGCGTCGTGTCCGGACAGGAACCCGGGGGATCCCCAATGCTGAGTGGACTAGAGGCGGCCTTTTTCTACCTCTTCGCCTTTGTCGCGGTGGCGTCGGCGTTCATGGTCATTTCGTCGCGCAACCCCGTGCATTCGGTGCTGTTCCTGATCCTGACCTTCTTCAACGCGGCCGGCCTGTTCATGCTGACCGGCGCCGAGTTCCTGGCGATGATCCTGCTTGTCGTCTATGTCGGCGCCGTCATGGTGCTGTTCCTGTTCGTCGTTATGATGCTCGATGTCGACTTCGCCGAGATGAAGGAAGGAGCCCTGCAATACGCGCCGATCGGTGCGATGGTCGGGCTGATCCTGGCGGCGGAGCTGATCGTCGTGCTGGGCGGCTACACCTTCGCGCCGAAGCTCGCCTCGACGGTCGCAAAGCCCATTCCGGATCTCGCCGCGCGCTCGAACACGGCAGCGCTCGGCGACATCCTCTATACCGACTACCTCTACTACTTCCAGATTTCGGGCCTCATCCTGCTGGTCGCCATGATCGGCGCCATCGTCCTGACGTTACGCCACAAGGAAGGAGTCAAGCGGCAGTCGATCGCAGCCCAGGTCGGCCGCACGCCGGCGACCGGCATGGAAATCCGCAAGGTCAAGTCGGGCGAAGGAGTCTGAGATGGTCGTCGGCATCGCACATTATCTGGCCGTATCGGCGATCCTGTTCACGCTCGGCGTGTTCGGCATCTTCCTCAACCGCCGCAACATCATCGTCATCCTGATGTCGATCGAATTGATCCTGCTCGCCGTCAATATCAACTTCGTCGCCTTTTCGGCGGCGCTCGGCGATCTGGTCGGCCAGGTGTTCGCGCTGTTCGTGCTGACGGTCGCGGCGGCTGAGGCCGCAATCGGACTTGCCATTCTCGTCGTCTTCTTCCGCAACCGTGGCTCGATCGCGGTCGAAGACGTGAACGCCATGAAGGGTTGACGGAACCACCATGTATCAGGCCATCGTCTTCCTTCCACTGCTCGGCTTCCTGATCGTCGGCCTGTTCGGCACGTCGCTCGGTGCCAAGGCATCCGAATACATCACCTCCGGCTTCCTGGTGATCGCGGCCGTGCTGTCATGGGTCGCCTTCTTCAGCGTCGGTTTCGGCCATGGCGAGGTGTTCACCGTGCCGGTGCTGCACTGGATCCAGTCCGGCGGCCTGGACGTCTCCTGGGCGCTGCGGATCGACACGCTGACAGTGGTGATGCTGGTGGTGGTCAACACCGTGTCGGCGCTGGTTCACATCTATTCGATCGGCTACATGCACCACGATCCGAACCGGCCGCGCTTCTTCGCCTATCTGTCGCTGTTCACCTTCGCCATGCTGATGCTGGTGACGGCCGACAACCTCGTGCAGATGTTCTTCGGTTGGGAAGGGGTGGGCCTCGCGTCCTACCTGCTGATCGGCTTCTGGTACAAGAAGCCGTCGGCCAATGCCGCCGCCATCAAGGCCTTCGTCGTCAACCGCGTCGGCGATTTCGGCTTCGCGCTCGGCATTTTCGGCCTGTTCGTGCTGTTTGGCTCGGTCAATCTCGGCACGATCTTCGCCAATGCGGCGACGTTCATTCCTGCTGAAGGCGCGCCGCAGGGTGCCGCCGTGCTCACCTTCCTCGGCCATGCGCTGGACAAGCAGGCGGCGATGACCGTCGTCTGCCTGCTGCTGTTCATGGGCGCCATGGGCAAGTCGGCGCAGGTGCCGCTGCACACCTGGCTGCCGGACGCCATGGAAGGCCCGACGCCGGTGTCGGCGCTCATCCATGCCGCCACTATGGTGACCGCCGGCGTGTTCATGCTGGCGCGGCTGTCGCCGCTGTTCGAATTGTCGCATTCGGCGCTGACGGTGGTGACCTTCATCGGTGCCTTCACCGCCTTCTTCGCGGCGACCGTCGGCCTGGTCCAGAACGACATCAAGCGCGTCATCGCCTATTCGACCTGCTCGCAGCTCGGCTACATGTTCGTGGCGCTCGGCGTCGGCGCCTATGGCGCGGCGATCTTCCACCTGTTCACGCACGCCTTCTTCAAGGCGCTGCTGTTCCTTGGCTCGGGCTCGGTCATCCATGCCGTCTCCGACGAGCAGGACATGCGCAAGATGGGCGGCTTGAGGAAGCTGATCCCGACCACCTACTGGATGATGGTGATCGGCACTCTGGCGCTGACGGGCGTCGGCATTCCGGTGACCGTTATCGGTACCGCCGGCTTCTTCTCCAAGGACGCCATCATCGAGACGGCCTTTGCCGGGCACAATTCGGTCGCGGGGCTGGCCTTCGTGGCCCTGGTCATCGCCGCCGGCTTCACCTCCTTCTACTCCTGGCGGCTGATCTTCATGACCTTCCATGGCGAGCCGCGGGCGAGCCACGAGGTGATGCATCACGTCCATGAATCACCGCCGGTGATGCTGGTGCCGCTGTTCATCCTGGCGGCCGGCGCTTTGTTTGCCGGCATCATCTTCCACGGCGCCTTCATCGGCGAGGGCTATGCCGAATTCTGGAAGGCGTCGCTGTTCACGCTGGCGGACAACCACATCCTGCACGAGATCCACGAACTGCCGCTGTGGGTCGAGCTCTCGCCCTTCATCGCCATGCTGATAGGGCTCGCGGTGGCCTGGCAGTTCTACATCCGGTCCCCGGAAATGCCGAGGAATCTCGCTGCCCAGCATCGCGGACTCTACGCCTTCCTGCTCAACAAGTGGTATTTCGACGAGCTTTACGACTTCCTGTTCGTGCGGCCGGCCAAGCGTCTCGGTTCCTTCCTGTGGAAGACCGGTGACGGGACCATCATCGATGGGCTCGGGCCGGACGGCATTTCGGCGCGCGTCGTCGATGTCACCAACCGCGTCGTCAAGCTGCAGACCGGCTATCTCTATCACTATGCCTTCGCCATGCTGATCGGCGTTGCCGCACTCGTCACCTGGATGATGCTCTGATGACCGCCTGGCCAATCCTCTCGCTGGTCACCTTCCTGCCGCTGGTTGGTGTGCTGCTGATCCTGTTCATCAACGATGACAGCGAAAACGCGCGCCGCAACATCCGCGCCATTGCGTTCATAACCACGGCATTCACCTTCCTGGTGTCGCTGTTGATCTGGACCGGCTTCGACAATTCGCAGGCCGGCTTCCAGTACGTCGAAAAGGTCGCCTGGCTCGACTCCGGCATTTCCTACCATTTGGGCGTCGACGGCATTTCCATGCTGTTCGTCATCCTGACAACCTTCCTGATGCCGCTCTGCATCCTGGCGTCGTGGGAAGCGATCGAGAAGCGCGTCAAGGCCTACATGATTGCCTTCCTGCTTCTGGAAACGCTGATGATCGGCGTGTTCTGCGCTTTGGACATCGTGCTGTTCTACGTCTTCTTCGAAGCCGGCCTGATCCCGATGTTCATCATCATCGGCGTGTGGGGCGGCAAGCGGCGCGTCTACGCCTCGTTCAAATTCTTCCTCTATACGCTGGCCGGCTCGGTGCTGATGCTGCTCGCCATCATGGCGATGTTCTTCCAGTCCGGCACCACCGACATCCCGACGCTTTTGACGCACAACTTCCCGGCCAACATGCAGACCTGGTTGTGGCTCGCCTTCTTCGCCTCCTTCGCGGTGAAGATGCCGATGTGGCCGGTACATACCTGGCTGCCCGACGCGCATGTCGAGGCGCCGACGGCAGGCTCGGTCATCCTGGCCGCCATCCTCTTGAAAATGGGCGGGTACGGCTTCCTGCGCTTCTCCCTGCCGATGTTCCCGCTGGCGTCCGAGATGTTCGCGCCGTTGGTGTTCACGCTGTCGGTCGTCGCCATCATCTACACCTCGCTGGTGGCGCTGATGCAGGAGGACATGAAGAAGCTGATCGCCTATTCCTCGGTCGCCCATATGGGCTTCGTCACCATGGGCATCTTCGCCATGAACCAGGAAGGCGTGCAGGGCGCGATCTTCCAGATGCTCAGCCACGGCCTGGTCTCGGGCGCGCTGTTCCTGTGCGTCGGCGTCATCTATGACCGCATGCATACCCGCGAGATCGCCGCCTATGGCGGCCTCGTCAACAACATGCCGAAATACGCCACCGTGTTCATGATCTTCACCATGGCCAATGTCGGCCTGCCTGGCACGTCAGGCTTCGTCGGCGAGTTCCTGACCATGCTCGGCGTGTTCCGCGTCAACACCTGGGTGGCGTTCTTCGCCGCCACCGGCGTCATCCTGTCGGCCGCCTACGCGCTTTGGCTCTATCGTCGGGTGATCTTCGGCGCACTAACCAAGGACAGCCTGAAGGGACTGCTCGATCTGTCGACCCGCGAGAAGGCGATCATCTATCCGCTGGTCGTGCTGGTAATCTTCTTCGGCGTCTATCCCGCACCCGTCTTCGACGCGACGGCCCAGTCGGTCAAGTCGCTCGTCACCAATGTCACCGCATCCATCGGCGCCGCGCAGACCGCGGCGGCGAACTGACCCAGGGGTTTTGCGAACCATGACGCCGGACCTTCTCTCCAGCCTGTCGCTCTCGACGCCCGAACTGATCCTTGCCATCGGCGCGCTCGCGCTGCTGATGGTCGGGGCCTATTCGCGTTCCAACACCGCCAATACGGTGACCGGCCTTGCCGTCGCCGTGCTGGTGATCGCAGGCGCCTGGCTGATCTTCCACGCCGGGCAGGGCACCGCCTATGGCAATGCCTTCATCCAGGATTCCTTCGCCCGCTTCATGAAGGTGCTCGCGCTGGTCGGTTCGGCGGTGACGCTCATCATGTCGATGCGCTTTGCCAAGGCGGAGCGTTTCGACAAGTTCGAATATCCGGTGCTGATCCTGCTTTGCACGCTCGGCATGATGCTGATGATCTCGGCCAACGGCATGATCGGGCTCTATCTCGGCCTCGAACTGCAGTCGCTGGCGATCTACGTGCTGGCGGCGATCAACCGCGACAATCTGCGTTCGACCGAGGCAGGCCTGAAATATTTCGTCCTCGGCGCGCTGTCCTCGGGCATGCTGCTCTATGGTATCAGCCTGGTCTATGGTTACACCGGCAACACCGGTTTCCAGGAGATCGCCACCGCACTTGGCGGCGGCGAGCGCCAGCTTGGCCTCGTCGTCGGCCTCGTCTTCGTGCTGGCCGGGCTTGCCTTCAAGATCTCGGCGGTGCCGTTCCACATGTGGACGCCAGACGTCTATGAAGGTGCGCCGACGCCGGTGACGGCCTTCCTGGCGGCAGCGCCGAAAATGGCGGCGATGGCGCTGATCGTGCGCGTCACCATGGGCGCGTTCAAGCCGATCGCTTCCGACTGGCAGCAGATCATCGTCTTCATCTCGATCGCCTCGATGGCGCTTGGCGCTTTCGCCGCCATCGGCCAGACCAACATCAAGCGGCTGATGGCCTATTCCTCGATCGGCCATATGGGCTACGCGCTGGTCGGCCTCGCCGCCAACAGCCAGGCCGGTGTGCGCGGCGTCGCCATCTATATGCTGATCTACCTGGTGATGACGTTGGGCACCTTCGCCTTCATCCTCGCCATGCGGCGCAAGGAAGGCAATGTCGAGCAGATCAGCGATCTCGCCGGCCTGTCGTCGACCAACCCTGTGATGGCGACGATCCTGACGGTCCTGATGTTCTCGCTGGCCGGCATTCCGCCGCTCGCCGGCTTCTGGGGGAAGTGGTACGTCTTCCTCGCAGCCATCAACGCCAATCTCTACGCGCTGGCGATCATCGGCGTGCTGGCCTCGGTGGTGGGCGCCTACTATTATCTGCGCATCATCAAGATCATGTGGTTCGATGAGCCGGTCGGCGGCTTCGTGCCGATGGCCAGCGAATTGCGTGTCGTGCTCGGCGTCAGTGGCGCGTTCGTGCTGTTCTATGTGCTGATCGGCGGGCCGATCGGCACCTATGCCGAAGCCGCCGCCAAGACATTTTTCTGACGGGATGGCATTTCGGCTGGCTCCAACCTCGGCGTCGGAAGGGTTCCGGCTCGAAGCGCATGACAGTGTGGGCTCCACCAACGCGCTGGCGCTGGACCATGCCCGGGCGGGCGGCCCGGGCAAGCTCTGGGTCGTTTCCAAAAAACAGGAAAGCGGGCGCGGCCGGCGTGGCCGTGCCTGGGCAACGCCGGAAGGCAATCTGGCGGCGACGCTGCTTGTCATCACCGCCGGCGAGCTTCGCCTGGCCGCGACGCTCGGCTTTGTCGCCGGGCTGGCGCTGGCGGACGCGCTCGACGCGGTGGTGCCGAAGAGCCGCATCGCGATAGGTCTCGACGGTGCGAGCCAGGGACGGAACCGCTTCGAGCTGAAATGGCCAAACGACGTGCTCGCCTCCGGGGCCAAGCTCGCCGGCATCCTCTTGGAGTCGGCGATGCTTGATGGTGGCCGTTTCGCGGTGGCGGTAGGCATCGGTGTCAACGTGGTGGCGCACCCGCAGGATTTGCCGTATCCCGCGACATCGCTTCACGCGTTGGGTGCGGCTTGCGATGCCGAAACGCTGTTTCTGGCGCTGTCGGATGCCTGGAGCGAGAATGCCCGCCTTTGGGACGAAGGGCGTGGCCTTGCCGCCATCAGGAAGCGTTGGCTGGCCCGCGCAGCTGGCCTTGGCGGCGAGGTTGCTGTCAGAATTGACGGTAATGTGGTGCGCGGCGTCTTCGAGACCATTGACGAGGACTGCCGTTTCGTGATCCGCGACGATGAAGGGTCTGTTCTGACGATCGCCGCCGGCGATGTGCATTTCGGCGCGGTCGCGTCCGCGCGGGTATAGTTTTGTTCTTGAGCAATTCCGGGCTGAAAACGGTTAGACACTTTTGCTGGAATTGCTTTAACGGCTTGGCCTGAGGGCCAGGAAGGGAAAAATCATGGCGAAAGCGGACAACGCCGAACTCGTCTTCGTGCCGCTTGGCGGCGTCGGCGAGATCGGCATGAACTTCGCCCTCTACGGCTACGGTCCGCCGAGCGCGCGCGAGTGGATCGTGATCGATGTCGGCGTCACCTTTCCCGACGCGGCGCATCCGGGCGTCGACCTGATCCTGCCCGACACGCGCTTTATCGAGGAGAACCTCGCCAATTTGCGCGGCATCATCATCACCCACGCGCATGAGGACCACTACGGTGCGCTGCTCGACACCTGGCCGAAGCTGAAGGCGCCGGTCTGGATGACGCCATTCAGCGCCGGGCTGCTGGAAGCCAAGCGGCAGGGCGAGCAGGGCGCACCGAAGATCCCGCTGTCGATCTACCGGGCCGGCGAAAAGTTCACCGTCGGTCCCTTCGAGATCGAAGCCATTCCGGTGGCGCATTCCATCCCCGAGCCGATGTCGCTGGCGATCACCTCGCCGGCCGGCACCGTCATCCATACCGGCGACTGGAAGATCGATTCGGAACCGACGATCGGACCCAAGACCGATGAGGCGCGTTTCCGCGCCTATGGCGACAAGGGCGTGCTGGCGCTGATCTGCGATTCGACCAACGCGCTGCGCGAAGGCGATTCACCCTCGGAAGTGGCCGTGGGCGAGGGCCTGAAAGGTGTCATCCAGGCCGCCAAGGGCCGCGTCGCCGTCACCACTTTTTCCTCCAATGTCGGACGTATCGTCTCGATCGCCCGGGCGGCGCGCGATGCCGGCCGCCAGTGCCTGGTGCTCGGCCGCTCGCTGAAGCGCGTCATCGATGTCGCTGACGAGCTTGGCTACATGGACGGTCTGCCGGAGTTCATCGCCGAGGAGGATTTCGGTTTCATCCCGCGCGAGAACCTGGTCATCATCTGCACCGGCAGCCAGGGCGAGCCGCTGGCGGCGCTGGCGAAACTGTCGCGCGATGAGATGAAATCGGTGTCGCTGACGGCGGGCGACACGGTGGTGTTTTCTTCGCGCACCATTCCCGGTAACGAAAAGGCGATCCTCGAAATCAAGAACCGCCTGATCGATCTCGGCATCAAGATCATCGAGGACGGCGATGCGCTGGTGCATGTCTCCGGCCATCCCCGGCGCAGCGAACTGCGCAAGATGTATGAATGGGTGCGCCCGCAGATAGGCGTTCCCGTACACGGCGAGGCGGCGCATCTGGTGGCGCAGGGTTCGCTGATGTCGATGTCGGGCATCGGCCAGGTGGCGCAGGTGCGCGATGGCGACATGCTGCGGCTGGCGCCGGGTCCCGCGACCATCATCGACCAGGTGCCGTTCGGCCGCGTCTACAAGGACGGCAATCTGATCGGTACCGACCAGGCGATGGGTATTCGCGACCGGCGCAAATTGTCCTTTGCCGGTCATGTCGCGGTCAATGTCGTTCTCGACGATAAGTATGAACTGGCCGGCGATCCCGATCTGGTCGCAATTGGCGTCGCCGAGGCCGATGCCCGTGGCGAGACGCTCGAGGATCTGATGATCGATGCGGCCGTCGGCGCGGTCGATTCGATCCCCCGTCAGCGCCGCAAGGACCTCGACCTGGTGCAGGAGGCGGTGCGGCGCGCGGTACGCGGCGCGGCGAACGAAGCCTGGGGCAAGAAACCGTTGGTGACTGTTTTCGTCACCCGTTGAGAGGGGCAGGGCTGGTCAGACGTTCAACTGATAGCTGACCGGAATCCAGCGAAAGGACCCGCCTATCTGCCCGACATAGCCCAGGCCCGGAAACGGCATGTGATGACCTGCGACGAGCAGGCGCCGTTCCGAAGCCATCCTCAGCAGCCGCTTGCGGGTCTCGATTGCCCTTTCCTTGTCGTCGTCGAAATCGGCATGCCACTCTGGATGCTGGATGGACACGACATAGTGCAGGAAAGCGTCCGACCAGATTAGCAATTGCTGCCCGCCGCTTTCGACAAGGAAGGCCAAAAGCCCGGGAGAGTGACCGGCTGCATCGATGGCAGTGATGCCCGGCACCACTTCGTCTCCAGGCGCTATGAATGTCGCGCGATCGGCCAGTCCGGTGCAAATCCGCCTGAAGAGATCACGGTTGGCCAACCTGGCCGCGCGCACAGCATTTCCTTCGGTCCAGAAGGCGAATTCCGCCGCGCCGAATACATAGCGCGCCCGGCTGAAAACCGGTTCGCCGTTCCGGACAAGCCCGCCAATGTGGTCCGGATGCCCGTGCGTGATGACCACGACATCGATGTCATCGGGGCCGAGCCCAAGGGCTTGCAGACAGCCCAGGAGTGAACTGTCTTCATCTCCGCAGCCAGTGTCGAACAGGATCTTTTCGGAACCGGTGTCGACCAGCGTCGGGACGAAGCAATGTTCGTAGCGATCCGGGTCGATGAAATTCGAGACCGCGAGTTCGTGCACGGCCGCCGGCGGCTGTCCGGCCGCGAAGGCCGATGCAAGCTTGTCTCTGATATCAACGGCGTCGAGCAAAGCGGCAACTTTGAACGACCCGAGATCGAAGGTGAACACGCGGGCGCGGGCAGGGCTGATTCCGGACATTGCCGTTTGTACTTCGCTGATGTCGTTTGCAACAGGTGCGACAGTGCGCTCCTCGTGAAAGGCTGTCGGTCTCGGTTGATTTGACGTATGACGCCAACCTTGGACCTGGGAGAAAAAAGCTCGCCATGCTCGGACGACTGAACCATGTCGCGCTTGCGGTGCCGGATTTGACTGCCGCCATTGCCGCTTACCGCAACACACTCGGCGCCGAAGTGACCGAGCCGCAGGCTTTGCCGGAGCATGGCGTCGCCGTGGTGTTCGTCAATGTCGGCAACACCAAGATCGAATTGCTGGAGCCGCTCGGCGAGAACTCGCCGATCGCGGCATTCCTGGCGAAGAACCCATCGGGCGGCATGCATCATCTCTGCTACGAGGTCGACGATATCCTGGCCGCGCGCGACCAGCTCAAGGCTGCCGGCGCCCGCGTGCTTGGCGACGGCAATCCCAAGTCAGGTGCGCATGGCAAGCCGGTGTTGTTCCTGCATCCGAAGGATTTCTTCGGTACGCTGATCGAACTGGAGCAATCATGAGCTGGGTCTCGTTCACCGCCCTGTTTTTCGCGACTTGGTGGGTGGTGCTGTTTGCCGTTCTGCCGTTCAGCGTCAAGACGCAGGATGACGATCATGACGTGACGCTGGGCACGGTTGCGAGCGCGCCGCGCGGGCCGCATATGTTGCGTGCCGTGATCCGCACCACCATCGCGACGGCGATCCTGATGGGCATTTTCTACGGTTTGACGCACGGGCTGGGGTATAGCCTCAACGACATCCCGCACATCGTGCCGGATTTCGGCCAGACCCCAGCGAAATAGAGCGCCCGGTAAGGCTGCTCCCCAAAGGTGCTCCAACGAGATCGGAGCGCTGCGGATGATATTGAGATGCCGCCCCGCCTGCCGGCCACCGGCTGCTGACGCAAGGTCATGTAGCCTGGCAATTCGCGGCGCTAACCAGATGATTGCCCAAAAAAAATGCAAGGCACAAGGCCTTGCAATTAAACGCGTCCGATCTGTTTCCGGTGTCCGGCGGCAGCGAATGACCGCGCCTAGATCGCATCCTCCCAAGACTTTGACCGCGTAGGAAGGCAGATTTGTTTCTGCCCTCTCGGTTATCGGGGCACATTAGCCTAACGGAAATGAAAATGTCACGAAGAATTTTGCCTTGAAACGGGCATTCTCGTGCTGCACTGCACAATAGTGCGGCAGGCTTTGCTTTTGAAACGGACAGCCAGGGTTGATAGAGCCTTTGCGGCATGTTCGCGATTGACGCGCGCAAAGAATTGGTGGGCAGATCCGAAGAGGATCGGTGCGTTCCATTGTCGGCGCGGACTGATCCGAAGCGCGGGATTCCGGGACGGAAGGGGCTGATGTGGTGGGATGGCCGGGTTTCCATTCGGTCATGAAATCGCTATGAAGCCGGGGCAAGCAAGCCTGCGCTCCGCCGATTCTGGCGTGGCCATTCTCATTCACGGACCAGTCCATGCGTTTGTCGCGCTATTTCCTGCCTATCCTTAAAGAAAATCCGCGCGAGGCCGAAATCGTCTCGCATCGGCTGATGCTGCGCGCCGGCATGATCCGACAGCAGGGGCAGGGCAGTTTTTCCTGGCTGCCGCTGGGCAAGCGGGTGCTGGACAAGGTCTGCAAGATCATCCGCGAGGAGCAAAACCGCGCCGGCGCGCTGGAGATCCTGATGCCGACCATCCAGTCGGCCGATCTGTGGCGCGAGAGCGGCCGTTACAACGACTACGGCAAGGAGATGCTGCGCATCAAGGACCGTCAGGACCGCGACATGCTCTACGGACCGACCAACGAGGAAATGGTCACCGAGATTTTTCGCGCCTACGTCAAGTCCTACAAGGACCTGCCGCTCAACCTCTACCACATCCAGTGGAAGTTCCGTGACGAGGTGCGGCCGCGCTTCGGCGTGATGCGTTCGCGCGAATTCCTGATGAAGGACGCCTATTCCTTCGATCTCGACTTCGAGGGCGCGCGGGCCGCCTATAACAGGATGTTCGTGTCCTATCTCCGGACCTTCACCCGCATGGGCCTGCAGGCAATCCCGATGCGGGCCGACACCGGACCGATCGGCGGCGATCTCAGCCATGAGTTCATCATCCTGGCCGATACAGGCGAGAGCCAGGTTTTCTGCCATCGCGATTATCTGTCGCTTGCCGTGCCTGGCGCGAACACCGACTTCGCCAATGACGGCGAGATATCGGACATCGTCAAGACGTGGACGACGCCTTACGCCGCCACCGACGAGATGCATGACGAGGCGGCCTGGGAGAAGGTCCCGACAAGTGACCGGGTCTCGGCGCGCGGCATCGAGGTCGGCCATATCTTCCACTTCGGCGAGAAATACTCCAAGCCGATGGGCGCCAAGGTGACCGGCCCCGACGGCAAGGATCATTTCGCCTCCGGCGGCTCCTACGGCATCGGCCCGTCGCGGCTGGTCGCGGCGATCATCGAGGCCAGCCACGACGAGAACGGCATTATCTGGCCGGAAGCGGTGGCGCCGTTCGATATCGGCCTGATCAACATGAAGGCGGGCGACGCCGACTGCGACCGCGTCTGCGACGAGCTCAACGCTGCCTTCACGGCCGCCGGCAAGGACCTGCTCTACGACGATACGGACCAGCGGCCGGGCGGCAAATTCGCCACCGCGGACCTGATCGGCCTGCCCTGGCAAGTGATTGTCGGGCCGCGCGGCGTGGCCGCCGGCGAGGTCGAGATCAAGAATCGCAAGAGCGGCGAGCGCGTGACGCTGCCGATCGCCGACGCGGCAAAACGCTTCGGTGCCGCCGCATGAGCGAGGCGGCGGCAGCGAGATCGGCGGGCGCCGGCCCGTTCTCAATCTTCGAACGCACGGTTGCGTGGCGCTATTTGCGCTCGCGGCGCAAGGAGACGGTGATCTCGGTGATCGCCTCGATCTCCTTTCTCGGCATCATGCTGGGCGTCGCCACGCTGATCGTGGTCATGGCCGTGATGAACGGGTTCCGCGCCGAGCTTTTGACGCGCATACTCGGCGTCAACGGCCATCTGATCGTGCAGCCGCTCGATTCGCCACTCGAGGACTATGCCCAGGTCGCCAGCCGCATCAACGGCGTGTCCGGCGTCAAATACGCTATTCCGCTGATCGATGGCCAGGTGCTGGCGCAAGGCAATGTCGGCGGCGGCACCGGCGCGCTGGTGCGCGGTATCAGGGGTGAAGACCTCGGCAAGATCGCCATCGTGGCCAGCAACATCAAGCAAGGCACGCTCGCCGATTTCGATACCGGCGAGGGCGTCGCCATCGGCAAGCGCATGGCCGAGAATCTCGGCTTGGCGCTCGGCGATACCATCACCTTGATCTCGCCGGACGGGGATGTGACGCCGCTCGGCACCACACCGCGCATGAAGGGCTACAAGATCGCCGCGATCTTCGAAGTCGGCATGTCGGAGTACGACAGCTCCATCGTCTACATGCCGTTCTCCGAAGCGCAGCTCTATTTCAACATGGACGGCCGGGCGCAGACGATCGAGATCTATGTCGACAATCCCGATGAGGTCGATGCGCTGAAACCGAAGGTGGAAGAGGCGGCGCAACGCCCCATCGACCTCGTCGACTGGCGCCAGCGCAACGAGACCTTCTTTTCCGCCCTTCAGGTCGAGCGCAACGTGATGTTCATGATCCTGACGCTGATCGTGCTGGTGGCGGCGCTCAACATCATTTCCGGACTGATCATGCTAGTGAAGGACAAGGGGCATGACATCGCCATCCTGCGCACCATGGGCGCCTCGCGCAGCGCTATCCTGCGCATCTTCCTGATGACGGGAGCGGCGATCGGCGTGACGGGCACGCTCGCCGGCGTGCTGCTCGGCGTCCTGATCTGCACCAACATCGAATCGATCCGCCAGTTCTTCTCCTGGATGACCGGCAAGGTGCTGTTCAATCCGGAGCTGTATTTCCTCAGCCAGTTGCCGGCCAAGATGGATCCGCGCGAGACGACCTACGTCATCATCATGGCGCTGGCGTTGTCCTTCCTGGCAACGGTGTTTCCAGCCTGGCGGGCGGCCCGCCTCGATCCGGTCGAAGCGTTGAGGTATGAGTAGTGGCCGAGGTCATTATCGAGCTGAAGAGCGTCGAGCGGCACTATGTCCAGGGGCCGCGCAAGCTCACCATCCTGAACGGCGCCGACTTCTCGCTGCGGCGCGGCGAAATGGTGGCGTTGGTGGCGCCGTCGGGCACCGGCAAGTCGACGCTGCTGCATACGGCGGGCCTGCTGGAGCGTCCCGACGCCGGAGACGTGATCTTGTCCGGCCGCGCCTGCGGCCGGTTGTCCGACGACGAGCGCACCTCGATCCGCCGCAATGATGTCGGCTTCGTCTATCAGTTCCATCATTTGCTGCCGGAGTTTTCGGCGCTGGAAAACATCATGATGCCGCAGCTCATCAAGGGGCTGCCGCGCAAGGAAGCGGGCGAGCGCGCCGCGCAACTGCTCGACTACATGCAGATCGGCAAGCGGGCGTCGCACCGGCCATCCGAGCTGTCCGGCGGCGAGCAGCAGCGTGTCGCCATTGCGCGAGCTGTCGCCAATGCGCCGCTGGTGCTGCTCGCCGACGAGCCGACCGGCAACCTGGACCCGGTCACCGCCTCCTATGTGTTCGAGGCGCTGGAGGCGCTGGTGCGGCAATCGGGTCTCGCCGCGCTGATCGCCACCCACAATCACGAACTGGCATCGCGCATGGACCGGCGCGTCACGCTCTCCGACGGCAAGGTGGTGCCGCTTTAGTCTGTGCGTCAGGTGTTGCCGGCCTGACCTGAAACTCAACACCTGCGTGTTTCGCGAGTGCCCGACGCCCGCCATTTCCCCTGCCTGTTGATAGGCGGCGGGCTGTCAACCTTTTCTTAACTCTGCCGATCTGATCGCCCAGAGATTTTGGATGCGGTCGGATTCTGTTCGTTGACAATGGAACAAAATTAGAACAAATTAGAAACATATCCACAACAGGAGAGAGTTATGACCGATTTGGTTCAGGATGTCATCTCACTGGTTTGCATGAGTGCGTTTCTTGTTTCCATGGCGATCTGGATCGGAGCCATGTGAGTTGGCGGCATCCGCCATCGCTATTTCCCGATTGCCGTAAGCCGCTCCGCCGTTAAGCTTTTCTTGCCGCCGCGACGTTAGGGTGCGCCTCCAGGCAGGAGCAACGTCCAGGTGTCGCCCATCGTCACGGCCATTCTCGTGGCCAGCAATCTCGGGCTGATCTTTCTCTTGATGACCGTGCCGCTCGGTTTGCGCACGGTCCGGTCGAGCCGCGTCGTGGCAATGGACCGGCAGCGCCTGTGGCAAGCGCTGTGGCCACTTGGCAGCGATGCCGGCTGGTCCGGCGAGATCCTGTCGGCGCAGCCGCTGGACGAAGGGGGCGTGGCCCGCATCATGCTGTCGTGGGAAGGCCGCGACGGCAAGCCGATCGAGCGCAGGGCGCGGTTTGAAGACGTCGTCGAGGGCAGCCGCTTCTCGATGCGGGTGATCGAGGACACCGCGCTCGATGGCTCGTTCTGGAAGGATTATGGCGAGACCGCCGAACTGGTTTCGCAGGGCAGCGGCACACGCGTGACGCTCAGCCGCACAGACCGGTATCGCGGCGTCGCTTTCCTGGTGTTCCGTTACTTCGCCATGCGCCGCGAGCTCTCCAAGCTGCAGTGTTGGGCAAGGACCGGGCAGTACCGCAAGGGCGGCTGGTTCGAGCATCCGCTGAGCCAGGTCGGCTTCGCCGTGCTGTCGGCGTTGATGCTGTGGCCGTTCTTCGGCCTTCACCTTGGCGGGCTGGCGCTGGCCGCGATCCTGACGTCGGTGGTGGCACTGCACGAACTCGGCCACATGGCGGCGTTTCGGCTGACGGGCCATCGCAGGGCGCGGATGATCTTCATCCCGCTGCTTGGCGGCATCGCCATTGGCGGCCGGCCCTACAACAGCCGTTTCGAAGTGGCCTTCGTGGCGTTGATGGGGGCGGGGTTCTCAGCCTTCCTGGTGCCGATCGTCATTGCCGCCAGCGTGCTTGCCGGCGGCGAGGGCCACAAGGCCGCGGCCGCGCTGCTGGCCGCGCTTGCGGGCTGCGTGGCCCTGTTCAACATCGCCAATCTGGTGCCGGTGTGGAAATTCGACGGCGGCCAGGTGCTGCGCCAGATCTGCCCGGGGCCAATCGTCCTGGCGCTGGCGTCCTTCTCGCTGCTTTCGGCCTTTCTGGCGCTCGGCTGGCGGGCTGGTTTTTCGTCGGGCTTCCTGCTGGCGGCCGGTGCGGTGTTTTCGATCCTCAGCCTGCTCACCGTCGGCAGCGGCGTGAAGCCACGTCACGAACTGGAGCCGATCGGCACCGTTGACCGTCTCGTCATCGCAGGGGCCTTGCTGGCGGTGTTCGCCATCCATGGCTGCGGCGTGTTGTGGGCGTCGGCCCAACTGATCTGACGCGCGGTCAGCCGGTCTTGCGGGCCACTTCGGCGGGCAAGGCCACGGCTGCACCGAACACATCCTTGAACGCGGATTTCAGCGCGAGATCGAGATCGGCCATCGTCACGGGAAGGCCAAGGTCGACGAGGCTGGTGACGCCATGGTCCTGCACGCCGCAGGGCACGATGCCGCCGAAATGGGAAAGGTCCGGCTCGACATTGATGGCTATGCCGTGAAAACTGACCCAGCGCCGCAGCCTGATGCCGATTGCCGCGATCTTGTCCTCGCCCAGTGAGCCGTCCGGCAAGGCGGGGCGATCGGGCCGCACCACCCAGACACCGACCCGGGCCTCGCGGCGCTCGCCGCGCACGTTGAAGGCGGCGAGCGTACCGATGATCCACTGTTCGAGTGCGGCGACGAAGGCGCGCACGTCCTCGCGCCGGCGCTTCAGGTCGAGCATGACATAGGCAACCCGCTGGCCGGGCCCGTGATAGGTGTATTCGCCGCCGCGACCGGCCGCGAAGACCGGAAAGCGGTCAGGCTCGATCAGGTCCTCGATGCGGGCGCTGGTGCCGGCGGTGTAGAGAGGCGGATGCTCGACCAGCCAGACCATCTCGCCGGCGGCTCCGCTGCGGATCGCCTCGGCGCGCGCCTCCATGAAGGCCAGCGCATCGGGATAGGCGGTAAGGCCAGGTTCGACCAGCCATTCTACCGGCGCCGAACCAGGCAACGGGAGGAACGACGTGGCGATCTGGCTGCGTTCTGTCATGGTGTGTCGCTTTTGCTTATACATGTCGTGGTCCCAAAACCGCCTTGCACTTTTGGGCGACATGCCTTTGGCCTCCATATGGCGACATCAGGCGCAAACGTCCAGTTCCGGATGCTCATTGCAATCCTGTGGAACGTTATGCCAATTGCCGGACATTATTGCTCATCGCGCACTTGTTTCGCCGGAAACGATTTGCTACACGCCGCGAGCCGGTCGGTTCCGGCTCCTACCACGTGCGGTCGTGGCGGAATTGGTAGACGCGCAGCGTTGAGGTCGCTGTGGGGCAACCCGTGGAAGTTCGAGTCTTCTCGACCGCACCAAAATTTCCTGAAGCAAGCCTTCGGACGCCTTGATGTCAACGCCGGCAATCTGGCGATCATCAGACCATGAGTACGGTGCCGACCTTCCTATAAGGGCCGGACCTCGGGTCCATTCGGCAGATCGATGGTCAGGACGAGGCCGCTTGGCTGGTTGTCGTGCAACTCGATCTTGCCGCTGATTGGAAGAGACCGTTGGCGGCGCATTCCAGTCGCGCCGCCTCGTGCTCGGCAACGGCCCGCGGCCGCTTGTTGGTGAAGGTTAGGCCGCCTTCTTCGTTCGCTCCAGCGTATCGGCCACCACATCGCCGAAGGACGACGGCGTCGGCACGATGATGACGCCGGCCTCTTTCAGGATCTCGACCTTCTCCTGCGCCGACTCGCCGAAGGCCGAGATGATGGCGCCGGCATGGCCCATGCGGCGGCCTTTCGGGGCCGAAAGCCCGGCGATGTAGGCGATCAGAGGCTTGCGCATATTGTCACGCGCCCAGATCGCGGCTTCCGCTTCCTGCGGTCCGCCGATCTCGCCGATCATCACCACTGCGTCGGTTTCGTCATCCTGCTCGAACAGCTTCAGAACGTCCTTGAAGGAGGAGCCGTTGATCGGATCGCCGCCGATGCCGACGCTGGTCGATACACCGATGCCGAGCGCCTTCATCTGCGAGGCGGCCTCGTAGCCCAGCGTGCCCGAGCGGCCGACGATGCCGACGCGGCCAGGAAGGTAGATCGAGCCGGGCATGATGCCCATCAGCGCCTGTCCGGGCGTGATGATGCCGGCGCAATTCGGCCCGACCAGCCGCATGCGGTCCTCGAAGCGGTAGCGGCGCATGTAGCGCTTGACCTGCATCATGTCCTGCGAGGGGATGCCGTCGGTGATGCAGACGCAGAGCTTTATCCCCGCATCCGCGGCCTCCATGATCGAATCGGCGGCGAAGGGCGGCGGCACGAAGACGATGCTCGCCTCGGCGCGGGTTTCGCGCACCGCGCCCTTGACGGTGTTGAAGATCGGCAGGCCAAGATGCGTCTGGCCGCCCTTGCCGGGGGTGACGCCGCCGACGAGCTTGGTGCCGTAGCGCTTCATGTCCTCGGCATGGAAACTGCCGATCTTGCCGGTGAAACCTTGCACGATGACGCGCGTGCTGCGGTTGAGCAGGATTGCCATTTTTCTGTCCTCCCTCAGGCTGCTTTTTTCTTGGTGGCCGCGCGCCACGCGGCGACGGCTTTTTCGGCGGCTTCGGCGAGCGTGTCGGCGACGATCACCGCCTCGCCGGAATCGGCCAGGATCTTGCGCCCTTCCTCGGCCCTGGTGCCGGAAAGCCGCACCACCAGCGGCACGTTGACGCCGACCTCGCGGATCGCCTTGATGACGCCCTCGGCGACCCAGTCGCAACGGTTGATGCCGGCAAAGATGTTGACCAGGATGGTCTCGACATTCTTGTCGCCGAGCACGGCGCGGAAGGATTTCGCCACCCGCTCGGGCGAAGCGCCGCCGCCGATGTCGAGGAAGTTCGCCGGCTCGCCGCCGGCGATCTTGATCATGTCCATGGTCGCCATGGCGAGCCCGGCGCCGTTGATGATGCAGCCGATATTGCCGTCGAGGCCGACATAGGAGAGGCCACGGTCGCTGGCGAAGGTTTCGCGCGGGTCTTCCTGGCTCTTGTCGCGCAATTCGGAGATTTCGGGCCGCCGGAACAGCGCGTTCTCGTCGAACGACATCTTGGCGTCGAGGGCGACCAGGCTGCCGTCGCGGGTCACCACCAACGGATTGATCTCCAGCATCGAGGCGTCGTAGTCGCGGAACACCTGGTAACAGCTGAAGATGGTCTCGGTCGCCTTGCCGATCAGGCTGTCCTCCAGCCCGAGCCCGAAGGCGATCTCGCGCGCCTGGAAGCGCTGCATGCCGACGCCCGGATCGACGGTGGCACGGATGATGGAATCCGGCGCTCTTTCGGCAATCTCCTCGATCTCAATGCCGCCGGCGGCCGAGGCGACGATCATGACGCGCTCTTCCTTGCGGTCGAGCACGAAGCCGAGATAGAGCTCCTGCGCGATGTCGACGGCTTCCTCCAGATAGAGGCGCGAGATCAGCTTGCCGCGCGGGCCGGTCTGGTGGGTCACCAGCTTGCGCCCGAGCATGGCTTCGGCGGCGCTGGAGATCTCCTCGTCATTGGCGCAAAGCTTGATGCCACCGGCCTTGCCACGGGCACCGGAATGAACCTGCGCCTTCAGCACCCATTTGCCGCCGCCGATCTCGCGCGCCCGGTAGGTCGCCTGTTCGGGACTGTAAGCCAGGCCACCGCGCGGCACATGCACTCCATGCCGGGCGAGCAGTTCCTTGGCCTGATATTCGTGGATGTCCATTTTTTCTCCTCCCCAAATCGTCGAAGTGCCGCGACGCGCGGTTCTCGTTGGCTAGTTAAGCTGGCCGGCGCGTTCGATGGCGTCATTAACCACCAGCACGTTGCGCGCCATGCGTTCCGATGCGGCGTCGATCATCTTGCCGTCGAGCGCGGCAGCACCCTTGCCCTGCGCCTCGGCTTCCTTCAGCACTTCGAGGATGCGGCGGGCGCGCGTGACTTCCTTCTCCGGCGGCGAGAACATCTCGTTGGCCAAGGCAATCTGCGAGGGATGGATCGCCCATTTGCCTTCGATACCGAGTGCGGCCGCGCGCCTGGCGGCCGCCTTGTAGCCTTCCGGATCGGAGAAATCGCCGAACGGCCCGTCGATGGCGCGCAACCCATAGGCGCGGCAGGCGACGGTCATGCGCGACAGCGCGAAATGCCACTGGTCGCCGGGATAGTCGGGGTTGAGGCCGCCGATATTGACGGTGCGTGCCTTGTTGCTGGCGGCATAGTCGGCAACACCGAAATGCATGGCTTCCAGCCGGCCTGGCGTCGCGGCAATCGCCTCGACATTGGCCATGCCGAGCGCGGTCTCGATCAGCGCTTCCAGGCCGACACGGGTCTTGAATCCCTTGGCCATCTCGATCTGGTTGACCATGGCCTCGACCATATAGAGGTCGGCCGGCACGCCGACCTTCGGCACCAGGATGGTGTCCAGCCGGTCGCCGGCCTGTTCCATCACGTCGACGACGTCCCGGTACATGTAATGGGTGTCGAGGCCGTTGATGCGCACCGATACGGTCTTGCCCCTGGCGCGCCAGTCGATGTCGTTCAGGGCCTGGATGATGTTCTTGCGGGCGCGTTCCTTGTCGGGCGGGGCGACAGCGTCCTCGATGTCGAGGAAGACGAAGTCGGCGGCGCTGTTGGCCGCCTTGTCGATCATCTCCGGGCTGGAGCCGGGAACCGCCAGCTCGCTGCGCTGGAGCCTGAGTTTCTTGAGGTGGTTGATGGTGTGGCTCATCTTCTGTCCCTTCAGGCCGCTTCGGCGACCGGCATTGCCGCCGAGGCGCGGAAATGCTGGATGGCGGCACCGACGCCGGAGCCCGGCGCCAGCCGCACGCCGCAATCGAGCAGCGCCATTTCAGCTGACGACAGCGAGGCCAGCACCATCACCTCGTTGAGCCAGCCGAGATGGCCAATGCGGAAAACCTTGCCGAACACCTTGTTGAGGCCGCCGCCGAGCGACGTCTGGTAGGCCTGGTAGGCGCGCTTGACGACGTCGCCGCTGTCGATGCCATCAGGCACGAGGATGGCGCTGACCGTGTCCGAATGCCATTTCGGCGCCTTGGCGCAGAGCTTCAGGCCCCAGGCATCGACCGCCTTGCGCACGCCTTCGGCGAGGCGATGGTGACGGGCGAAGATGGCGTCGAGCCCTTCATCCTCGATCAGGTCGAGCGAGGCGCGCAGGCCGCGCAGGAGCTGTGTTGCCGGCGTGTAGGGAAAATAGCCGGCATCGTTGGCGCGGATCATGTCCTCGAAGGAGAAGAAGCAGCGCTGGTGGGTGGCGGTTCTGGAAGCCACGAGCGCCTTCTTGCTGACCGACAGGAAGCCGAGGCCGGCCGGCAGCATGAAGCCTTTCTGCGAACCGCTGACGGCGCAGTCGACACCCCATTCTTCCTGGCGAAAGTCGATCGAGCCGATCGACGAGACGCCGTCGACGAAAAGCAGGGCAGGGTGGTTCGCATCGTCGAGCGCTGCGCGGCAGCCGGCGACGTCGCTGGTGACGCCGGTCGCCGTCTCGTTCTGGGTGCAGAAGATCGCCTTGATGCGGTGCGTCTTGTCCGCCTTCAGCCGCTCGGCATAGAGGTCAAGCGGAACGCCGGTTCCCCATTCGCAGTCGATCACGTCGACCTCGAAGCCGAGCCGCTCGGCCATGTCGACCCACAGATGGGAGAACTGACCGAAGCGAGACATCAAAACGCGGTCGCCGGGGCTGAGCACATTGGTCATCGCCGCTTCCCAGGCACCGGTACCGGAGGACGGATAGATGAAGACGCGGCCGGTCTCGTTCTTGAAGACGCTTTTGATGTCTTCGAACAGTGGCAGGGTGAGGTCGGGGAAGGTGGCCGCGCGCATGTCCTCCATCGGCAGGTTCATCGCCTGCCGCACCTGTTCGGGGATATTGGTCGGCCCGGGAATGAAAAGATGGGTGAAACCGGCCATGTGCGAACTCCTCCTGACCCAGCAAAGCGGTGGTGGGGAGTTTCGTTTCGATGGCTGATGTCAACAATACCTTGGCGGGTAAGAACTTGCCGCGTGCGGGTGGGTATGGCCTACCCGGTTGCCCTACCCGAAAGGCTGCTTCTGGCTGCGCCTCTCTCGTGAATAGAGCGCGACCGCCATGGCGCGGTTGCGGACGTCCAGCTTGTCGTAGAGATTCTTGAGATGGTACTTCACCGTATTCTCGGAGATCCCGGTCCGGGTCGCGATCTGCAAATTGGTCCAGCCATCTGACAGTACCGCCAGCAGTTCACGCTCGCGCACGGTAAGCCGGGACAGAGGCGTGTCGTTGACCTTGTTGATGTCGATATAGGGGATGCAGATGCGGCCGTGCGCGACAGCCAGGATGGTGTCGAAAATGATGGCGGGATCGTCGAACTGGAAGCAGTAGCCTTGCGCGCCGAGGCGCACACACTGTTTCAGGATGCCGATGTCATGGTCATTTGAGAAGACCGCGATGCGGATGTTGAGCTTGCGGCCCTGGACCTCGGCCAGGACGTCCGCGCCGTCCATGTCGGAGAGCTTCCAGCCGATCACGGCGACATCGAACTCCTGTACCGCTGCAAGCTCCAGGAAATGCCTGCCGCTTTGTACCGAGGCCAAAAGTTCGAAGCGCCCGTCGCAGTCCAGCATTTCGCGCAGAGCCGATATGACGAGCGGATTGCGTTCGGCCACGACCACGCGAACGCGCCGCTCTTCGATTGCCTTGTTCTCTGTCCGTGACCTGATCTTCAAGGGCTTCCGGCTTTTTGTTGCGGCCTGGCGGGGCCAGCCGATGCCTGGACCTGCATCATGACAATTCTGCTCCAATGGCGCGGGGGTGCTCTTTCCCCAGCGACATCGGCTGTCGCGCCGCAGGAAGCCGAAGCGTGGCCTGCTTTTGATGAAATCGACAGTTCGCGCGGGCACGACAACTCGGCATCGGTGAGCGGGCAAGCATGTGTTTGGCCTGAAATTCCCGTGCGTTGGAAGAACATGTTGCGAAGTTGAAGCGTTCCGGGTCGCCGTCACTTTTGTATGGGCACCGGACCGAAAACCGGTTTCCACTTTGCGGACTCATGGTCTAGACCTGATTTGCACCTTTTCCGGATTCTGATGGCGGGAGGCGCTGGTGGAAGGCCAGGACGAACGGACGACCGGCGCCAGGGCCGCCGACGAGCACCACGCTGATATCTATGGCGAGGACGGTGCCGTCCTATCGTCCTTCCTTGCCCAGATTGGTGCGGCGATCGCCGATCGCGATACGCTGACCCTCAAGCGCCAAGTCGACGACCTGCATCAGTCGGAACTTGGCGACCTCATCGAGGCGCTGCACCCCGAACAGCGGCGCGCGCTGGTCGAGCTGCTGGGCGCCGACTTCGATTTTTCCGCGCTGACCGAAGTCGACGAGGCGATCCGCATGGATATCGTCGATAACCTGCCCAATGCGCAGATCGCGCAAGCCGTGCAGGCACTCGATTCCGACGATGCGGTCTACATCCTCGAAGACCTGGAGCCGGAAGACCAGGACGAGATCCTGTCGCAACTGCCGTTCACCGAGCGGATCAGGCTGCGCCGTTCGCTCGACTACCCGGAAGAGACCGCCGGGCGGCGCATGCAGACCGAGTTCGTCGCGGTGCCGCCTTTCTGGACCATCGGCCAGACCATCGACTACATGCGCGAGGACAAGAACCTTCCCGACCGCTTCAGCCAGATCTTCGTCATCGATCCGACCTTCAAGCTGTTGGGCGCCATCGATCTCGACCAGATCCTGCGCACCAAGCGCGCGGTCAAGGTCGAGGAAGTCATGCATGAGACGCGGCACGCCATCCCGGCCACCATGGACCAGGAAGAGGCGGCGCGGGAATTCGAACAATACGACCTTTTGTCGGCCGCCGTCGTCGACGAGAACGAGCGGCTGGTCGGCGTGCTGACCATCGACGACGTCGTCGACGTCATCCAACAGGAAGCGGAGGAGGACCTGCTGCGCATGGGCGGCGTCGGCGACGAGGAGCTCTCCGACAGCATTCTGGCGACCTCGCGCTCGCGCGTTCCCTGGCTGCTCGTCAATCTGCTGACGGCATTTTTGGCGGCATCGGTGATCGGCCTGTTCGATCGCACGATCGAGCATATCGTCGCCCTCGCCGTGCTGATGCCGATCGTGGCCGGCATGGGCGGCAATGCTGGTTCGCAGACCATGACCGTCACCGTGCGGGCGCTGGCGACCAGGGATCTCGACATCTACAATGCCGGCCGCATTATCCGCCGCGAAATGGGCGTCGGCTTCATCAACGGCATCGTCTTCGCGATCCTGATCGGCATCGTCGCGGCTGTCTGGTTCCATGACCCCAATCTGGGCGGCATCATCGCGGCGGCGATGATCATCAACATGTTCGTGGCGGCCCTTGCCGGCATCCTGATCCCGTTGCTGCTCGACCGGTTCAAGGTCGATCCCGCGGTCGCTTCGGCGGTTTTCGTCACCACCGTTACCGATGTCGTTGGATTCTTTGCCTTCCTCGGCCTCGCGACCTGGTGGTTCGGCGTCCGGTAAGCGTCTTAATTGACTTTTACGTAAATGCCGTGCGAGGCTCGTGCGGGGTGCCGCGTCGATTCCGGCGGGCAAGGGTTTGGTTCGGGACAGATGGGCGACGCCGCATGGCGATCACCCGGAATTCCGGCATGGAGTGACAATGCGGGAATATTATTCGATCACCGAACTGACCCGCGAATTCGACGTGTCGACGCGGACGCTGCGTTTTTACGAAGACGAGGGACTGGTGCAGCCGGTGCGGCGCGGCCGTACGCGGCTGTTTCGCCCTTCCGACCGTCACCTCATCCGGCAAATCATGCGCGGAAAACGGCTCGGCTTCTCGATCAACGAGATCCGCGAGATCATCCAGATGTACAAGGAGCCGCCGGGCGAGGTCGGGCAGCTCAAGCTGATGATCAAGCGCATCGAGGAAAAGCGCGAGGACCTCAGGCAAAAGCGCCGGGACCTCGAGGAGACGCTGGCCGAACTCGATCAGGCCGAGGAGTCTTGCGTCGAGCGGCTGGTCGAGCTCGGGGTCAACACCTAGCCGAAATTTCGAGATGCCGGCGGGACAGCGCCCTCTGTCCTGCCGGACATCTCCCCGATAAGGGGGAGATTGGCAACTTTAACGCTGGCTCAAATCCAGCGCCGCACCCGCTTGGCATAGTCGCGGTATTTCTTGCCGAATTTCGCCGCCAATATCTTTTCCTCGCCCTCGATCGCGACCTTCTGGGTGACGAAGGCGGCGACGAAGGCAAGCAGGAAAAACCAGGCGATGCCCGAGACGAAGGCAACGCCGATCAACAGCAGCGTGTTGGCCAGGTACATCGGGTCGCGGGTGATGCCAAAGGGGCCGGTCGTGACGAGATGATCGGGCACGGCGTTGGGATTGAGCGTTGTCCTGGCCCGCATCATGGTGCGGATCGCGGTGAACCAGAGTACGGCGACGGCGAACAACGCCACCCAACCAGCGGCGAACAGAATGTCGCCCAGGAGGTCTCCGATCCAGGGCAAGGGATAGAGCATGCCGAGGATGATGCTGATGGCGATCGCGGCAGCGTAGATCACCGGCGGCCACGGTATCATCCCAGGCTTCGGCTCGGTCATTGTGTTCCTCCCTCGGTCATCTTGTCGTCCGTCTTGGCTGTGCAGGTTGCGGCAAGATCGGACAGATGCGCCCTGAAGTCCGCAGTCTGGTCGTTGTTGAAGAGCCGATCAAGAGATCCTTCGCCTTGCAGCGTATCAAGCATGCAGCCGCAATAGCTCGAACAGAAGGTTGCGTTGCGCATCTGCTCGCACGAGCGCTGGCAGGTTTTCAGGAAATTGACCTGCGGGGGCTCGACTTGCGCCGGCATCAGTTGCGAGAACAGCCAGACGCAACCGATCAGCAGCGGCTGGTGGATCAGGTAGAAGGCCAGGCTGTGGCGGCCGATGAAGACCAGTGGATTGGCCCAGCGGCCCGGCACGAGGCTCGCCAGGCGTGCCCGTATGCCGGAAGCGGAAGCGAGTTTCGCCACTCCGAGGCCGAGAAGCACCGCGCCGAACCAGGGGAACAGCGGCACGTAGTCGTTGGAGCGCGGATTGACGGCGGAAAGGCCGATCCACCACAGCCAAGGGTGATCGAGTGCCTCGAAGCGCAGGTAGACGGGCGCCGCGATGACCAGCGCGGCGGCGACAAGCGTCAGCAGCGCCGGCAGGCGCAGGAAGGCGAGGCCAAGCAGGCTGGCGAGCCCGATCTCATGCAGGATGCCGAAAAAAATGAATCCGTCAGGCGTGGCGATGCGGGTGGCGACCGAGATGGCGACCGCCGCACCGGCGACCATGGCGAACCGTTTCCAGAAGGAGTTCCAGCGGATCTGTCGGCCATGGGCGAGATAGAGGCTGACGCCGACAAGGAACAGGAAGGTCGAGGCGATGCAGCGGGCGTAGATCTTCCACCAGCCGAAGGCGGTGAGACCGGGGTCGGTGTAACCGAAGAATTCCAGGTCCCAGGTGAAATGGTAGCTTGCCATCGCGATCAGCGCGATGCCGCGCAAAATATCGATGGCAACGATGCGCTTCGATGGCTGCGGAACGGGTGCGGTCGGCGTGTGGATGCTCATGGTCTCGCGATCTGATTCAGCCCTCCAAGACGACTATCACGGTTGCACTGGATAGAAGAAGACCGGTCGCCTTGGCCTGACCGCGCGGCGGAGCCCGCGCCAGCCGCCGAATTGGGCCAGCGCGGGAAAGCCTTTGACCGGCTTCGCTTTTTGCCGGGTGTGCGTCGGTTTCCTCTTAATGGGCCTGAAATGTCCACGGCAGATTTGACGCCGCGATTCTGCTTTGGGGAAGCAATGTCCACGCATGTGCGCCATCCGAACTGGCTTCCGGCCCTCAAGGCCGCGGATGCGCGCACCTTCGCCTCGCTCTACGCGGTCGAGTCCTTCGCCCGCGCCATGGTGTCGAGCGTCATCCCGATCCAGGCCTACGAGATACTCCACAACGAGCAGATCGTCTCGATCCTCTACACCGTCGTATCCATGCTCGGCCTCTCGGTGACCTTGTTCATGCCGATGCTGATCCGCCGCTTCGCGCGGCGCTGGGTCTACACGGCAGGCGCCTGCCTGCTCGCCATCGGCTCGCTGTTCTTCGTCACCCACACGCTCGCTGGACAACTCGCCGGCATGCTGTGCCGCGTCATGGGCGCCAGTGCGCTGTCGATCACACTCAACCTCTACATCATGGACCACATCCGCAAGACCGACTTCATGCAGGCCGAATCGCTGCGCATGGCGTGGTCGATGGTTGCCTGGACGGGCGGGCCGACGCTTGGCATTTTCCTTTATGCGCATTTCGGCATCTATGCCGCGCATGGCGCGGTGGCGGTTTTCGCCATGGCTTTGCTGGCGCTGTTCTGGACCTACCGGCTGGGCGATAACCCGTCGATCCGCCCGGGCAAGACGCGGCCGGCAAATCCGCTCGCCAACATCGGCCGCTTCGTGGCGCAGCCAAGGCTCAGGCTCGCCTGGCTGATCGCCTTCGGCCGGTCGTGCTTCTGGACGACGTTCTTCGTCTATGGACCGCTGTTCATGGTGATCACCGGCGAGGGTGAACTGGCGGGCGGCCTGCTGGTCTCGGCCGGCAATGCGCTGCTGTTCATGGCGATCTTCTGGGGCAAGGCAGGAAAACGCTTTGGCGGCCGACGCACCATGACGTTTGCCTATTTCGCCATGTCGGCGTCGCTGCTGGCGGCGGGCACGGTCGGAGCGGCAGAGCCGTTGCTGACCGGCGCCTTCCTGTTGTGCGGCGCCTTCTTCACCATCGCGCTCGACGCGCTGGGCTCGACCGCCTTCATGCGCTCGGTGCGCTCCTATGAACGCGCGCAGATGGCGGCGGTCTACCGCACCTATCTCGACTTTTCCGAATTGACGCCGCCGCTGGTCTATTCGGTGGTGCTGGCCTTCTTCGGATTGGGATCGGTGTTCGTCACGCTCGGCCTGCTGGCGGCGTTTTGTGGCCTCATGACCTGGCGCTACCTGCCTAAATCCCTCTAAAAAATCAGAGCGAAAGCTCAGCATGGCGCTCGCGCACCCGATTGTGGAAGCGGTGCAGCTCATATTCCTCGGGCATCAGCACGCCGGCTGTATGACGCATCGAGCGCAGGCCCTTCTGGTTGACCTCGCAGATCGCGGCATCCTCCTCCAGCACCTGTGTGCCGAAGGCGACGATGTTGTCGATATCGGTGGCGGCGAGCGCCTCGGGCGCGAACAGCCATTCGGCGGTCAATTCGGTCTGTTCGGGACCGAGCGGCACCAGCCGCACGGTCCTGACATAGTCGACATGGCCGACGATGAACATCGAGGGCAGGCTGGTAGCGTAGGTCTGGCCGGCGGTGCGTTCCGCCTGCGTCAAGCCGGGGAAAACCGGCCCATGCGTCTGCCCATCACGCGACCATGTTTCAGCCCCGGCGCGCAGGCCGCCGGAGAATTCCGGCGCATCATTGTCTGCATGGCGCGTCCATTCGGGATCGTCATGCCGGCTCATCAGGCCGCGGCCATAGATCGGCACCAGCCGCGACAGGTCCTTGTGGACGCCCGGGCAGTGCAGGCACTCGTTGAAGTTTTCCCAGAAAATCTTCCAGTTGCAGTTCATCACCTTGCGCAGCACATGGCCTGACACCAGCGTGTCCAGCGGCCAGTTGCCGAGGTCGCCGGAGGCCGGGTCGAAGGATGACTGCACTGAGCCGGCGGCATCTTCAGCAAGATTGACGAAGACGAAGCCCCGCCGCACCGAGAGTACAACGCGGTAAAGCGGGTGGTCGGCCTTGTCGAAGCCGTCAGGCAGCGATTTCGACGGTACACGCACCAGATCGCCACGCAGCGAATAGGACCAGGCATGGTACGGGCAGGTGATCAGCCGCGCCTTCAGGCGTCCTTCGCTTTCCTGGCAAAGCTGCGAACCGCGATGCCGGCACGTGTTGTGGAAGGCATGCAACTCGCTGGCGTCGTCGCGCAGCACAAGGATTTCCTGCGTACCGACGCGGAAGGTGCGGAATGCCAAAGGCTGGGCAAGGTCGGTCTCGCGGCAGACGAGCAGCCAATTTCTGTACCAGATGGCATCGAGATCACGCTGATAGTTCTCCTGGTCCCAATAGGCCGATGACGGCAGCGTCTGCTGGGTTCGGGTCAGGCCGTTGTAGGGCTCGCGCTCGCTGGCATTGGGCTGCATGGCTGGCTTCCTGTGAGGGTTGCGAGCCGACACCCGACTAGAAAATTTGTCAATCAGGACGGGATGGAGCGGCTTCGCCGATACGACGCTCCTGCGCTGGCGACTGTCGGAATTTGGTTTGCCGCGCGCGGCAAATTTCCCTATAGTCACCAACGTCGTCGGTTCCTTTTTGGAGCCAAGAGGGAATGCGGTGCGGACAGGAATTCCTGTCCAATGCCGTGGCTGCCCCCGCAACTGTGTGCGGTAGTCCTCTCCATATGCCACTGAGGGTTTTCCTCGGGAAGGTGGGGAAGGGCGCTTATCCGCGAGCCAGGAGACCTGCCGGCGACAGGAAACTGACTTCGATGCCCTCGGGTGGAGGGCGAAAGGACAAGACATGACTACCGCTTCCGTCTCCCTCGGCGCCTCCGTCTCCTCGCAGTCGCGCTTCATGCAGCTCGCGCTCGCGGCGCTGCTCGGCATGTTCGTCGTCGGCTTTGTCGGTTTCTCGCATATCGATGCGGTCCACAATGCCGCCCACGACTATCGCCACTCGATGGCGTTTCCCTGCCACTAACGAGGATCTGACATCATGAATCTGTTTCGCAACGTCGTGTTCATCGCGGCGATCGCGGGGCTTGTGGCGGGTGTCGTTCTCGCCTGTATGCAGGCCTATGCGACAGTGCCGCTGATCCTCAAGGCGGAAGTCTACGAACAGGCCGGCGGCGGCCATCACCATGACCACGCGGCTGCACCGGCGGCGAGCAACGATGCGGTGAGCACGGTCGCGCCCGCTGGGAATGCGATGAGTTCTGCCGCGCCAGCACCCGCCGAAGTCACGGCACCGGCGGAGGAAGATGAAGGCTGGGCGCCGGCCGACGGTGTCGAGCGTTTTGCCTTCAGCGTGGTTGCCAATATCGTCACCGGCATCGGCTTCGCGCTGGTCCTGGTCGCGATTTCCGAGTTTGCCGGCGGCGTCGGCAATTGGCGCCAGGGCGTATTCTGGGGGCTGGCCGGCTTTGCCGTGTTCACGCTGGCACCAGGCCTCGGCCTGCAGCCGGAACTGCCGGCGATGCCGGCGGCCGATCTGCTTGCGCGCCAGATCTGGTGGACGGCAACGGCCGCGGCGACCGCTATCGGCCTTGGCCTGATCGTGTTTCGCAGATCGCTGCCATTGACCATCTTCGCCGTCTTGCTGATCGTCGTCCCGCATATCGTCGGCGCGCCGCAGCCCGACAGTTTCGAGACGCCTATCCCGGAAGGCCTGCACCATCAGTTCGTGGTGGCGGTGACGGTGACCAATCTGGTGTTCTGGCTGGTGCTCGGCGCGGTCGTGGGCGTGGTGCGCAGGCGCTTCACCGGCACGGCGACCAGCTTGCGCGACAGCTTTGCCTGACCGCGGCAAGCTGACTTTCATCATCGGTGGCGCGCGCTCCGGAAAGAGCGCGCACGCCGAAACCCTGGTGACGGCATTCCCCCCGCCATGGGCGTATGTCGCCACGGCGCAAACCTATGACGATGAGATGCGCGAGCGCATCGCGGTGCACCGCTCGCGGCGCGGTGAGGGCTGGTCGACCATCGATGCGTCACTCGACCTTGCCGAAGCGCTGGAGGCCTTGCCGGATGATCGGCCGGTGCTTGTCGACTGCCTGACGCTATGGCTGACCAATCACATGCTGGCCGATTACGACGTCGAGGCGGAGTGCCGACGGCTGGCCGACGTGCTGTCGCGGCCGCGCGGACCGTGGTTCGTGGTGTCGAACGAGGTCGGGCAAGGCATCGTTCCCGACAATGCACTGGCGCGGCGTTTTCGCGACGACGCCGGCCGGCTCAACCAGCGGGTCGCCGCGGTTGCCGACACGGTGCTGCTGATGGTGGCGGGGCTACCGCTCAAGGTGAAGTGAAATGACCGATATCGACGACAAGGATGAAGAGCGCCATCGCGCCAAAATGGCCAAGCGCAAGGCGGTGCAGGACGCCGAGGTTGCGAGCAAGACGGTCGAGAAGGGGTTGCTGATCGTCAACACCGGTCCCGGCAAGGGCAAGACCACGGCCGCCTTCGGGCTGGCGCTGCGGATGCTCGGCCACGGCAAGCGCGTCGGCGTCGTGCAATTCATCAAGGGCAAATGGCACACCGGCGAGAAGGATGCGTTTGCCGCCTTCGGCGACCGCGTGGTCTGGCATGCTATGGGCGAGGGTTTCACCTGGGAGACGCAGGACCTGAAGCGCGATATCGCCGCCGCCGAAGCCGCCTGGGCCAAGGCGCTGGAATTGATCGACGATCCCTCGATCAGCCTTGTCGTGCTCGACGAGCTCAACATTGCGTTGCGCTACGACTATCTCGATCTCGACAAGGTGGTTGCGGCGCTGAAGGGCCGGCGCGAGGGTCTGCATGTCGTCATCACCGGCCGCAACGCCAAGCCAGCGCTGGTCGAGGCTGCCGATCTGGTCACCGAGATGGGCGTCACCAAGCATCATTTCTCGGCGGGCGTGAAAGCTCAGCAGGGCATCGAGTTTTAAAAAACCAGAACAGCGATCACCGCGACCAGGCCGAACAAGCCAATCAGCAGGAAATCAGCGACACGGTAGAGTTGCAGCGCGCGCCTTATATCGCCGCTGTCGACATCGCTGCGGCCGCCTTCGCCCATGAAGATGTCGTCGACCATGACACCGCCATAGCTGCGTGGTCCGGCAAGCGCGAGCCCAAGCGCGCCGGCCATGGCCGCTTCGGGCCAGCCGGCATTGGGCGAGCGGTGTTTTTTCGCGTCGCGCCGTACCGCTTGCCAGCCGCAGTGGGGGTCGGCGCCCTCGACCAAGAAGGAAGCGAGCACGATCAGCAGCGCCGTCAGCCGCGATGCCGGCAGGTTGATCCAATCGTCGAAGCGCGCCGCCGCCCAGCCGAACGCCTCGTGGCGCGGGGTGTGGTGGCCGATCATCGAATCGGCGGTGTTGGCCGCCTTGTAGGCGGCGCCGCCGGCCAGCCCGCCAACGCCGGTCCAGAAGGCGGGGGCGACGATGCCATCGGAAAAATTCTCCGCCAGGCTTTCGATCGCCGCACGGCAGACGCCTGCCCGGTCCAGCGTTTCGGGATCGCGGCCGACGATCCGCGAGACGGCGGCGCGGCCCATGTCGAGGCCTCCACTGTCGAGCGCGTCGGCGACGGCTTCGACATGTTCATGCAGGCTCTTCTGCGACAGAAGCGATGTTGCCAGAAGGACGGCAATGATCCATCCCAAGGGGACGAACCAGAGCAGAACGAGCTGCACGCAAAGACCTGTCAGCGCCGGCACCAGCACGATGACCAAAAGCGCCTGGACACCACGTTGACGACGCAGTGCGTCGGGATCAGTGGCGCGGTTGAGCCTCAAGTCGAGAAAGGATATCAGCCTGCCGAACCACGTCACCGGATGGCCGATGGCGCGAAACAGCCAGTCGGGATAACCAAGGGCGAATTCGACAACCAATGACAGGAAAGCGATCAGGACAGACATGAAGCTTCTTGAAGGAGCGGTGGACCATGGTGGAAGTCTTGGCCGGGCAAGGGCGCTTTTCCCCAATGCCGTGCTGCCTTTCGTCGACCTCTCGACCGGTATCAATCCGCACTCCTACCCGCTTTTCGACCTGCCCGCCACCTCTCTGTGGCGGTTGCCGGAGGCCGCGCGTGGGCGCGAACTGATAGAGATCGCGGCCAACACCTATGGCGCGCCTTCCGCGGGAAACGTGGTGGCGGCGCCCGGGACCCAAATCCTGCTGCCGCGCGTGGCCTCGCTGGTGAGGCCCGGTAAGGCGAAGGTGCTGGGGCCGACCTATGCCGAACACGCCCGGGCGGCGGCGATTGCCGGGCATGAGGTGGTCGAGGTCAGCGATTTCGCGGCGCTGGCGGACGCTGACCTCGCCATCATCGTCAATCCGAACAATCCGGATGGGCGCATCATCGAGCGCGACCGGCTGCTGATGCTGGCTGACGGACTTCGCGCCAAGGGCGGGCTGCTGGTCGTCGACGAGGCGTTCATGGATGTCGGTCCACGCGAACACAGCCTCGCCGCCGACGTCGGCCAGGCCGGCATTGTCGTGCTGCGTTCCTTTGGCAAGTTCTTTGGTCTGGCCGGCCTGCGGCTTGGGTTCGCACTTGCCGATGCGCCGACGGCTGAACGGTTGCACATGCAGTTCGGGCCGTGGGCCGTCGCCGGACCGGCGCTGGAATACGGCATCCGCGCGCTCGCCGATCTCGGCTGGCAAGATGCGATGCGGGCGTCGCTGGCGGATGAGGTGGTGCGGGTTGATGCGCTGTTTGGCCGGTTCGGCGTTCGCGTCGCGGGCGGCACCATATTGTTCCGCTATCTCAGCCTGCCCGATGCCGGCGGCCTGTTTTCTGCGCTTGGCGAGAGTGGCATCCTGCTCCGGCATTTCTCTGACCGGCCGCATGCCCTGCGCGCCGGCCTGCCGGCAAACGAGGAGGAATGGCGCAGGCTTGAATCCGCCCTTGCCGAATGGGCGTCGCGGCGCGAGGATCGGTCGAAAGGTTCGAAACAATGATCCATGTCTGCTCGCTGGCGAAGATCGAGGAAACCGTTGCCAGGACCGGCGCCGACCGCATGCTGTCGCTGCTTGCCGCCGGAACGGACGTAATTCGACCAGCCTCAATCCCCCGGGAAAACCATCTGCATCTGGTCATGCACGACATCGCCGTGGCGCAGGAGGGGATGACCGTGCCGGGCGAGGAGCATGTGCGCAACCTGCTCGATTTCGCGCGCCGCTGGAACCGCGCAAAGCCGATGGTCGTGCATTGCTATGCCGGCATCAGCCGCTCGACCGCCTCGGCCTATATCATCGCCGCGGCTTTGGCGCCGAAACGCGACGAGGTGGAACTGGCGCAGACGCTGCGCGCGCTGTCGCCTTCGGCGACGCCCAATCCACGGCTGATCGCTGTGGCCGACACGCTGCTCGAGCGCAATGGCCGCATGATCGAGGCGATCGAAGCGATCGGGCGCGGCGCCGACGCCTTCGAAGGCACACCGTTCGCACTCAAGATCGATATTTAGGCGGCTATTTCAGCCACTCGGCGAGCTTGGCCTTGCGCACGTCCCGCACCAGGCTGATGAAGCCATTGGCCTGATATTCCGCGGTCAACCGGCCTTTCTCGGCTGTCGCGATGCTGGCGTCGCCGACCACGCCGTTTGCGTTGAGATCGCTAGCGATCCAGGCGAAGGCATGCGTGCCGGTCTGGCGCAGAAGCGCGAATTCCTTCTCCGCGTCGGCGACGTTGGAAACGAAACTGTCGGCCTTGCCCATGTCGACGAGGTCCGGCCGGAAATGCAGCATCAGCGAAGTCTCGACGTCGCCCCCATGGATGCCGTGGCGGTCCTCAAGTTCGGTGTACATGCCGGCCGGACGGCCAAAGCGCTGCCAACTGGTCTTCACCGCCAGCATCTTTTCGCGCACGCGCAGTTCGCGCGTGACGATACCCATGATCTCTTCATTGCCGCCATGGGAATTGACGACGATGAGCTTGCGCACGCCGGCGCGCGCTATCGACAGGCCAAGCTCGGTCCACGCCTCGATCAGCGTCGTTGCCGGCAGGGTCAATGTGCCCGGCGCGTGCAGATGCTCGTTCGACTTGCCCACCGCCTGGACCGGCAGGATGCGGATATCGAGGTCCTCGGGCAGGCGTGCGATCACCGTGTCGAGCATGCCGTTCATGATCGACGTGTCGGTCGAGACGGGCAGATGCGGCCCATGCTGCTCGATCGCCGCGACCGGCAGCACCGCGATCGTCATCTCGGGATCGATCGAGGCATACTCGGTTGTCCGGTAATCGCCCCACCAGACGCGTCTTTTTGCTACGGTCATGTCACGCCTCTTCAAATGATCAGGGCAGACCTAGCGCGGTGTGCCCGGCCTGTCGATCACCCGGCCGCGATCGCCTCGACCTCGACCTTGAATTCGGGCCGGGCAAAGCCGGAAACGATCATCAGCGTCGAGGCCGGCGCCGGGCTCGAAAACAGCCGGTCGCGGACCTCCATATAGGGCCGCAGATGCGCACGGTCGGTGACATAGGCGTTGATGCGCACGATGTCGCCAAGCCCCAGCCCGGCCTCGCTCAGGATCGCCGCGATGTTCCTGAAGCAGAGTTCGGCCTGCGCGCCGGCGTCGTCCGGTATCTGGTCGTCCGCCGTGATGGCGACCTGACCGGAGCACAGCACCAGCCGCTTGCCGGCCGCCACCTCGACGCCGTGGCTGTAACGGGCAAAGGGCGGCTTGATCGACTTCGGGGTGAGGAACTTGAACATGGCAATCTCCTGGATATGGCCAGCCTAAGGCCGGATGCATTGCACCATCAAGATGGCGGTGCATGTCGCCGGTGCGATTGTGGACAGGCGTTCAAAAAATAGGCACGATGCCCTTCGGTGCAGCACGACCTTTCCGGCTTTCGCAGATGGCTGTGGTGCAGGCGGGCGGGTCCCGGCGCGCGACGCCGGTGGCATGTGTCTTGCTTCTTGAATCTTTGGTGTCAAGCACGGCGCGCAGCGCGCCGGTGCAAATAAAGGGTGGTGGTCAATGTACGTGAAACAGAAGATTTCGGTCGCGGTGGTGGCTCTCCTTGCGGCCAGCACATTGGGCGCGGCGGCGAATGAAAAAGTGACTTTCGGCACCAACTGGCTCGCCGAGCCGGAACATGGCGGCTATTACCAGGCCGTGGCGGATGGCACCTATGCCGCCTGCGGCCTCGATGTCACCATCATGCAGGGCGGCCCGCAGGTCAGCGGCCGGCCGATGCTCCTTGCCGGCAAGATCGATTTCTACATGGGCGGCAATTTGCTGTCGGCCTTCGATGCCGTCCAGCAGGGCATTCCGATGCGTGTCGTGGCCGCCGATTTCCAGAAGGATCCGCAGGTCATCATGTCCCACCCCGGTGAGGGGCTCGACAAATGGGAAGACCTGAAGAACGCCGAGCAGTACATTCTGGGCGATGAAGGTGCGCAGACCTTCTTCCAGTGGATGGTCATCGAACTCGGTTTCGACGCTTCAAAGCGCGCTCCCTACACCTACAACACCGCTCCTTTCCTCGCCAACAAGAAGTCGATCCAGCAGGGCTACGTCACTTCGGAGCCGTTCGCGGTCAAGAAGGAAGGCGGCTTCGTGCCGAACCAGTTCCTGCTCGCCGACTATGGTTGGGATACCTATTCGACCACGATCGAGGTGATGCAGGACACGATCGACAAGAAGCCCGAGGTGGTCCAGTGCTTCGTCGATGGCTCGGCCAAGGGCTGGTACAAGTACCTCTACGGCGACAACAAGGCCGCCAACGATCTGATCAAGAAAGACAATCCTGACATAAGCGACGAGCAGATCGCTTTCTCGATCGACCAGATGAAGAAGTTCGGCCTTGCCGATTCCGGTGACACCGAGAAGCTCGGCATCGGCGCCATGACCGATGCGCGGATCAAGAGTTTCTACGACAAGATGGTCAAGGCCAAGGTCACGCCTGCAGGCATCGACATCACGAAGGCCTACACGCTGGCCTTCGTCAACAAGGGCGTCGGGCTCGAGCTGAAGAAATAGGCCGGCCCGGCATGATGCGGGAAAAGGTGGCGCAAACGCCCGCCTCGGACATGGCTCCGATCTTGCTGGCGCTGCGTGGCGTCGGCAAGGTCTTTTCCAATGGCGTGACGGCGCTCAGCGATGTCGACCTGACGATCCGGGAAGGCGATTTCCTGAGCCTGCTCGGACCATCGGGCTGCGGCAAGTCGACGGCGCTGCGGCTGATTGCCGGCCTGTCGACGCCGACATCAGGTGTGCTCGACTGGCGTGGCGGCGGTTCGCTCGACCGCGCGAATATCGGCTTCGTCTTTCAGGAGCCGACGCTGCTGCCCTGGGCCAGCGTCTTCGACAATGTCTGGCTGCCGCTCAGGCTGAAGGGCATTTCCCGCGCCAAGGCAGCTCCAGCGATAACGGAGATGCTGGCGCGTGTGCACCTGACCGGTTTCGAAGACGCCGTGCCGCGCGAACTGTCGGGCGGCATGAAGATGCGCGTCTCGATCGCGCGCGCCATGGTGACCAAGCCGCGCGTGCTGTTGATGGACGAGCCGTTCGCGGCGCTCGACGAGATCACCCGCTTCAAGCTCAACAACGATCTGCTGGAACTGTGGCAAGACGAACGCTTCACCGTCGTCTTCGTCACCCACAGTGTGTTCGAAAGCGTGTTTCTGTCCAACCGCGTCGTCGTCATGGCGGCGCGGCCGGGCAGGGTGTTCGACGAACTCGCCATCGAGGCATCCTATCCGCGCGACGAGGCGTTTCGCACCTCGCCGGATTATGCGGCCCTTTGCCGGCAGGCCTCGGATGTGCTGGTCAATGCCATCAATTCAACTGCGGGCTCGCATCATGACGGTCATTGACGGCACGTTGAAACTCGACCCCGAGGAGGCGCGGCGCGTGCGCCAGGAGCGGCTCGAGCGAATCGGCCGCTGGGTGCTGCCGCTGGCAATCATGGTCCTGGCGATCTGGCTGTGGGACCGTATCTGCGTGTGGAACGCGATTCCGCAATACATCCTGCCGCGCCCCGGCGTGGTGCTGACAACGCTCTACAACGATGCCGGCCTGCTGTTTTCCGCACTGCTGGTCACCTTGCGCATCACCTTCCTCAGCCTGCTCCTCGCAGTTGTCGGCGGCGTCGGCCTGGCGGTCTTGTTCGCGCAGTCGAAGTGGGTGGAGATGTCGTTCTTCCCGTTCGCCATCGTGCTGCAGGTGACGCCGATCGTGGCAATCTTTCCGCTGATCAACATTTATGTCGACAATCAGACGACCAAACTTCTGCTGTGCGCCTGGATCGTCGCCTTTTTCCCGATCCTGTCCAACACCACGCTTGGCCTGAACTCGGTCGACCGCAATCTGCGCGACCTGTTCAAGCTCAACGGCGCGACGCGGTGGCAGCAGCTGCGCTATCTCAGACTGCCGGCGGCGATGCCGTATTTCCTCGGCGGGCTGAAGATCGCTGGCGGCCTGTCGCTGATCGGCGCCGTGGTGGCCGAGTTCGTCGCCGGCGCCACCGGCCAGTCGTCGGGGCTCGCCTCGCGCATTATCGAGGCCGGCTACCGGCTGAATGCACCCAGGCTTTTCGCGGCGCTATTTTTGATTTCACTTACCGGCATCCTGATCTTCCTCGTACTGTCGCTGATTTCGCATCTCATTCTGCGGCGCTGGCACGAGAGCGCACTGAAGCAGGAGCGTTAGTGCCTTGATACCAACCTCCGGTCCCTATCACCTCGCCAATGTCCGGCTTCACGCGTCGCTGACGCCGGGCGTTGCCGCGGCTTTCGACAGAGATGGTTTTGCGCTGACCGACATCACCGTCGCGGGCGGCAAGATTTCCAGCATCGCCGCTGCGCATGCCGCATCGAAGGTATCGGCCGGCGCCATCGACCTTGGCGGCCGTGTCGTGCTGCCCTGTTTCGTCGACTGCCACACGCATATCGACAAGGGCCATATCTGGCCGCGAAAGCCCAATCCTGACGGTACGTTCATGGGCGCTCTGAACGCTACGGGGGCCGACCGCACTGCCCGCTGGAGCGCCGAGGATGTGGCGCGCCGCATGGATTTCTCGCTGCGCTCGGCCTACGCGCATGGCACCCGGGCGCTCAGAACTCATATCGACAGCGTCGCGCCGCAGGAGGAAATCTCCTGGCCGGTGTTCGAGACGATGCGCGAGGCATGGCGTGGTCGCATCAAATTGCAGGGTGCCTGCCTGCTCGGCATCGAGGGCGTGCGCGACAAAAAATGGTTCGACAGGCTGGCGAAACGCGTGGCCGCCGCCAAGGGCGTGCTTGGCGTCGTCACCTATATGGTGCCAGACCTGGAAGAGCTGCTCGACCACGTTTTCGCGCAAGCGATCAAGCATGGGCTCGATCTCGATTTCCATGCCGACGAGACCGACGATGTCGCCGCAATCTCGCTGAAGAAGATCGCCGAGGCGGCACTGTGGAACGGCTTCGAGGGAAAAATCCTCGTCGGCCATTGCTGCTCGCTGGCGCGGCAGCCGGATCTCGAGGTGCTGGACACGCTGGACAAGGTGGCGAAGGCTGGGCTCGCAATCGTGTCGCTGCCGATGTGCAATCTCTATTTGCAAGATCGTCGCGCTGATCAAACCACACCGCGCTGGCGTGGCGTGACGCTGCTGCACGAGATGAAGGCGAGGGGCATTCCGGTGGCCGTCGCTTCAGACAACACGCGCGATCCCTTCTATGCCTATGGCGATCTCGACATGCTGGAGGTCTACCGCATGGCGACACGTATCCTGCATTTCGATCATCCGGTCGCCGACTGGCCGCAGGCGGTCACCGCGACGCCGGCCAAGGTGATGCGGCTCGATGGCTTCGGCACGCTTGCCGCCGGAGGCGATGCCGACTTTGTGCTGTTTAAAGGTCGGAGCTGGACGGAATTGCTGTCGCGGCCCGAATCGGATCGCATCGTCGTACGCGCCGGACGCGCGATCGACCGGCAATTGCCCGACTATGCCGAACTCGACGAGTTGATGGTGGAATGATGGATGTTTCGGCGCTGAAACGCGATCTCGATGGGATGAAGCTCGACGACAATCCGGCCATCGTCCAGCAGAAGAGCCGCGACTTCTACTGGTACAGCCCGGTTCTGAAACAGCAGCTCGACCATGTCACCGGCGACCTGATCGTGACGCCGAAGACCGAAGCCGAGCTGCTCCGCGTGCTTGCCGCCTGTCACCGCCATGGCGTGCCGGTGACGCCGCGCGGCAGCGGCACCGGCAATTACGGCCAGGCGATGCCCCTGTCGGGAGGCGTGGTGCTCAATCTTGCGGAGATGAACGAGATCACGTCGATCGGCCCAGGCCGCGTGGTGACCGGACCCGGCGCGATCCTGGCCGACATCGACAAGGCGACACGGGCGCATTCCGGACAGGAATTGAGGCTGTCGCCCTCCACCTACAACACCGCTTCGATCGGCGGCTTCATCGCCGGCGGTTCTGGCGGCGTCGGCTCGATCAATTTCGGCGGATTGCGCGATTTCGGCAATGTGCTGCGCTTGCGCGTGGTGACGATGGAGGCCGAGCCGAGGGTGCTCGAACTGACAGGCGAAGACCTGCACAAGGTGACCCATGCCTATGGCACCAATGGCATCATATCAGAGGTCGAGATGCCGCTGACGGCAGCCTATGAGTGGATCGACGTCATCGTCGGCTTCGACGCTTTCATGGATGCGGCCCGCTATGGCAATGCGCTGGCCTGCCAGGATGGCATCCTGACCAAGCTGATCACGCCGATCGCAGCACCCGTTCCGCAGCTCTATTTCAAACGCCACCAGAAATTTTTCAGGGAAGGCCAAAGCATCTGCGTCGTCATGGTGGCGCAGCATGGGCTGGACGCCTTCCTTGCCTTTACGCGCCGCGCTGGGGGCGAAGTGATCTTCAACGCCGCCCTTGCCGCGCCGGAGGAGAAAAAGGGCCTGCCGCCGGCCTATGAATTGGCCTGGAACCACACGACGCTCAGGGCGCTGCGCGTCGACCCAGCCATTACCTATCTGCAGTCGCTCTATCCCTTTCCCAACCAGCTGGCGCTGGTCGAGAAAATGGACGCGATGTTTCCCGGAGAAGTGTTCTCGCATCTCGAATTCGTGCGGCTGGACGGCAACATCACCTGCTTTGGCCTGCCACTGGTCAACTTCACCACCGAGGCGCGGCTCAACGAGATCATCCGCCTGCACGAGGACAACGGCTGCCCGATCTTCAACCCGCACCGCTACACGCTGGAAGAGGGCGGCATGAAGCAGACGGACGCGGTGCAACTCGCCTTCAAGCGTGAGACGGACCCGCAAGGCTTGCTCAACCCTGGCAAGATGATCGCCTGGGAAAACCCGGACTATGATTATCGTTCGGGCCGGACTTTTCTGTTCAAGGGGCTGCAAAAGGCAGGCTGATAACGATGAAGCGTTGGCGCCAAGCCACCCCCCTCTGGCCTGCCGGCCATCTCCCCCTCAAGGGAAATTGGATGTCGCCTGGGCTTTCGCCAATTGCCAACGCCGCAACGGATTGGGGACGTCGAAACTGCCAATCTCCCCCCTGGAGGGGGAGATGCCCGGCAGGGCAGAGGGGGGCGCCTCGGGCTGACCTGCGGGATGTCCTCCCATGAACATCCTCGTCCTCTACGCCCATCCGGTCGAGACCAGCTTCAATGCCGGCCTGCACCGGATGATCGTCGAGCGGCTGACGGCGGCGGGCCATACAGTCGATGACTGCGACCTCTATGCCGAGGACTTCGACCCGCGGCTGACGCGGGCCGAGCGGCTCGGCTATCACGACCGGCGTGGACCAGGCGATGCGGTCACCGGCTACATTCAGAGGCTACAGGCAGCCGAGGCTCTGGTGCTGTCGTTTCCGGTATGGAATTACGGCTATCCGGCGATCCTGAAAGGGTTTTTCGACCGCGTCTTCCTGCCCGGCGTGTCGTTCAAGCTTGTCGATGGCAAAGTGCAGCCGACGCTACACAACATCCGCAAGCTGACGGCTGTCACTACCTATGGCGGCAGCCGATTCCGCGCCATGCTGATGGGTGACCCGCCGCGCAAGGTTGTGAAGCGCATGCTGCGCGCCACGATCAAGCCCGGCGCTCCGGTCTCCTATCTTGCCCACTATTCGATGAACCTGTCGACCGACGAGACGCGGAAGTCCTTCACGGCGAAGGTCGCGGCCAGCATGGATGCATTTTGATGCGTGCGCTTGTGGTCTATTGCCATCCGGTGCCGGAGAGTTTTTGCGCCGCGGTCCGCGATACCGCCGTGGATGTGCTGACGCGGCGAGGCTGGGACGTGCGGTTGCTCGACCTTTATGCGGAAAAGTTCGATCCGGTGATGAGCTGCGAGGAGCGGCGTTCCTACAACGATCAGGCGCCGCGGGATCCGGCGCTGAAACCGCATTTCGAACTGCTCAACTGGGCCGAGGCGATCCTGTTCGTCTATCCGACCTGGTGGTACGGGCTGCCGGCGATGTTGAAGGGCTGGCTCGACCGCGTGTGGGCGACCGACATCGCTTTCAAGCTGCCGGCCGGCAAGGGAGGGATCAAGTCGCTGATGACGCATGTGACCAAGGTCGGCGTCATCACCACCTGCGGTGCGCCGACCTGGTGGAGCGTCGTCGTCGGCCAACCCGGACGCAAGACCTTGCTGCGTGGCATGCGGGCGCTATGCGCCAGACGCTGCAAGACGTTCTTCCTGGCGCATTATTTGATGGACGCGTCGACGCCGGCGACGAGGGCGGCGTTTCTGGTGAAGGTGCGGGCGAAGCTGGAGCGATTTTAAGCGCGGGACTTGCCTTCTCTCCTTGTGGTTAGAAGGTGGCTTCGCGAAGCGAGGTCGGATGAGGGGTGTTCCAGAGAACACCGACGCCTCACTCCGCTGGAACACCCCTCAACCGTCTTGGCGCTACGCGGCGATCCACCGCCCTGGGCGAGTCACGGGCCTCGCCCGCCCTTCGGGGCCCACAAGGGGAGAAGGAAGAGGGCGCTACATCTTCGTTCGTTCCGCCTTCGGATCATACATAGGCTTCAGCGATGCCTCCGCAGCAAACCGCTCGCCGGCGATTTCGATTTCGTAGGTCGAGGCCAGCACATCTGCCTCGCTCTCGCCCTGGCAAGGCACATAGCCCAGCCCGATCGCCCCGCCGAGATGGTGACCATAATTGCCGGAGGTGATCGGACCGACGATCTTGCCGTCGCGCAGGATCGCCTCGTTATGGAAGAGCAGGGGCTGCGTATCCTTCAGGCGGAACTGGACCAGACGGCGGTCCAGTCCGGCTTCCTTCTTCTTCAGCACGGCATCTCGGCCGATGAAATCGCCCTTGGCCGTCTTCACCGCGAAGCCGAGGCCCGCCTCCAGCACGTTGTCTTCATCGGTGATGTCATGGCCGAAATGGCGGAAAGCTTTTTCGATGCGGCAGGAATCCAGCGTGTGCAACCCGCACAGCTTCAGCCCGACATCCGCGCCGGCATCGTCGATCGCCTCGAATACATGGGCGGCCTGGTCGCTCGAGACATAAAGCTCCCAGCCGAGTTCGCCGACATAGGTGACGCGATGCGCCCGGGCGAGGCCCATGCCGATTTCGATCTCCTGGAAGGTGCCGAACGGATTGTTCTCGTTGGAGAAGTCGTTGGGGCTGACCTTCTGGATCAGTTTTCGCGCATCCGGGCCCATCAGGCAAAGCACGCTTTCGGCGGCGGTAACATCGGTGATGACCACGAACTGCTCGCCGGCATGCCGGCGCAGCCAGGCGAGGTCGCGCTGCAGCGTGGCGCCCGGCACGACGAGGAAATAGGCAGTCTCCGAAAGCCGCGACACGGTGAGGTCGCTCTCGATCCCGCCGCGCTGGTTGAGCATCTGGGTATAGACGATCTTGCCCGGCGCCACGTCCATGTCGTTGGCGCAGAGCCTTTGCAGGAAGGCGCAGGCATCGCTGCCCTCGACGCGGATCTTGCCGAACGAGGTCATGTCGAACAGGCCGACCTTATTGCGGACGGCTAGATGTTCCTCGCGCTGGTTGTCGAACCAGTTCTGCCGCTTCCAGGAATAGCGATATTCGCGTTCCTGTCCTTCGCGCGCGAACCAGTTGGCGCGCTCCCAGCCGGCGACTTCGCCGAACACGGCGCCACGCGCCTTCAGATGCTCATGCAGGGGCGAGCGGCGCACACCACGCGATGTCGCCATCTGGCGGTAGGGGAAATGGTCGGCATAGAGCAGGCCGAGCGTTTCGGCAACGCGCTCCTTGAGATAGCGGCGGTTCTTCTGAAACGGCTGGGTGCGGCGGATGTCGACTTCCCAGAGATCGAACGGCGCTTCGCCATCGTTGATCCACTGCGCCAGCGCCATGCCGGCGCCGCCGGACGAGACGATGCCGATCGAATTGTAGCCGGTCGCCATCCAGTAGCCGCGCAGCTCCGGCGCCTCGCCGAGATAGTAGCGGTCGTCGGGAGTGAAGCTTTCAGGGCCGTTGAAGAAAGTGTGGATGCCGACGGTGGCCAGCATCGGCATGCGGTTGACGCCCATTTCGAGGATCGGCTCGAAATGGTCCATATCCTCGGGCAACTGATCGAAGCAGAAATCCTCGCGAATGCCCTCCATGCCCCATGGCTTTGCCACCGGTTCGAAGGCGCCGAGCATCATCTTGCCGGCGTCTTCCTTGTAGTAGGCGCACTCGTCCGGCACGCGCAGCACCGGCAGCCGGCCGAGGCCGGGGATCGGCTCGGTGACGAGATAAAAGTGCTCGCAGGCGTGCAGCGGGATGTTCACGCCGTTCCGGGCGCCGAGGTCGCGCGCCCACATGCCGGCGCAGTTGACGACGATGTCGGTTTCGATCGTGCCCTGGTCTTCGCCTTGCGCCCAGGACACGCCGGAGACGCGGCCATTTTTCGTATGGACCTTTGTGACCTTCACATTCTCGGCGATGGTGGCGCCGCGCTGACGCGCACCCTTGGCCAATGCCATGGCGATGTTGGCGGGGTCGCACTGGCCGTCGAGCGGCAGATGCACGGCGCCGACCACGTCGGAGACGTTGAGATGCGGGTACATCTCTTTGACTTCGTTGGGAGAAATCTCACGCACGTCGACATCGAAGGCGCGGGCGAGCGACGCCTGCCTGTAGATCTCGTGCTTGCGCTCTTCGGTCAGCGCCACGGTGATCGAGCCGACCTGGCGCATGCCGGTGCCGACCTCGGTCTCGGCTTCCAGCTTGACGTAGAGGTCGGCCGAATATTTCGCCAGCCGGGTCATGTTCTGCGAGCCGCGCAACTGTCCGATCAGCCCGGCGGCATGCCATGTCGTGCCCGAGGTCAGCTGCTTGCGCTCTAAAAGCACGATGTCGGTCCAGCCGAGCTTGGCCAGATGGTAGGCGACCGAACAGCCGGAGACGCCGCCGCCGATGATGACGGCTCGCGCTTTGGTGGGAAGGATCCTGGCGGTCATGCGGCCTCGCGGCGGTAGCTGGAAACGAAACGGCGCAGCCGCGTGGCTGCTTCCTGCAATACGGGCTCGGGCTGGCACAGGCTGATTCTGATATGGCCGGCTGCGGCTTCGCCGAAACTCGAGCCCGGCATGACGCCGACCTTCTCCTTGTCGAGGAAGGCGAAGGCGAATTTCTCGTCGTCGGGTTCGACAGCCGAAATGTCGAGCATGACATACATGCCGCCTTCGGAACCGCGCACGGTGACATCGTTCATGCCGCGCACCGCATCGAGCAGAACGGTGCGGCGTGCGGCGTAGCGTTCGGCGATGTCCTTGACGCCATAGTTCTGCTCCAGCGCCTCGGTGCAAGCGATCGAGATGAAGGCGGGCAAGCCGTAGGTCGTTACCAGGTTGAGGTTGATCAGCAATGTGATCATTTTCTCAGGACCGGTCAGCCAGCCCATGCGCCAGCCGGTCATGCCGTGGCTCTTGGACATGGAATTGATGACCAGCGTGCGCTCGGCCATGCCTGGCAGCGAACGCGGCGAGATGTGCTCGCCGCCGCCCAGCGTCCAGTAGACCTCGTCGGACAGCAGCCACAGGTCATGCTCGCGGCAAACCTCGGCCAATTGTTCCAGCCGCTCGCGCGAATAGACCGCACCGGTCGGGTTGTTCGGCGTGTTGATCAATATGGCGCGCGTGTTGGGCTTGAGTGCCGCGCGGATCATGTCCGCGCGGGGTTGGAAACCATCCTCGGCCGGTGTCTCGACAACGGTGAAACTGGCACCCGCCGCACTGAAGGTGTTGGGATAGGTGGCATAATAAGGGGCGACGACGATGGCGTGGTCGCCCGGGTCGAGAACAGCCTGCACGGCCGCGTAAAGTGCGGCCTGGCCGCCTGGCGTGGCGATGACCTCTTCCGGCATCGTCTCGACGCCGGTGCAGGCGCTGGAGGCCGCCGCCATCGCCTTGCGCAGGCGTGGCAGGCCAGGCAGCGGCGTGTAGTGATGGTTGCTGCCACGGACCGCTACCACACAAGCTTCGATCGTTTCCGAAGGCGTGTCGAAATCATGGTCGCCGGCCGACAGCATGATGATGTCCTCGCCGGCTTCCTTGCGGTTCCAGGCGGCGAAATGAACCTCCCAGCCGTCCTTGCCCGATGGCACGATGCCGGTAATGCGCGATGATGGTCTAGGCATGTGAGACTCCCGAGATCGCGTAGCCGTTCCGTTGCAGCCGGTCGCGCAAGGCGGCGATATGGGCAGGACCGACCTCGCAGCAACCGCCGACGATGTCCGCACCCGCTTCCACCCAGCCGACAGCCTGTTCGGCATAAGCGTCCGGACCGAGGTCGTGGCGGGCATGCAGTACATCCACCGTGCCGCCATGCTTGAGCGCTTCGGTGGAGGTGAAGCCATTGGCATAGGCGCCGACTGGGCCGCCCAGCTCGATCAGTTCCGGCAAGGCCGCCGCGATCGCTTCCGGGCGGCAGCAGTTGAGCAGCCGCGCCGCCACCGGCAGATCGCCAAGCGCCTCCGCCGCCGCCGCAATCGTCTCGCCACTGCGCAAGCGTGGCGTGCCGTGATCGGCCAGTGTCCATGACACCCAGACAGGCTTGCCGCTTTCCGATGCCGCGGTGACCGCGGCCCGCGCTTCCTCTGATGACGCCATGGTCTCGCACAGGAACAGGTCGACACCGTCCGCCTGCTCGGCGACGATCCGGCGGTAGATGTCGAGCGTGTCCTGGTAGGAGATGGTCAGCGCCGGCGCGTAGCTGCCGAAAAGCGGCGACAGGCAGCCGGCGATGGCCGCATCGCCCGCCTCGTCGCGCGCTTGCCTGGCCAGCTCGATGCCACGCTTCTGCAATGGCTTGAACAAGTCTTCCGCGCCTTCGCGCACCAAGCGTTCGGGCGTCGCCGAATAGGTGTTTATGGTGATGACACGGGCACCGGCGCGGATGAATTCGGCATGCAGGCCGCGCACGAGGTCCGGTTCGTCCATCAGCACCCTGGCCGACCACAGCGGCGTCGGCTCGGACTTGCTGCGCCGCACCAGCTCCTGACCCATGCCGCCATCGGTGAGGATAACGCTCTTCATGCCCGCAGCCTTTCGTTCCTGGGATCCCACAAGGGCTCGTCCTGCTGCACGACCGCCTTGAAGCGATCGCCGAAGATGTCGACCTCGACGGCGGTACCGGGTTCGGTCAGGTCGGCGCGCAGCATGCCGAGCGCGATCGACTTGTCGACGCGATGGCCCCAGCCCCCCGATGTCGTCTCGCCGACGATCTGGCCGTCATGCCAGAGCGTCGACATGTAAGGCGCGTCGCAATCGCCGGGACTTTCGACCACGAGCGTGACGAAGCGTTTCTTCACGCCTTGCTGTTTCTCGTTCTGGAGCGCCGACTTGCCACGGAAGTCGGGCTTTTCCCATTTGACGAAACGCTCCAGCCCGCCCTGCAGGATAGAGTAGTCCGTCGACAGGTCGCCCTTCCAGGTGCGGTAGCCCTTTTCCAGACGCAGCGAATCCAGCGCGTACATGCCGAACGGCTTCAACCCATGATTCTGCCCGGCGGCGCAGATCGCATCGAAGATCGCGGCGGTGTCGTCGACCCTGGTGTGGATCTCCCAGCCGAGCTCGCCGGCGAAGGAGACACGGACCAGCTTGGCCCAGCGGCCGGCAATCCTGGTCTCCTGATGGGTCAGCCATGGCAGGGTCAGGTCGGCATCACAGACATCGGCAAGGATTTTTCGCGAATTGGGACCGGCCAGGATCTGCGTGGAGAATTCCTCCGTCCGGTCGATCAGCTTGAGCGCCGCATCACCGGACATGTGCGATTTCAGCCATTCGAAGTCATGCCACTGCGCCACCGCCGCGGTGATCAGCGTCATGGATTCCTCGCCATGGCGTACCACCGACATTTCGGTGACGATGCGGCCCTTGTCGTCGGAGAAATAGACGAGGCCGATGCGGCCAGGCTTCGGCACCAGGCCGGTCACTTGCCGGCTCAACCAGTCGGCGGCACCTGGGCCCTCGAGGTTGAAGCGCGAGAAGCCGGGCAGGTCGAGGATGCCCGCGGCGTCACGCACGGCCAGGCACTCTTCACGGACGCGATGCTGCCAGGGTCCGTCGCGGCGGAAGGTCAACGTGGCTTCCTCGGAGACGTCGTCGCCGTCCCGCGCGTACCAGATAGCGCGCTCCCAGCCATTATAGGCATCGAAGCGGGCGCCGAACGCCTTGATGCGATCGTGGATCGGCGACAGTTTTCTGTCACGTCCTTCCGGCCAGGCGTGACGCGGGAACTGGATGGCATATTCATTGCCATAGATTTCCATGCCCTTGGCCACGCAATAGTCCGGCGCGGAAGCAAAGGAAGTAAAGCGGCGCGGATCGCACGACCACATGTCCCATTCGGTCCGGCCTTGCGTCACCCATTCGGCCAGCACCTTGCCGGCGCCACCGCCCTGGGCGATGCCGAAAGTGAAGACGCAAGCCTCGAAGGCGTTGGGAACGCCCGGCATCGGACCGATCAGTGGATTGCCGTCCGGCGCATAAGGGATCGGGCCGTTGATGACCTTGGAGAGGCCCGCGGTGCCCAGGATCGGAACGCGGGCGACCGCGTCGGCCAGGTAATGCTCCAGCCGGTCGAGATCGTCGGGGAAGAGCTGGAAGGAAAAGTCCTCCGGCATGGGGTCGCTGTGGGTGGCCCAATGCGCGCGGCAATTGCGCTCATAGGGGCCAAGATTCATGCCGGCCTTTTCCTGGCGCAAATAGTATGAGGTGTCGACGTCGCGCAGCAGCGGCAGCTTCTTGCCCTGTTCCTTCGACCAGGCGGCGAGTTCGGGGATTTCCTCGAACAATATGTACTGGTGGCTCATCACCATCATCGGCACGTCGCGGCCGAACATCCTGCCGACTTCGGCGGCACGGTAGCCGGCTGCATTGACGATGATCTCGCAGCGGATCTCGCCTTGCGCTGTTACGACCACCCATTCGTCCTTCTCGCGTCGCACGCCGGTGACGGGGCAGAAGCGGATGATCCTGGCGCCCATGTCGCGCGCGCCTTTAGCCAGCGCCTGCGTCAACTGTGCCGGGTCGATGTCGCCGTCGCTCGGATCGTAGAGCGCGCCCTTCAACTCGTGCGTTTCGAGGAAGGGGTAGCGGCGCTTGATCTCGTCGAGCCCGACCACGTCTATGTCCATGCCCTGGTGGCGGCCCATGCCCTTGGCGCGCTGGAATTCCTGCATGCGCTCGTTGGAGTGGGCGAGCCTCAGCGAGCCGGTGACATGGTAGTTCATGGGATAGTCGACTGCGTCGGCGAGCCCACGATAGAGCTCGGTCGAATAGCGCTGCATGTTCATCAGCGACCAGGAGGAGGAGAAGGTCGGCACATTGCCGGCAGCATGCCAGGTCGAGCCCGAGGTCAGCTCGTTCTTTTCCAGGAGCACGCAGTCGGTCCAGCCGGCCTTGGCCAGATGATAGAGCGAGGAGGTGCCGACAACGCCACCTCCGATGATCACCACGCGCGCCGAGCTCGGCAAACCCGCCATGTTCTTCTCCCAATCTTCAAGCGCGCCGCGCTTTATTTTTGTTTGATGCATGTCGTTATCCCAAAACCGCTCCACGGGTTTGGGGCGACATGCACTCAATAGACTGGTGGCGAAACCACCCAGATGACGACCGCCGGCTCGCTACCCGGATTGCGCCAGCGGTAAGGCTTGCCTTCGAAGCGGAAGGAGTCGCCTTCGCCAAGCCGGTGCCAGACCCCGGCTATTTCGATGTCGAACTGCCCGGACGAGATGTATCCGGCCTCCTCGGTCGGCCGGCGTGCCTCGCTCTTCAACTCCGCGCCCGGCGCGAAGACCGACCGCACCATCTCGAAGCTACCACCGAGGTCCGGTGACAGAAGCTCCTCCACCAGGCCGGATTCGCTGGTGCCAAGCGTGCGACGCTTGCCGGCGCGCACCACCACGCCGCGCTCGCTTTCCACGGGCACGTCATGGCTGAAGAACAGGCTGATCGGCACGCCGAACAACTCGGCGAAGGCCCTGAGGTCACTGAGCGATGGCGTCGACAGGCCGCGCTCGACCTGGCTGACCCAGCCGACCGACCGGCCGAGTTTCAGCGCGATCTCGGCCAGCGTCAGCCCGCGCACCCGGCGCAAGGCCCTGATATCGCCGGCCAGGACTCGTTCGTCAGCTCCCTGTAATGTTCGTGCGGTAGGGGAGGCCAAATCGCTCACTTCATGAAAAATTGCAGTCGAATTTCATGAGAAATGAAGCTCATGAAAAAATCAAGTAGATTTTCACCAATGCTCAAGATTTGCTTGCAGGATTTTGACGGTTCATGCAAAGGCTCCGCCGCGAGCGGCGAGTGGGGACGTCCGATCGACATAATGGCTAAGGGACGGCCCATGCTGGAAAAGAAGGCTCGAATCGCGGTTGATGCCGAGATCGTCGACGATGCGATCATGTCGCGCCGTTCGGTGCGCGCATTTCTGCCCGACATGGTCGACGACGAGACGATCCGAGACATACTGACTGTTGCTGCGCGGGCTCCCTCCGGCACCAACATGCAGCCGTGGCGGGTCTATGTCACCAAGGGCGGGACCAAGCAACGGATCACGGATGCCATCATGAATTCCGGCATCCGCGCGGAAAAAGCCGACTGGGACGAATACCGCTATTATCCCACCCAGTTCTTCGAGCCTTATCTCACCCGCCGCCGTGCCAACGGGTTCGGCCTCTACGGCGCGCTCGGCATCGGCCGCCGGGAAGTCGACAAGATGCGCGCCCAGCACGACCGCAACTTCGTCTTCTTCGACGCGCCGGTCGGCATGATCTTCACCATCGACCGCCGGCTCAACCAGGGTTCGTGGATCGATTACGGCATGTTCCTGCAGAACATCATGGTCGCGGCGCGCGGCAGGGGGCTGCATAGCTGTCCGCAAGCGGCCTTCGCGCCCTATCACCGGCAGATCCGGCCGGTGCTCGACATTCCCGACGAGGAGATCGTCGTCTGCGGCATGGCGCTCGGCTATGAAGACACGTCCAAGCCCGAGAACGCCTTCCGCACCGACCGTGAGCCGCTCAAGGAATGGGTGACGTTCAGCGAATAGGTTTCGTCCGGCGCAGCTCCGCTATTCCGTATTCATGTGCGCGCCGTGGCCGCTGACATGGGCGCCGTCCTGCGGCGTCAGCTTGAGATAGGCGAGCAGCGCGCAGAGCGTGATGATGCCCTCGATCACGAACAGGATCCGGAAATCGCTGGCGGCGGCCGGCCCGCCGCCGGCGAGAAACGACAGCATCGCAGCCGCCAGGCCGACGCTGATCGCGACCGCCAGCTGCCAGAGAATATAGTAGAGCGCGCTGAAGCGGGCGAGTTGTTCGGGCGCGATGTCGGAATAGGCGAGGTTGCCGGTCGAAGCCCATTGCACCGAGCGAAAGACGCCAAAGACGAAGATGTAGGTGAGCGTGATCCAGACCGGAGTCGTTGCTTGCATCAAGGCGAAGCCCGCGACCATGGCGGCAACAACGGGTGTGTTGAAGACCAGCACGCGGCGAAAACCGAAACGGTTGAGGACGCGTGGCATGAAGACACGCATACCCACCGAACCGACCGCCGCCACGAAGGTCAGCGATCCCGCCTGCACCGCGCTCATGCCGAAGCCGAGCTGGAACATCAGCGGCAGCAGGAAGACGACGGAGCTGAGACCGATCGTGTCGAGCCCGCCGCCAGTAAGGAAGGAGATGCGGAAGGTGCGGATGCGCAGGAGCTTGAGATCGAGCAGGGGATTGCGCACACGCAGGCAGTAGAAGGAGGCGGCCGTCAGGATGATGAGCGCCAGCGCAAGCTCGGCGGCGATCATGCTGCCGGCAGCGTCTTTCGCCGCGAGCGAGTCCATGCCGAAGACCAGCAGGACCATGCCGCCGCCGACCAGCACAAAGCCTGAAAAATCGAACCGCGTGCGCACCGGCTTGGTCATTGTCGGAAACAACGAGGCGGCAAGAATAGCCGCCGCGAGCGCGAACGGCACGTTGATGAAGAAGATCCAGCGCCAGGAGATGTAGGTGGTCAATGCGCCGCCGACGAGCGGACCGACCAGCGGCCCGGACTGCCCGGCCAGTGAGATATACATGTTGATCTTCAAGGTCCGGCTGCGCGGGAAGGTCGACAGGATCACTACCTGGCCAAGCGTGCCCATCAGAGCGCCACCGAAGCCCTGCAGCGCGCGGGCGCCGACCAGCATCCAGATGTCGTTCGATAGCCCGCACAGGGCCGATGAAGCGGCAAACACCAGCAGGGCAAAGCAATAGACATTGCGCAGGCCGAAACGGTCGGCGGCCCAGCCGCCGAGCGGCATCGAGATGATCAGGCTGGCGACGTAGACGGTGATCAGCAGGCCGAGCTGGCTTGGCGGACGGCCAAGGCTTTCGCTGATGCCCGGCAGCGCCGTCACCACGACATTCTGGTCGAGGCTGGTCATGAACACGCCGCAGGCAACGGTCAGCGGCAGCAGGAGCAAGGCTCTGGCCGACACATCGGCGCGATCGGTGGCGCCGGCGGATAGTTCAGCGGTCATGGGGATGTTCGAACCAAATATGCCGACTCTGAGATGGGATTTTCATCCCCTTGGACCGGTTGAACGGGCCACGTTTCCATCATGGGCGCCCGCGGCGGGATTCTCTAGCGGCAGAACCAGCCGGCATTGAGGCCAGAGGCAGCCGCTCCAAGGCCACACCGCTTACTGTGCCTCGTAGCCGACCTCCTCGCTGGCGTGGCAGAGCGCCTTCCAGAACGAGCGGGCGAAGGAGCGGAAGACATAGATGTCGAACTGGTCGGTGCCGGTGCGCTGGATCTGGGCGAAGACGTCGTGATGCGTTGTCGAGCGGCCGGCGCCGACCGGAAAGGCGGGCAGGGCGAAGTCGATGGCGAAGAATTTCGACAGCACCCATTCGGCTTTCGGCCCGGCGATGCGGATGGCGGTGCGGCCATGCGACAGGTCCGTCACCGTGCCGATGGCCGGCGTCACCGACTTGGCGAAGGCCGCGGCCAGTCCTTCGGCCTCATCGGTTACCGTGAATTTTCCCGGTGCGAAGCCGAACACCGATTTCACGCCGTCGCTCAAGCCGCCGCCAGCGCCGTCGGGCAGCGCAAGCCCGGTGACGCCGCGGATGGCCGCGATCAGTTTCTTCTCTTCGCCCGGCCATGCTGCGAGTTGCACGATCGAGCCCGGCCGGGTTTCGGTGAGCAGTATCTCGACGCCATGTTCGAAATTTCCATGCGAGCCGACATGGAACTCCGGCTCGAGGGGCGATTGACGCTCAGCCATGCATGCGGGTCCCTTCCGGATCGTAGAAGTGGTTGGAGACGATCTCCACGGGGCCGAAGCGGTTGCGCAAGGGATCGGAGACATGGGCGCGCGTGCCGTGCCTGGCCTTGCCGCCCTTGACCAGCGCCAGCGCGATATGCTTGCCGAGCGCCGGCGAATAGCAGCAGGCGGTGATGTGCCCGACCGAGCCGTGCGGATTGGCTTCGTCGACCTCCTCGACAATGTGCGCGCCGCCATTGAGCGGCCGGTTGTCGAGCGCGACCAGGCCGACCAGTTCCAGCCGCTCGGACGCAACGAGACCTTCGCGGTCCATCATCGCCGAGCCGATGAAGGGCTTCTTCTTCGACAGCATCCAGTCGAGATGCAGGTCGCGCGCCGTGGTGCGGCCGTCGATCTCGGCGCCGGTGACATGGCCCTTCTCGATGCGCATCGTGCCCAGCGCCTCCAGCCCGTAGGTGACCAGCCCGAACGGCTTGCCGGCTTCGATCAACGCTTCCCAGACATGGGTGCCGTGGCCGGCGCCGCAATAGACCTCGAACGCCATTTCACCGGAGAAGGACAGCCGGCAAATCATCACCGGCACAGCTGAAATCTCGCCGTGCACGATGCCCATGAAGGGCAGCGTCGCATTGTCGACAGCCGTGCCGGTGACACAGGCGGCCAGAATCTGCCTCGCTTTCGGCCCGCCGATCGCGGCTCCTGCCCATTCGTCGGTCACGGAGGTGACGTGGACCTTGAGTTCCGGCCAGATCACGTCGAGGAAATATTCCAAATGCTGCATCACCTTGCCGGCATTGGCCGTGGTGGTGGTCATCAGGAAATCCTGTTCGCCGAGCCGCCAGGTGGTGCCGTCGTCGAAAGCGAAACCATCCTCTCGCAGCATCAAACCGTAGCGCGCCTTGCCAACGGCGAGGGTCGAGAACATGTTGGTGTAGACACGGTCGAGGAACGTGGCGGCGTCGGGGCCCTGCACGGCGATCTTGCCCAGCGTCGAGACATCGACGATGCCCGCACTTTCGCGCGTCGCCTTGGCTTCGCGCACGTAGGCCTGTTCGATGGTTTCGCCTGAAAGCCCGTAGATCATCGGCCGGTACCAGAGGCCGGCGGAGTACATGGTCGCACCATTGGCGACATGCCAGTCATGCATCGGCGTCAGCCGTTCGGGCTTGAGGTCGCCGAAGCGCTCGGCTGCCAGCGAGCCGATCGACACCGGTGCGAAGGGTGGCCGGAAGCGCGTCGTGCCGACTTCCGGGATTGGCTTGCCGAGCGCTTCCGCCATGATGGCAAGACCGGGGACGTTGGAGCTCTTGCCCTGGTCGGTGGCCATGCCGAGCGTAGTGTAGCGCTTCAGGTGCTCGACAGAGACGAAGCCTTCGCGATGCGCCAGGCGGACATCCTCCGCCGTGACGTCGTGCTGGAAGTCGACAAAGCTCTTGCCGCTGCCCTTGATTTCGAACACGGGCGCGGGATCTGGATCTCCAGGGGTTGCCTCGACAGCGGGCAATGCTACAGGCGCGGCGGTTCCGCCAGCCGCGGCAGTGCCTGCGGCGCGCCCTTCGGCGATCGCCTCGACCGTCGAAAAGCTGCCGGTGAAGGCGCCCGCGCCGATCCAATTTTGCGTCGGCTTGGGCGGCAGGAAGGCCTGCCGGGCGGCGTTCCATTCCGCCTTGGCGCCGGCCTGGCTGGCCAGATGGATGGTCGGCGACCAGCCGCCCGACATCAGCAGGCAATCGGCATGGACGCTGCGCGCATCGCCGCTCAGCGCACCGGCGACCATGTCGAAACGCTGGACCTTGAGGCCGGACAACGACTTGCCGCCTTCCGTGGCGACCACCGCATGACCGGAAAGCAATTCCGCCTCGGCTTCGCCGGCCAGGGCGCTCATCTCGGCGGACGGTTGCGGGCGCACGTCGACGATGGCAACGATCGCCGCACCTGCCTGCTTCAGCGCCAGCGCCGACCGGTAGGCGCTGTCATTGTTGGTGAACACCACGACGCGCTGCCCCGGCAGCACGCCCAATTCGTTGGCGTAGCGCTCCGCCGCATGCGCCAGCATCACGCCGGGCCGGTCATTGCCGGGAAACACCAGCGGCCTTTCGAAGGCGCCGGTAGCCAGCACGACGGATCCCGCGCGGATCGCCCAGTAGCGATGGCGCGGCTCACCCTTGGCGGGCTGTGCTTTGTGGTCGCTGACCCGCTCGAGCGCGGCAAGCGTGTTGTTGTCGTAGTAGCCCCAGACCGTGGTGCGCGGCAGAAGCCGGACGTTGTCGCGCGCCTCGAGCTGAGCGACGGTGCGGTGCACCCAATCAGCCGCGGGTGCGCCATCGATGGTTTCGCCGGACCAGTTGGCCGAACCGCCGAAACGCGGCTCGAGATCGGTCAACATGACGCGGGCGCCTTGGTCCGCGGCGGCCTTGGCGGCCATCAGGCCGGCTGGGCCGGAGCCGACCACAAGCACGTCGCAAAAGGCGTTCATGCGCTCGTAGCGGGCCGGGTCCTTTGCCGATCCGGCGCTGCCGAGGCCGGCGGCGCGGCGGATGAAATGCTCGCAGAACATCCAGAAGCGCGTGCCTTTCAGCGGGCCGATAACCGGCCCCATGAAGGTCTTGTAGTAGAAGCCGGCCGACAGCAGCTTGCCACCGAGCTGGTTGACGGCATGGATGTCCCAGGTGAGCGAGGGGAAACGGTTCTGGCTGACGGCAATCAGCCCGTCATGGATCTCGACCATGGTCGCCGGGATGTTGGGTTCCCGCACCTCGCCCTTCAGCACCGTTACCAGCGCGTTGGGCTCCTCGACGCCTGCGCTCAGCAGGCCGCGCGGGCGATGGTATTTGAAAGAACGCCCGAAAAGGGTGACGCCATTGGCCAGCAGCGCGGACGCCAGCGTGTCGCCGCCATGCCCGGTATAGGCAACGCCGTCGAACTTGAAGCGGATCGTCTTCAACCGGTCTATGCGGCCGCCGGTGACGGTGCGGCGCGGGCTCATGGCTTGTCCTCCGCCTTGCGGCGCGCGGCCGAGCTGTGATCGCCGCGCACGAAGGCGACACTGGAAATCTCATGCGTCAGCGTGTTGCGCACGACCCTCAGGTGAGCCCGGCAGCCGCCGGAATGCTGCCAGATCTCGTTGTGGTCGCCGGCCGGGTTCAGCCGGTCGTAGACGTAGGCGTTCCAGGCCTCGAAATTCTGCGAGGCAGGGTCGGGACGTTCGCGGTTGCCGTCACCCTGATAAGTGAACTCGATGACGTCGCGCGGGCCGCAATAGGGGCAAGTGATCAGCACTGAATGTTCCTAATGAAGCCGCGGGTTCGCGCCCTGGCCCTTGTCGTCGATCACCAGGCCGCGATGAAATCGGTCCAGCGTGAAAGGGGCGTTGAAATCGTGCGGCTGGTCCTTGGCGATTGTCCAGGCAAAGCACCACCCGGAAGCGGGCGTCGCCTTGAAGCCGCCATAGCACCAGCCGCAATTGAGATACATGCCGGGCAGGGGCCCGATGGTGATGATCGGCGAACCGTCCATCGACATGTCGCAGACGCCGCCCCAGGAGCGCAGCATGCGCACACGCGTTAGGCCCGGGAAAAGCGCCAGCATCTCGCTCATCACTTCGTCGACGATGGGCAGGTTGCCGCGCTGGGCGTAGCTGTTGTAGCCGTCGATGTCGCCGCCATAGACAAGGCCGCCCTTGTCGGACTGCGACATGTAGAAATGGCCCATGCCGAACGTCACGACCGTGTCGATGAAGGGTTTCAGCGATTCGGTGACGAAGGCCTGCAGCACATGGCTCTCGATCGGCATTGTCTCGACGCCGGCCAGTTGCATGACGCGGCCGGTGCTGCCGGCCACCGCGACCGCTACCTTCTTGGCCCTGACATCGCCGCGCGATGTGGTAACGCCGGTGATGCGGTCGCCGTCGCGCAGGAAGCCGGTGACCTCGCAATTCTCGACGATGTCGACGCCGCGCCGGTCGGCGCCGCGTGCATAGCCCCAGGCGACCGCATCGTGCCGGGCGGTGCCGGCGCGCCGCTGCATCAGGCCGCCAACCACCGGAAAGCGTGCATCATTGGAGATATCGAGCGCCGGGATCAGGCGCTTGATCTCGGCTGGCGTCATCAGTTCCGCATCGACGCCGAGATGGCGCATGGCGTTGCCGCGTCTTGCGTAGTCGTCGAACTGAGCCGGCGTGTGCGCCAGGTTCAGGCAGCCGCGCTGCGAGAACATAACGTTGTAATTGAGTTCGTGCGACAGGTTCTCCCACAGCTTCATCGAATGTTCGTAGAAGCGGGTATTGGCGGGCAGGAGATAGTTCGAGCGAACGGCCGTCGTGTTGCGGCCGACATTGCCGGACCCCAGCCAGCCTTTCTCCAGCACCGCGACATTGGTGATGCCATGTTCCTTGGCTAGATAATAGGCGGTCGCCAGGCCGTGACCGCCGCCGCCGATGATGATGACGTCGTAGGATGCCTTCGGATCCGGCTTGCGCCAGGCCGGCTTCCAGTCCTTGTTTCCCTTGAACGCGTTCGCGAGCAGCGAAAGGGCTGAGTACTCTGCCATGTGTAAGGTGTCCGTTGCGGCGATGCGGCAGACTATAGAGCAGGGGGCTGATAGAAAGCCAATATTGCGCCATCGCCTTTCGACTGGCCGACGCTTGATGAGTGCGATCGTCGCGGTGACTTGCCCCATGATATGGCCGTCTTTATCAAGGACAGGCTTTTGAATGCCTTTGCCGCCCGCGAGTCGCCGATCCATCATGTTTTTTCGATTGCTTCGCTTCATTCTGGTCCTGGCGCTTGTCGTTGCGGCGCCGCTGTCGTTCGAGGCGGCGGCGCAAGGCGTTGGCCAGGCGCCCGCCGGACTGGTCGCCGACCAGCAAAAGATCATCCAGGGCCTGACGACCAAGGCCGACAATTTCGAGAAGCAGACACAGCAGGATGGCGAGGACGACAGCAACCTCGTCGATATCCGCCTGCAGCTCGAGGAATTGTCGCGGCAATCGCTGACCAGCGCGCTGGCGTTCCGCACGCGCCTGGGCGAAATCAACAGCCGGCTCGAACAGCTCGGGCCGCCGCCTGCCGCGGGCCAACCGGCGGAGCCCGACATCGTCAGCGGCGAGCGCCAGGCGCTGACGTCCGAAAAGGCGGAGATCAACGCGGTCATCGCACAAGCTCAGACCTTGTCGATCCGCATCAGCGGGCTGATCGACAAGATCGGCAACATGCGCAGCGCGCTGTTCCGGAATCTGTTGACCAAGCGCTACGTACTCTCGGACGCCTTGAGCCCGCAGGTGTTTTCCGATGCGCGCGACGAGTTCGGCAATTTCTACAAGGCGGTGTCGTCCTGGCTGAGCTTCGCCATCAAGTTCAAGTTCCAGGCCATCCTGGCGGCAACCTTCGTGGCGCTCGGCCTCGCGCTGGTGCTGCTGGTCGGCGGGCGGCGCCTGTTCGGGCGGGTGTTCGAGGCCGACTCCAGCAATGAGGACCCGTCCTATCTCAGCCGTCTTTCGGTGGCGTTCTGGTCGACCTTGCTGCCGACGGTGGCGGTTGCCGCCTTTCTCGGCTCGACGATCTTCTTCTTCAACTATTATAATGTTTTGCGCGGCGATATCGGGCTCTTCCTGAATGCGCTGGCGGCCGTCATCGGCGTGGTGTTTTGCGTCAATCGGCTGACCAACGCTGCGCTCGAGCCGCGCCTACCGAACTGGCGGCTCATTCCCGTCGAAACCGGCCCGGCGCGCTGGCTGGTGCGGCTAGCGACAGCCATGGCCGTGGTCATCGGCGCCAACTATTTCCTGTCGATCGTCAACGACAAGATGGGCTCGCCGCTGTCGCTGACCATCGCCCGCAGTTTCGGAGCCGCCATAACCGTCGGCGTCATCCTGATGCTGATGGCCATGCTGAGGCCGTTCAGGGCGCGTGACGGAAGCTGGCGACCATGGCCGGCATGGCTGCGCTATACATCGCTCGCCCTTGGCCTGTTCACCATCGTCGCGGCGCTGCTCGGTTATATCGGCCTTGCGCTGTTCGTCTCACAACAGGTCGTGGTCACCGGCACGGCGCTGATAACAGCCTATATCGGCTTCCTGTCGGCGCAGGCGATCGGCGAGGAGGACGCTTTCGCCAACACGTCGGTCGGGCGCTGGCTGTCGGCCAATTCCAGCTACGAGGACACCGCGCTTGACCAGCTCGGCCTTGTCGTCAGCATCGCCATCAACGTGATGATCGTGCTGGTGTTCCTGCCGCTGATCCTTTTGATGTGGGGCTTCCAGCCTGGCGATATCGAAGCGTGGGCGTACAAGCTCGCAACCGGGATCAATATCGGTTCGGTGACGATTTCGGTCACCGGCATCCTGTCGGGCATCGTCGTCTTCGTCGTCGGCTATTTCCTGACGCGCTGGTTCCAGGGCTGGCTCGACGGCTCGGTCATGGCGCGTGGCAAGGTCGATACAGGGGTGCGCAACTCGATCCGGCTGGCGGTCGGCTATGCCGGCGTTGCTCTTGCGGCGCTGGTCGGTATTTCGGCGGCCGGCATCGATCTCTCCAGCCTGGCACTGGTCGCCGGCGCTCTCTCCCTCGGTATCGGCTTTGGCCTGCAGAATGTCGTGTCCAATTTCGTCTCCGGCCTGATCCTCTTGGCCGAGCGGCCGTTCAAGGTCGGCGACTGGATCGTGGCCGGCGACGTCAGCGGCACGGTCAAGAAGATCAGCGTGCGCGCCACCGAGATCGAGACTTTCCAGCGGCAGTCGGTGATCCTGCCCAATTCGAACCTGATCAACAATGCCGTCGGCAACTGGACGCACCGCAACAAGCTCGGCCGCATCGACATCAAGGTCGGCGTCGCCTATGGCAGCGACGTCAAGCATGTCCACGCCGTCCTGCTGGAGATCGCGCGCAGGCATCCGCTGGTGCTGAAGAACCCCGAGCCGTTCGTGCTGTTTTCCAATTTCGGACCCGCCGCGCTCGAATTCGAGATTCGTCTGTTCCTGGCCGATGTGATGAACGGCAACATCGTGCAGAACGACGTCCGCTTCACCGTGCTGGAGAAATTCGACGATCAGCACATCGAAATCCCTTCAACGCCTCGCGCGGTCGTCGAGGCCAAGAAGCACGTGGCATGGCCGACCGATGACGACAAGATCGAGGCCGATTTCGCCGAACAGCAAGAGGCTAAGGCGCAAGCCGAGGCCGAAGCGAAGCGTCAGGCCAAATCAGGCCGCAGGACACGCAAGCCCGATCCGGATTAGATTGGAGGCGTTGCACGTCGCCAAGACCAATTGCGGCATGAATGCGGCATTCAGTTGCGGTTCAGCTTCCATCTCATATAAGCTCCATGCAAAGGCGAAAATGCCTTGTGAAATGCAACAGAGGCGGTGGGAACACCGATATTGCAAATGTGGAAGTCTCTCGTCGCCGCAGTGGCTTTGCTCGCCGTGAGCGGCTCCGCCCATGCCGCAAGCGCGGTCAACAAGGACGCCGAGACGCGCACGCTGGTCGTGACCGAGGGCGGCAGCAAGACCGAGCTTGCGCTGGCCGGCGGCGAAACCGTCGAGTTCTGCCAGAACGGTTGCTTCGTCACCTTGCCCAATGGCGACCTCGAAGCCCTGACCGGTTCGGAAACCGTCGAGATTTCCGGCGGTGTCGCCCGCATCAAGTAATCTCGGTGGCATGATTGGAAAGGCCGGGCGTTTGCTCGGCCTTTTATCATTTCCGGTAGCTGTCTAACAATGACGCTGAAAATCCCGCCGCGTCAGCCGTTTGCATCGTGTGTTCGAGCAGCTCGACCTCAAGCGCTATGTCCCGGCATGATCAAGGTCGAGGTCGGCGCGCCGCCCTGTAGATAGGCCAGGTCGTGGTCAAGCTGAAAACGGCGGGCTACCAGCTTGGCTTCCAGGCCCAGGACGTGTGGGCGTTTGCCTGATGGGTAGCTGTTTTCCCTGATTTGGGAAGGGTCGCGCCGCATCTTTGGCGTGTCGCAAACAGGCGGTAGCGCCGTGCCCGTGGCCTGCATATTGTGCGCCGATCAAGCGGGCGCCGACGCCGCCCGCAACAGCATTCTGGAGTCGCGGGCAATGGCAGAGTTTCCGAAAAAGGCGAAGGTCGTCATCATTGGCCTCGGCGGCATTGTCGGCGCATCGATCGCCCATCATCTGATCGAACGCGGCTGGGACGACATTGTCGGCATCGACAAGTCGGGCATCCCGACCGACATCGGCTCGACCGCGCATGCGTCGGACTTCTGTTACACCACCAGTCATGATTTTCTGTCCTGCTGGACGACGCTCTATTCCATCGATTTCTACGAGAAGATGGGCCACTACGCGCGCGTCGGCGGCCTTGAGGTCGCCCGTGTCGGCGACGACGGCCGCATGGACGAGATCAAGCGCAAGATCGCTTCGGCCAAGGCTTTCGGCACGCGCGCCCGTTTGATCGAGCCCGCCGAGATCAAGGAAAAATTCCCGCTGATCGAACAAGACCTGGTGCAGGGCGGCCTGTGGGATCCGGACGCCGGTCTCGTCATTCCGCGCTCGCAGACCGTTGCCGGCAAGCTGGTCGACCAGGCCGAAGCGTCCGGCAAGCTCAAATCCTTCGCCAACACGCCGGCGAAGTCGCTTGTCGTCAAGGATGGCCGCATCAGTTCCGTGGTGACGGACCGCGGCACGATCGAGGCCGACTACGTCATCGTCTGCGCCGGCATCTGGGGCCGGCTGATCGCCGAGATGGTCGGCGAGGACCTGCCTGTCATGCCGATCGACCATCCGCTGACCTTCTTTGGCCCGTACACGGAGTTCGCCGGCACCGGCAAGGAGATCGGCTGGCCGCTGCTGCGCGACCAGGGCAACTCGGCCTATATGCGTGACACTGGCGATCCCAAGACCGCCGAGGGCGGCCAGATCGAATGGGGCTATTACGAAGAGACCAATCCGCGCCTCTGCCATCCGCGCGACCTGCTGGAGAAGGACCAGGCGCGGCTGTCGCCGTCGCAGCGCGATCTCGACATGGAGCAGATCCTGGCGCCGCTCGAACGCGCCATGGAACTGACGCCGATCCTGGGTGAACTCGGCTATAACGAAAGCCATTCGTTCAATGGCCTGCTGCAGGTGACGGCCGATGGCGGCCCATCGATGGGCGAAAGCCAGAAGGTGAGGGGGCTTTGGTATGCCGTCGCCATCTGGGTCAAGGACGGCCCGGGCATGGGCAAGCTGATCGCCGACTGGATGACCGACGGCCGCACCGAGATCGACCACCACGCAATCGACTATGCGCGCTTCTATCCGCACCAGACCAAGGAACAGTTCATCTGGGATCGCTGCACCGAGACGGCGATGAAGGTCTACAATCCGGCTGTGCATCCGCGCGAACCCTTCTCCAAGGCCCGCAACATCAGGCGTTCGCCGTTCTGGGAGCGCGAGAAGGAACTCGGCGGCTATTTCATGGAACTCGGCGGCTGGGAGCGCGCCCACGGCTACGCCGCCAACGAGCATCTGCTTGAAAAGTATGGAAACCGGGTGCCGGTGCGCGAGAACGAATGGGACAACCGCCATTTCTGGCGCGTCTCCAACGCCGAGCATCTGGCGATGAGCGAGGATTGCGGCATCGTCAACCTCTCGCATTTCTCCATGTATGATATCGAAGGACCCGACCATGTCGCGCTGCTGGAATGGCTGTGCGCGGCCAAGATCGGCGGCGACAACAACATCGGCAAGGGCATCTACACCCACTTCCTCGACGAGGAAGGCATGGTGCGCGCCGACTTCACCGTGATCCGCATGGCCGACCGCTGCCGGCTGATCGACGGCGCCGACGCGGGGCCGCGCGACTTCCAGTACATGCGCCGCACGGCTCAGGACAAAGGTTTTGATGTCACCATCACCGATGTGACCGAGAAGTACGTCACCATCGGCATCTGGGGGCCGAACGCGCGGGCGACCTTGCAAAAGGTGGTCGAGAACCCGGATGGGCTTTCGCCGGAGAATTTTCCATTCGCGGCGATCAAGCCGGTCAGGATCGGCGGCAAGGACGTCACCGCGTTCCGCATCTCCTATGTCGGCGAGCAGGGCTGGGAACTGCATATGCGCTACGAGGACGGTCTGGCCGTCTGGGACGCGCTGCGCTCGACAGGCGTCATGCCGTTCGGCGTCGAAACCTATGCCAACACCCGTCGCATGGAGAAGAGCCTGCGGCTGCAGAACGCCGACCTCTTGACCGAGTATAATCTGCTCGAGGCCGATCTTGCCCGACCGAAGGTCAAGGAGAACGATTTCTGCGGCAAGGCGAAGCATGTGGAGTATCGCGAACGGGCGCACCAGCCCGCCATGCTGTGCACGCTGGTGATGACCGAGAATACGGACTCCAAGGGTGTTGCCCGTTATCCCGTCGGCATCATGCCGGTGATGGACCCCGAGAGCGGGGATACACTGGTCGACGAACTCGGCCGCCGCTCCTTCACAACATCGGTCGCCTATGGCCCGACCATCGGCAAGAACATCGCGCTCGCCTATCTGCCCTGGGCCTATGCCCAGGAGGGCCGCAAGCTCACGGTCGAGTATTTCGGCGAGACTTATCCGGTCGAAGTCGCCAGCGTTGGCTACAAGCCGCTTTACGACCCGGAGAATCTCAAGCCGCGGAGCTGATCGCCCGCGGCCGGGCTCGCTGTTGGATCAGCGCGGCCACGGCCGGGCTTTTCTCTTTTTCGGTGGGCGATTCTGGCTTAACCTTGCGCAATGTCTGGTTTGCCCTGCGCGAGACATCTGCTTTCGGCCACTGCCGCACTGGCGCTGACGCTCTGGCTGGCGCCGAGATCCCACGCCGACGAGCCGGTCGATGTCGAGCTGGTGCTGGCGGTGGACGTTTCGCTGTCCATGTCGGCGGAGGAGCTGGAGATCCAGCGCCATGGCTACGCGGCGGCGCTGACGCATGACAATGTGCTGCAGGCGATCGCCGATGGCGCCTATGGCAAGATCGCCGTCACTTATGTCGAATGGGCCGGCACCGGCTGGCAACACGTCATCGTGCCGTGGACGGTGATCGCAAGCCGCGCCGACGCCGAGCGGGTGGTGGCGCAAATGTCGGCCCAGCCGCTCAACAGCGCACGGCGCACCTCGATCTCCGGTGCATTGGAGTTCGGCAGCGATCTTTTCGCCGAAAGCGGCTACCAGGGAACCAAGCGCGTCATCGACATTTCGGGCGACGGGCCGAATAACCAGGGCGCGCCGGTCAATCTCGTCCGCAACGGGGTGGTCAGCCAAGGCATCGTCATCAACGGCCTGCCGCTGATGACCCGGGGCGGCTTTTCCGGCGTCTATGACGTGAACGATCTCGACCGCTACTACAGCGACTGCGTCATCGGCGGCGCCGGTGCCTTCATGATCCCGGTCAATGACTGGACACAATTTCCCGAAGCCATCCGCCGCAAGCTTGTGCTTGAGCTTGCCGGTCCGGCGTCACCCTATTGGGTGGCGGAGGAGGCGGACTATCCGCCAGTGGAGCTGGCGCAGGACAAGCCCGCCGCCGACTGCCAGGTCGGCGAGAAAATGTGGCGCAACCGCAACTGGATGCCCGACAGCAGGTAGAGCAATTCCAAACCGGGTTGCCGGCTGCTTTGTGCGCAAACACGTTCCTGTTGATTGACAAGCCCATCGGCCTCTGTGAACAATTTCCCCCAGAAAAACAAAAGGGGAACTGACATGAACAGGATAACCGTCTTTGCCGCGACATTGACGCTTGCCGCGGGGTTGACCGCGCCGGCGATGGCCGCCACGTCACTCACCATCGGCATCAGCGGCTGGACCGGATTCGCGCCGCTGACACTCGCCAAGCAGGCAGGGCTGTTCGAGAAGCATGGCCTCGACGTGACCTTGAAGAAGGTGCCGCAGGCCAGCCGGCCGCTCGCCATCGCCAGCGGCGACCTGCAATGCGCCGCCACCACGGTCGAGACCTGGCTGGTCTGGAACGCCAGCGGGGTGACCACCAAGCAAATCTTCCAGCTCGACAAATCCTATGGCGCCGACGGCATCGTCGTGCGCAACGACATCAAGACCGTCGCCGACCTCAAGGGCAAGAATGTAGCGTCCTCCGCGCCGGGAACGTCGCCCTATTTCATGCTGGCCTGGGTGCTGAACAAGAACGGCATGTCGACCAAGGACGTGACGGTCGTCAATCTCGAGCCTGACGCGGCGGCGCAAGCCTTCCTCGCCGGGCAGAATGACGCGGCCGTCACCTACGAGCCCTTCATCTCGGCCGTGCGCGACAAGGCCGACCAGGGTCATATCCTGGCGACCACGCTCGACTATCCGATGGTTCTCGACACGGTCGGCTGCACGCCCGAATTTCTCAAGGCTAATCCCGACGCCGCCAAGGCGCTTGCCGACAGCTATTTCGATGCCCTCGAGATGATCAAGAAGGATCCGCAGAAATCCTATGAGATCATGGGCGCCGACGTGAAACAGTCGGCCAAGGAATTCGAGGATTCGGCGAAGTACCTGAAATGGGCCGACAAGGCCGCAAACAAGCAGTTCTTCACCAAGGAATTCCAGGACTTTTCCAAGACCGCCGGCGACCTGCTGCTGCAGATGGGGCTGATCAAGGAGGCGCCCGACGTCGCCACGCTGGCCGACACCAGCGCCGTGGCGAATTGACGGTTCAACCCTTGGATACCGTGCGGCGGCGCAGTGCGCCGCCACTTTCCCGCTGACAAAGGATGAAGATGCGCCCCTTGCATCCTGTCTCACCGAGCCTGCGAACAGTGCTCGGTATCTCCTTCTTCGTGCTGTTCGTGGCCTTCTGGGCCTGGATCACACTTGGCGGCCACGTCAACCGCATCTTCCTCGCCGACCCGCTGTCGATGCTGCGGGACGGCTGGCGGCTGCTGGTCGAGGACCGTTTCTGGCTCGACATACTGATCACCATCTGGCGGGTCTTCGGCGGTTTTGTGCTGGCCTCGGTCGTCGCCGTGCCGCTCGGCATCGCCATGGGCGCCTGGAAACCGGTGGAAGCATTTCTGGAACCCTTCGTCTCCTTCGCCCGCTACCTGCCGGCCTCGGCTTTCATTCCGCTGCTCATCCTGTGGGCCGGCATTGGCGAGCTGGAAAAGCTGCTCGTCATCTTCGTCGGCTCGGTGTTCCAGGTCATCCTGATCATTGCGGTCAAGGTCGGTTCCACACGGCGCGACCTGGTCGAGGCCGCCTATACGCTGGGCTCGACCAACAATGGCATCGTCAGGCGGGTGATCATGCCGGCCAACGCGCCCGAGATCGCCGAGACGCTGCGGCTGGTGCTCGGCTGGGCCTGGACCTATGTCATCGTTGCCGAACTGATCGGCTCGTCGTCGGGCATCGGCTATATGATCATCAACAGCCAGTCACGGCTGGCGACCGGGCAGATCATCTTCGGCATCATCGTCATCGGTCTGATCGGGCTGTTGTCCGATTTCGCTTTCAAGGCGTTCAACCGCTGGCTCTTTCCATGGAGCCTGGCGTGAGCAAGCTTCTCATCGAGGGCGTTGCGCGCACCTTTGCCGGCGTGCGCGGCGGAGAGCCGGTCAGGGCGCTGATGCCGGTGGATCTCGCGGTCGCGGCAAATGATTTCATCACCATACTGGGGCCGTCCGGTTGCGGAAAGTCGACGCTGTTGAGGATCGTCGCCGGCCTGGAAGCGCCAAGCGAAGGTCGCGTTCTGCTCGACGGCAAGGCGGTGACGAGACCCGGGCCGGACCGCGGCATGGTCTTCCAGTCCTACACGCTTTTCCCATGGCTGACGGTCGCCGAAAACATCGCTTTCGGCCTGCGCGAACGCGGCATGGCCGAGGAGGAGAGGGACGGGATCGTTGCCTCCTATGTCGATCTCGTCGGGCTGAAGGGGTTCGAGAATCATTGGCCGAAGCAGCTTTCCGGCGGCATGCAGCAGCGCACGGCGATAGCGCGGGCACTGGCCAACGATCCGGAAATCCTGCTGCTGGACGAGCCGTTCGGAGCCCTCGACAACCAGACGCGCGGGCTGATGCAGGAATTGCTGCTCGGCATATGGGAACGGCGCAAGAAAACGGTGCTGTTCGTCACCCACGACATCGAGGAGGCGATCTTCATGGCCTCGCGGGTCATCGTGATGACGGCGCGGCCCGGCCGCATCAAGTCGGATGTCGCCATCGACCTGCCGCATCCGCGCCACTACACGCTGAAGACCAGTCCGGAATTCTCGGCGTTGAAGGCACGGCTGACCGAGGACATCCGCGTCGAGGCGATGCGGACCGCAGAGGTGCACTAACCGTTCACGGCTCGGTCGTCTGCGGTTTGGGGTCAAGCCGCCAGCAACTGCTTGCGGTCCACGCGCTCCTGCTGCGGCGAGCGGGCGTAGAGCTCGCGGTAGCATTTCGAGAAATGCGAGGCCGAGACGAAGCCGCAGGCGACCGCCACCTCGACCACCGGGAGCGACGACTGGATCAAGAGATGCCGGGCGCGGTCGAGGCGGATTTCGAGATAGTAGCGGGCTGGGGAGCGGCCCATCTCGGTGCGGAACAGGCGCTCGATCTGGCGGCGCGACAGGTCGACATGGTCGGCGATCTCGATCAGCGACAGCGGCTCGGACAGATTGGCCTCCATCAGTTCGATGATGGTCAGCACTTTCGAGTTCTGCACGCCAAGGCGGGCGCGCAGCGGCAGGCGCTGGCGGTCGGTGGGGCTGCGCACACGGTCGGTCAGCACCTGCTCGCACACGCGGTTGACGAGGTTCTCGTCGAAATCGTCGCCGATCAGCTTCAGCATCATGTCGAGCGCGGCGGTGCCGCCGGCGCAGGTGTAGATGTTCTGGTCGATCTCGAACAGGTCGGCAAAGACATTGGCTTTCGGGAAGGCCTCGGAAAAGCCCGGCAGGTTTTCCCAATGGATGGCGCAGCGCTTGTTCGACAACAGCCCGGCGGCGGCCAGGATATGCGCACCGGTGCACAGACCGCCGACTGCGACGCCGCGGTTATATTCCTCGCGCAGCCAGGCAAAAGCCGACTTGTTCTGATAGCGCTCGACATTGGTGCCGCTGCAGACGATGGCCATGTTCGGGCGGTCCGGCCCGGCCATCTTCTTGCGTTCCTCCTCCAGCGAGGTGTTGACCGCACACTCCACGCCGTTGGAGGCGCGCACCGGCTTGCCGTCAATGCTGGCAAGGCGCCAGCGATAGGCCTCGTAGCCGAGCATCCGATTGGCGGAGCGCAACGGGTCCAGCGCGGTCGCAAAAGCGATCATGGTGAAATCGGGAACAAGGAAGAACACAAACGACCGCTTGATCGGATGCTTGACGGCGTTCACGGGGAACCTCATCTGGCCATGACGCGAACAGGATGTCGCGAATAGCATAGCGTCATCAGGAAAAACCATTCCTGTCAATCGGCTAGGCGGCTTTGGCAAGATTAAATTTGCGACATGGGTCGCAAATGGGCAATCGCAGCGCGGTGCTGCTCAAACCAGGCCACCGTCAGGTTGTGAAAAGGTGATGGAAGCGCAACAGATAAACGCCGCCTCGGCGGAACCGAAGCGGCGGCTGTCAACTCTGAAGCCGTGGCAGGGAGCGCGGCTGTGGAGGTATCAGGCGACGAAGCCGAGACGCGCCGCAGCCATGGCCCCGGTCTGGCCAGGCATGGTGTTGGCGAGGCGCTGACGCTCGAGAGCGGTGGTCAGGTTCATTTCGCGGCGAGCGAAGAGGCGGGCAAAAAGCTTCATGATCATCTCCAATCGGTTGCTCAGACGGGTCGCCTTCGCTTGATGGAGTGGGGCAGCTCGTTTGCTGACGGGGATATAGGCTTGTGTAAGCAGAAACTGAATCGCAAAAGCGAAGCGCTTGATATGAAAAGCGACACCGACTGCAACAGATTTGGGCAGGTTGCAGGTATTGTGCCCAATATTTACGAATATTTACAGTTGGTTGGCTTCAAAAAAGAGCTGCTATGCGGCTTGCTCATATGCGCCATGCAGCGGCAGCATGGCTGCTGAATTCGTTTGAATACAAATAAAATAGAGAAGGCCTGCCGGGCGGGTTGCGCGGCAGGCCTTCAGCACGGGGTACACACGATCTACTTTGCTCCAGCCCAGGATCCGACGCCATTGCGAATGCCGGTCTTGGTGTCGGAAGCTTCCGGCCAGCCGATATCCTTCTGCAACTCGATCGGCAGGGAACGGATGGCGCGTTCGGTCTGGTAGCGGGCGCGGGCCGCGTTGAATTCGGTCGCGATGCGGCCGAGGGATGAGAGGATAGACATTTCGATCTCCTTTGCTGCGGCGCGGAGGCGCCGGCAATGCATTACGTCAGGTCTGTTTCAGCTACATTACACGTCGAATGCAGGTCTGCGCCGTAGTCGTTTCGTGGCCGCTTTGGCAGCATGCTGCTTCGATGGAGTTGACTATGCTCCTGATCTGATGTTCAATCAAACGAAATGGAATGATGTTTTGTATCAGAAAAATTGAAGGTCGATCGTCATGAACGCCCCACTCAATCATCCGCTGCCGCTGCTCGACCTCGACGTTTTGCGCACCTTCGTGGCGATTGCCGAGACCGGCAGCTTCACCACCGCGGCCAATGCGGTGTTCCGGACCCCGTCGGCCGTCTCCATGCAGATCAAGAAGCTGGAGGATATTCTCGGCCGCTCGGTGTTCGCGCGCGATGCACGTTCGGTGACGCTGACCACGGACGGCGAAATGCTGCTCGGCTATGCCCGGCGGCTGTTGTCGATCAACCGCGAGGTGGTGTCGAAGTTCATTATCCCCGATATTGTGGGCGTGGTGCGGCTTGGCTCCCCGGATGATTATGGCGAGCGCGTGCTGCCGCATGTGCTGAAGCGTTTCGCGCAGTCGCATCCCTCGATTGCCGTCGACGTCACCATCGACCAGAGCAGCAATCTGCGCCGGCGCATGGACGACCGCGCGCTCGACATTACGCTGTTGACGAACTCCTATAAGACCAGCGCGCTTGGCGCCGAGGTGCTTTTGACCGAGCCCATCGTGTGGGCCGGCGCCAAGGGCGGCTGCGCGCATCTACGCGAACCGCTGCCGGTCTCATTGTGGGAAGAAGGCTGTGCCTGGCGGGCCGGTGCGCTCGAGGCATTAGGCCGCGAGGGCCGCAACTATCGCGTCGCTTACATGAGCGCCCATACCGCAGGCCAGCGAGCCGCGATCATGGCAGATCTTGCGGTCGCGCCGCTGCCGCGATCGTTCCTCGGCAACGACATGGTCGAACTCTGCCCGAAGGACGGCATGCCCGATATCGGCACTTACAATCTTGCCATGGTGGTGGCGCCGGACGCCAGTGCGCCGGTCAAGGCCGTCGCCGACCACATCCGCGCGACTTTCGAAGTATTTAGGGAAACCGGCAAGTTCTGATCATCCGGGATAGTCGGACCGAAGGCGCTGCTCCGCCGCGTCTGCGGAGGCGGCGATCGGCGAAGGGCTCTGGCTCAGGAAAGCAACGATGTGTTGGCGCGCGCGCCGCGCTTCCGGCATGTCAATCAGCGGCCAGACGTGGAACATGCCTTCCTCGTAAACCAACTCCACCTCGACACCGGCGGTGCGGGCTTTTTGTGCAAAGATCAGATTGTCGGGCGTGAGAAGATCGCGGGAGCCCGTCAGGAGCAATGTCTTCGGCAACACCGACAGATCGCCATAGACCGGGCTGATGCGCCAGTCGGTCGGATCCATACCGGCACTATAGAGCCGGATCGCCTCCCGCCCACCGGCAATGCCCAACCATGGATCGTTCCGCTCCGCCTCGAATACTTCGGGGTTTGCGAGCGAGACGTCGAGGCCGGGTGAAATCAGCACATGGCGCGAGGGCAGGGGCAGGCCCGCTTCCGCGGCCATCATGGTCAGCACCACGGCCATGTTGCCGCCGGCGGAATCGCCCATGAAGATGATGTCTTCCGCCTCTGTCTCCTCGAGCATCCGGCGATAGACAGCGCCGACCATGCCGAACATGGCGTGGAAGTTGTGCTCGGGGGCGATTGGATAGATCGGCACGGTGATGCCGTAGCCCAGCCGGTCGGCCATGTCGGCGATCAGATACCAGTGATAAGGCGTGATCTCAAAGACATAGGCGCCGCCATGCAGGTAGAGTATCTGCTTGTGCTCTCCGGCCCTGGGCGCGATTTCGTAGACCGGAAACCCGTCAACGCTGCGCGTCTGGATATCGTAACGCTGCTGCAGCAAGGCCGGCGGACGGTGATCCTCGGTCTTGCGCGCGGCCGCTATCCAGCGCTGCAGGTTTTCCGGGCTGGAAAAGGCCTGCTTGCGGCTGTGCCTGAGCACGAAGGACACGACGTGGCTTTTCAAACTTGGCATGCGGATACACGGACTTCGGCGGCAGCCGACTAAGAGAATTCCCCTTCATTCTTGAAGATCGTGCCCTGGCCAAAGATGTCAAGATCAGCGCCTTGTCCACACGCTGGTGTGATCAGTGGCGCGGCAGAAGTGCCGCGCGCAGCCGGTTGCGGGCCGTCGGGGACGTGCGAGGTCCCCGGCGAAGGCCGAGCAATTTGCATTTGTCGGTGAAGGTCATCAGCGCGTCGTACCCAGAAGCAGCGAGGCGAGCGTGGCCTGCGGATCGTTCGGCGGCGATGCCGGCCACCCGATGTCCTTCTGGACATGCGCCGGCAAGCTGTTCAGCGCGCGGATCGCCTTATTCCTGGCATGAGCTTGCCTGACGGTCACACCGAAGCGGCCGAGACTTTCGAACATCGACATTTTCATCTCCCTTGAAGAACGGCAGTGGCCAAGGACTTCTCGGCCGCCGTTCGATGCGGGGTAAATGCGCCTGCCATGTATCGGATGGATTTCGCGGAAATAGCGCGTTCGTTTCCAGATCGGCCTAATCTGGAAACATTGCATACAAATGAGTTTTCGAGGCGCCGAAGTCGTTTTCAGGTCCCAATAAATTGGACGTCCTCGGGCGGTGGTGCGCTGCGAATCGAATAGAAAATAGTTGACAAGTCGCCCCGCAACTGCCTGTAATTGTGCAGCGCAGCAGCAGAAGTGTGCGTTGCAGCACAACGCGGAAACCATGACTGGGGTCATCGTGCCGAGTATCCACAGCATTCAGTATCTGCGGGCGCTAGCTGCGAGTGCTGTGGTCTGCTTCCACGTCAGCGAGCAGTTCGACGGCCCGTTCTCTGTCGGTGCCGCCGGGGTCGACGTCTTCTTTGTGATCAGCGGTTTCATCATGTGGGTGACGACGGCGAGCCGCCCGGCGGATCCAGTGGGCTTCATCGGCCGCCGGATCACCCGCATCGTGCCGCTCTACTGGATCGTCACCTTCATGACTGCCGCAGCCATGCTGATCAAGCCACAGTTTTTTTACGATCAGTTGCTCAGCCCGCTGAGTCTCGGCCGCTCGCTGTTCTTCTTGCCGCTTCTGCAAGACGGCGCATTGCATCCCGTCGTCCTCCAGGGTTGGACGCTGAGCTACGAGATGATGTTCTATCTCGTTTTCGCCTTGACTCTTTTTCTGGGCGAACGATGGCGTCTGGGCGTGCTCGTCGGCAGTCTCACCATCATCGTCGCGCTGCATTTTGTCTTGCCCGACGGATATGCGCGTTCCTTCACCAGCCCAATCGTGCTCGAATTCGCTGCCGGCGTCATTCTCGCACGCCTGTGGCTCCAGGACGTTAGGCTCTCGTTTGGGCTGGCCCTGACGCTGCTTAGTGGTGGGTTTCTTCTGCTCGCCGTCATCCCGTTGGTCGACGCCGATATGCCGCGCGTATTGCGCTGGGGCATCCCGGCCATGCTGATCGTGGCGGGTGCGGTCTTTGCCGAACGCGCTCGGCCGTTCAGGCCTGTGGCCTTGTTCAGTTTCCTCGGCGAAGCCTCCTATTCGATCTATCTTTGGCACGCCCTGGTCGCCGTCGCGGTGACGGGCATCACCTTGCGGCTCGGCGTGCTGCCGGCATTGCAGCCGGCGCTGATCGTCGTTCTCAGCCTGGTGTTCTCGGCGATGCTTTATCCGGTCGTTGAAAAGCCGCTCATCCGGGCGCTGCACCCCTCACGCCCCAAAGGCGTCAAGCGCGGAAAAGAGACCCCGCTTACCCAGGCTGCAGACACATGAATCCGATCGCAACGGCCTGAAGCGGTTTGTCAGTCGCGGCTGCGCCGTGCGGCGTGGCCTTCGCGCGAGCGCCTTCGCGGTGCTGAATCTCCGGCGATGCCATCCTCGCTGACCGTCTTGCGTGGCGGCAGTTTCACCGCCGCCGACAGTTTCGGGAAGGGATCGACCTTGTTGGGCAACGCCATGGCATAGACGAAATGCTCCTGGAATTTCGGCTCCAGCGCGGTCTCGATCTTCTCGATCTGGCTCACCGTCTCCTCAATCTCGCGACGATAGCCGCGATTGAGCAGCGCCATACGGGCACCGGCGCCGGCGGCGTTGCCGACGGCCGAGACCTTGTCGAGATCGCAATCGGGGATAAGGCCGAGCACCATGGCGTATTTCGGATCGATGAAGGAGCCGAACGCACCGGCGAAATGGATGCGGTCGACATGCTCGGTGTTCTGCTTTTCCATCAACAGCTTGGTGCCGGCATAGAGCGCCGCCTTGGCAAGCTGGATGGCGCGTACGTCGGTCTGGGTGATGGTGATCTTGGGTTCGCCTTCCTTCAGCACGTAGGAGAAGGTGCGGCCGTTGGCGACGACGCGCGGCGAGCGCGCGGCCAGCGAACCGTCGACGACACCATCCTCCGAGATGATGCCGGCGAGATACATTTCGGCGACGATCTCGATGATGCCGGAGCCGCAGATGCCGGTGACGCCGGTCGCCTGCACGCTGTCGAGGAAGCCCGGTTCGTCGGACCACAATTCCGAGCCGATGACGCGGTATTTCGGCTCCAGCGTGTCGGGATCGATGCGCACGCGCTCGATGGCGCCGGGCGCAGCCCGCTGGCCACCGGAGATTTCGGCACCTTCGAAGGCCGGACCGGTGGGCGAGGAGGCAGCCACGACACGCGCGCGATTGCCGAGTACGATCTCGGCATTGGTGCCGACATCGACGATCAACATCATCTCGTCCTGGCGATGCGGGCCTTCCGACAGCGTCACCGCCGCCGCATCGGCGCCGACATGGCCGGCAATACAAGGCAGCATATAGAGGCGCGCGCCCTGGTTGAGCTTCAGCCCGATATCGGATGCCTTGATGCGCACGGCGCCCGAGACGGCAAGCGCGAAGGGGGCTCCGCCGAGTTCGGTCGGATCGATGCCGAGGAACAGGTGATGCATGATCGGATTGCCGACGAAGACGGAATCCAGGATGTCGTTGCGCTGGACATTGCCTTCCGCGCAGACCTTGTCGACGAGGCCGGAGATCGCCTCGCGCACGGCCACCGTCATGCCTTCGCGGCCATCCGGGTTCATCATCACATAGGAGACGCGGCTCATCAAATCCTCGCCAAAGCGGATCTGCGGATTCGACGTTCCGGACGAGGCGGCGACGCGCCCCGACAGCAGCGATACCAGATGCATGGCGATGGTGGTCGAGCCGATGTCGCAGGCCAGCCCATAAGCCTCGTTCTTGAGGCCCGGCCACAGCGCGATGACGCGCGCGATGTCACTGTCGGCATCCTTGTGGATGGCAGCGGTAGCGGTCCAGTTGCCCTTGCGCAATATGCCTTGCACCTGCGGCAGCAGATAAAAGTCGAATTCGAGGTTTTTAAAGCCCCAGTCCTTCATCAGCGCGATCTTGAGCCGGTCCAGGTCGCCTGATGGGTTGTGCATGTCGGGCTCTTCGATCTCGACATAGCACATGCGGATCGCCGTATCGCGGGCGATCACCCTGGTGTCGGCATCCTTGCGGATGGTCTGCGCGTTGATGACGGTGTCCTGCGGCACGTCGATGACGAGATCACCGAGGATCTGCGCCGAGCAGGAGAGGCGGCGCCTTTCGGGCAGGCCGCGCACGCGTTCGTAGCGCTCTTCCTTGGGACCTTTGGGCGAGATGTGGTCGTTTGAGGAGGTGATCTTGTGCTTGGCGAAATTGCCTTCCTGCACCTCGATCTGGCAGCGCCCGCAAGTGGCGCGTCCGCCGCACACGCTCTCGACATAGACGCCGAGCTGGCGCGCGGCGTCGAGCACCGGCGTGCCGACAGGGAACCGCCCGCGCTTGCCTGACGGCATGAACAGCACGAGCGGATCGGTAATGTTTGCAGGTGAATTCACGATTGCGCGCTTATCCCCGGCCCATCCGGGCTTCACGACCGCCGCGCCGGCGGCTGCCATTGCCGCCGCCTTCGCCCGGTGCATTGACCGCTGTCGGCGCCGCCACCGCGTGGCCGCCTTCGGCCGGCTTGTAATCCTTGTAGGTCTTGATCCATTTGGTGCAGTTCTCGTCGGTGCCGTTCAGCACGTTGGCGCCGCGCACGGCTTCCATTTCCTGCGGCCGCACCGGGTTCATGATCGCCGAAGTCATGCCGGCGCCGATCACCATCGGGATGAAGGCGGCGTTGATGCCGTGGCGGTGCGGCAGGCCAAACGAGATATTCGACAGGCCGCACGTGGTGTTGACCTTGAGCTCTTCGCGCAGGCGGCGCAGCAGCGCGAACACCTGGCGGCCGGCATCGCCAAGCGCCCCGATCGGCATGACCAGCGGGTCCACGACGACGTCGTGCGCCGGGATGCCGAAATCGGCGCAGCGCTGCACGATCTTCTTGGCGACGGCGAAGCGCACGTCCGGGTCCATCGAAATGCCGGTCTCGTCGTTGGAGATGGCGACGACGGGCACGTTGTATTTTTTGACCAGCGGCAGGATGGCTTCGAGTTTTTCCTCCTCGCCGGTGACAGAGTTGACCAGCGGCCGGCCCTTGGCGACCTTCAGCGCGGCCTCGATCGCGGCACTGACGGAACTATCGATCGACAGCGGCAGGTCGACCAGGCCCTGGACGATTTCCAGCGTCTGCACCAAAAGACCAGGTTCGGTTTCGTTCGGGTTGACCGAAGTGACGCCGGCATTGACGTCGAGCATGGTGGCGCCGCAGGCGGCCTGCTCCAGCGCGTCCTTGATGACGGTCTCGAAATTGCCAACCACCATCTCGGCGGCGAGCTTCTTGCGGCCGGTCGGGTTGATGCGTTCGCCGATCACGCAGAAGGGCTGGTCGAAGCCGATGATGATTTCTCGTGTCGCCGAGGCAACGATGGTCCGGGTCATGAAATCTCTCCGTCGTGATATAAAGAGTTCTTTATATCGTTATCTCTTGTCGATCAAGCGAATGGTGGTCGTTCCGCGCGGGTCAATGCGCGGTCTTCACCATATCCACCTGGGTTTCGGTAATCTCGTCGTGCAGGATATGGTCCAGCCGGTCGGCGACCATCTGGTCGTCGCGGCGGATCTCACGCTTCCATGGCTGACGGCCCTTCAGCACACCCGATTCATCGACGATCTCGGCGACATATTCCTCCTGGCGATAGGCCATCACGTGGATGCCAGAGACGCCGGGAATTTCCTTCACCTCGTTGATGATGTCGGTGCAGAGCTGCTTGCCTTCCTTCTTCTGGTCCTGGGCGCCTTCCAGCCGCTTGATGATGGCGTCAGGGATATGGATGCCGGGCACGTTGGAGCGGATCCATTTTGCCGTCTTGGCTGAAGCGAGCGGGCCGACGCCGCACAGGATGAACACCTTTTCAGTGTGGCCGAGATCGCGGGCCTTCTGCATGAAGGTCTTGAACATCGGCACGTCGAAGCAATACTGCGTCTGCACGAACTGCGCACCGGCGGCGATCTTCTTGCCGAGATGGATCGGGCGAAAGTCGAAGGGCGGCGCGAACGGATTGACGGCAGCGCCCAGGAACAGCTGCGGGGGCGTCGTCAGCTTGCGGCCGGACAGAAACTTGCCGTTGTCACGCATGATGCGGCAGGTCTCCAGCAGAGACATGGAATCGAGATCGAACACCGGCTTGGCGCCCGGCTGGTCGCCGGCCTGCACGCCGTCGCCGGTCAGGCACAGCATGTTGGCGACGCCCATCGCAGCACCGCCCAGCACATCGCCCTGGATGGCGATACGGTTCTTGTCGCGGCAGGCGATCTGCATGATCGGGGCGTAGCCCATGCGGGTCAGCAGTGCGCAGATGCCGACCGACGACATATGGCAATTGGCGCCGGACGCGTCGACCGCGTTGATGGCATCGACCCATCCGTCGAATATCTTCGCCCTGTTATAGACATCCTCGGGATCGGCGCTGTCGGGTGGGTTGAGCTCGGTGGTCACCGCGAATTCGCCGCGCCTGAGCACGCGCTCCAGCCGGCCGCGCGAGGTGTGGCCGGGCAGGGGATCGAGCGGCAAATGGATGCCGGCCGGATTTTCATCGAGCTGGCGGCCGATCATGCGGAGGCTCCGGTCTTCGCGGCAGCGGCGGCTTCACGGGCTGCCGCGGCCTGCGCGGTCACCCGCAGCCAGGCTGAAGTTTCGCGCAAGGACTGGTCGACCGGCTTCTGCACGGTGAGGATCCTGTCGGAATTGACCATGTTCTGCGAACCTTCCCAGGCCTTGACCCAGACGCAGGGCATATCGGGCTCGACCTCGCAATTGCCGTTGGCGCGCACGCCTCCGCAGGGGCCGTTGCGCAACTGCTTGGGGCAATTCATCGGGCACGACATGCCGGTCGAGGACAGGATGCACTGGCCGCACATGCGGCAGTCGAACATGAAGCCCTTGACGCGCTTTTCAACGAATTTGATTGGAGCCTCGACGCGGCCGTAGCCGATACCCTTCCACAAGGGATGCAGCAGCAGGAACATGTCGGCAAAACGGGCATAAAACCATTCGAGCAATCGCGAGTGCCGAACAGACCATAGTCTCACCGCGAACGAGCGCTGCACGCGGCGCTGTGGCGACACGTCGGCTGGCTTGTAGTCGGATTTCGGCGCGGCCTTCTTGACCAGCGTGGCCTGGGTAACCGCCGGGTTCTCGTCAGACATTTTCTTTTCCGCCCGCCTTGACCAGAGCGACCAGCCGCTCGCGGTCGTATTTCGTGTCGAGCTCGTGGAATGCCTTTTCGACCTCGGCTTCGAGATCGTCACCGACCGGAACCGGTTCGGCCTTGCGCCATTCGGCGAGATAGTCGTCAGTGCCACCGGCGCCGGTGCGCATGGCACACATGTCGATCGCCTCGGTGAAGCGCAACGGCAATTCGCGCTTGGCGTTCTGCCGGCCTTTCCTGACGATGACCTGGGCAGGGATGTCGCGCCAGTAGACGACGATAAGATCGGCCATGAATTCTCGCTCCTCGATATTCCGAGCATTGCCGAAAGCGTCGCAAGGCTGCTTGTTATGGGACGACGCGCGCGCATTCAAAAGCGACGCATTTGGATGTCGTAAAATGAAAGGGGGGTTTATTCGTTTGCGACCTATGTCGCGACGGGGTCAATGCAGCAGGAATGGCGGCGAAGTTTGCGCTGTTCCCGACGCTGGATGCGTTATCAGATGCCGGTTCTCAGCCCTCCAGACGTAGAACCAGATCGTTGGGTGGTACCATTGTTTCGATAGCAGCCCTGGATCGAACGTCGCGACGCCGCCATTGATCTTGCCATGCTCCAAGGACCGGCTGATGTGGCCGGACTTTAGGGCAGGCGGGTTAATCCTTGGTATGCCGGAAGCCTACCACGGCATGAAGACCCCGGTCAGCGCTTGAACTCCATGATGTCGAGCTTCGATTCGTAGTAGGGCGCGGGGAATTCGATGCGCCATTCCTTGGCGCTGTTGCGGAAGGCGTAACCGACCTGGTCGGTTTGCGGGCCGCTGCCATAGGGCTTTGCCAGGTCGTCGTTGACGGAGCCGGAGCCAAGATAGATCGAGCGCTTGTCGCCGTCGTCGAAGAAGCGGCCCTGGGTGCGCTGCGAACCGCTGATCTTTTCCAGCCGCCAGCCGGAGCCATCATCGGTGACCCTGCATTTGAACCAGCCATAGATCACGAGCGGGCTCGGTCCGCCGATCTTGATCGTGCGGCACCGCCAATTGCCGGTGAGATCCTTGTCGGAGAAGGCGACCAGCGGCTTGCCCAGCAGCGTGTCGAGTTGCTTGAGCTCGGCGGGTTTGCCCGCCTTTGCCTCGGCGAGCGCCGCCTTGCGGGTGTCCATATTTGTCGAGCCGCGCCTTGTCGGCGGCGGTGATCAGTTTCTGCACCTGACCGTCGGCAAAGGCGGGCAAAGCGCAGCAGAGCAGGCCGACAACGGCAAGCAAGGGGCGGAGGTTCATCAAAGGATTCCCTGTTTTTGTCTGGGCTAACTTACCGGGTCGCTGGCGCCTGTCATCCGTGCTTAACAGGGTCACGGTCGAAATTCATGGTGTGACGAATGCGAATCTTGCTCACGGGGTCGTCGGGTGGCTGGGTGGTGGTGCTGCGCGCACGGCACGTTTCTTCCCCGAGCCCGACGACATGGCGCATGCGATCGAGCAGTCGGACGCCAACACCAAGGCGAACGAACTGCTGTTTCGGCGGCTGACGGTGGACGACGCGGCGCAGGCGCATGTCGCGGCATTGGAGAAGGCACCGGAACTCGGCTTCGACATCTTCATCGTCTGTGCGCCAACGCTGTTCCAACCCGACGATTGCGCCGACTTGATCGCCGACGCTCCATCGGTCGTGGCGCGTTATTTTCCCGAATTTCCGGCACTTTATGCGCGCAAAGGCTGGACGATGTTTTCCTCGATCGACCGGGTCTATGACGCGTCACGGACGAGGGACAGGCTGGGCTTTGCCTGCAGGACAAGTTTTGCCGACGTGCTGGCGGCGCTGGCGGCCGAAGACGGGACCTGAGCCGTCAGGCGTTCGCGGCCGCCCGCGCCAGGCCTGGCGTCAGGTCGCCAAAACCGGTGGAGCGGCGCTCATAGGCAAGGCCAAGGAGGGCAGCGGCCTTTTCCGCGACCTTGTCGAGCTCGGGGTCATCGGTCTGCGCGAGATAGATCAGCTTCTGGTAGTTGCCGAAATAGTCCTTGATCAGCTCCGGGTGCTTGTCCAGGCCGAGCGGCTTCATGAAGAAGGCATCGAATTGACGGCACAGGAAATCCGTCATGTAGAACGACATCATGTCGTCGTCGCCGACCTTGTCGTAGGCCTCCATGCCTTGATAGAAGGCGAAGCAATGCGGGCCGGCCATGCGCTCGACGCCATGCTTCTCCAACACGCGGTCAAGCAGGCCGCCAGTGCCGCAATCGGCATAGCCGACGAAGATGTGCTCGTAACCTTCCGCCTTGGCCCTCTCGATCGCCTTATCCATGGCTGGCGCGATGCGGTCGGGATAGAAATGAAATTCCGCCGGCAAACACGTCAATTCGAGGTGATCCAGCCCGAGCCGTTCCTTGACGGCCAACACCTCGCGCGCAATCATCCCGCAGGCGATGACGAGCAGCCTGTCGCTTTGATTCGGTTTCGTTTTCTGTGTTTTGGCCATGGGATCAGTCAAGCCGAGCTTCGTTGCTGTAAGCTAATTTATCTATTGAGGGAGACACCGTCCATGAAACTGCTACGCATCGCACCGATTGCCATTCTTGCCAGCGTCCTGGCCCTTACGGCTTGCGCGAACACCGTCCGCGGCGTCGGCAAGGACGTCAAATCGACGGCCAGGGCGGTCAAGGACACCGTCACGAAGCCCTGATCCGCGGGCGGCCTTCCCATCATCTGGGAACAAAAAAGCCGCGCTGCAAGGCGCGGCTTGTTCTATTGTCCATGCCGGATTGTCCAATCAGGCCGAAGCACGCACGTTGTGCTTGCGCTTCATAAAGTCCTTCGCGGTCTCGACCGCCACCGCGGCGTCGCGGCAATAGGCGTCGGCGCCGACGGCCTTGCCGAATTCCTCGTTGAGCGGCGCGCCGCCAACCAGCACGACATAATCGTCTCGAATGCCCTTTTCCTTCATCGTGTCGATGACGACCTTCATGTAGGGCATGGTGGTGGTGAGCAGCGCCGACATGCCGATGATGTCGGGCTGGTGCTGCTCGATCGCATCGAGATATTTCTCAACCGCGTTGTTGATGCCGAGGTCGATGACGTCGAAGCCAGCACCCTCCATCATCATACCGACGAGGTTCTTGCCGATGTCGTGGATGTCGCCCTTGACGGTGCCGATCACCATCTTGCCCTGTTTCGGCGCGCCGGTGGCGGCGAGCAGAGGGCGCAGGATGAACATGCCGGCCTTCATCGCATTGGCCGACAACAGCACCTCGGGAACGAACAGGATGCCGTCGCGAAAATCCTCGCCGACGATACGCATGCCCTCGACCAGCGCCTCGGTCAGCACCTTGTAGGGCACCCAGCCGCGATCGAGCAGGATGCGCGTGCCTTCCTCGATTTCTTCCTTCAGACCGTCATAGAGATCGTCGTGCATCTGCTGCACCAACTCGTCGTCGGAAAGTTCGGAAAGGATGATCTCGTCGTCGGACATTTTAATCCAGCTCCTCACGGCATCGCGACTGTGTCGCAAGGCACAAAATAATGGCGTTCATACCTAACCCGCAACGGGCGGGTATCCATAGCTGATTTGCGACTTCCCGCAAAAGGAAAGCGACTGGAAAATCTATCGGATTTCTTGTCGATTTTGCGACAGGCGTTGGCGCGGACGGGCCGTTTCGAATAGGGTGCTTGGCTACGATCCGGCGAAAGCCGCGCCATGCGGCCGCAACGGTTACGGACCGGCCATAGTCAGGCAGGCCATATTCAGGGAAGAGCGATCATGAGCGAACACGCGGCAGTCGACCAGGAAGCGTCAAACGCGCGGCGTGGGCGCGGCGCCAGCGGCGGAGCGGCGGCAAGGCGCGCGGCGCGTTCCGGCGGCGGCCCGGGCACACAGCTCACTTACATCAAGCGCAAGATCAACGTTTACGAGGTGCTGAACGAGGAAGGCCTGGCGCTGATCGAGAAGAATACCGACACGGTGCTGGAAGAGATCGGCATTATTTTCCGCGATGACGCGGAAGCGTTGCAGTTGTGGAAAGAGGCCGGCGCCGACGTCAAGGGCGAGCGCGTGCATTTTCCCAAGGGGCTCTGCCGTTCGCTCTTGAAGACCGCGCCATCCGTCTACACCCAGCATGCCCGCAATTCAGAACGCTCGGTGCAGATCGGCGGCAATGCGACCGTGTTCGCGCCGGTCTATGGTCCGCCCTTCGTACGCGATCTCGACGGCGTCAGGCGCTATGCGACGATCGAGGATTTCCAGAATTTCGTGAAGCTCGCCTATATGGCGCCATCGATCCACCATTCGGGCGGCACGGTGTGCGAGCCGGTCGACGTGCCGGTCAACAAGCGCCACCTCGACATGGTCTACGCGCACATCAAATATTCCGACAAGCCGTTCATGGGTTCGGTGACCGCGCCGGAGCGCGCCGAGGACACGGTGGCGATGGCCAAGCTCGTCTTCGGCGACGACTTCGTCGAGAACAACACGGTGCTGACCAGTCTGATCAACGCCAATTCGCCGATGGTGTTCGACGAGACCATGCTTGGCGCCCTGAAGGTCTATTCGCGTCATAACCAGGCCTGCATCGTCACGCCGTTCATCCTGGCCGGCGCGATGAGCCCGGTGACGGTCGCCGGCACGCTGACGCAGGTCCTGGCCGAAGTGCTGGCCGGCGCGTCGTTCACGCAGCTGATCCGGCCGGGCGCCCCGGTGCTGTTCGGCACCTTCGCCTCGTCGATCTCCATGCAGTCGGGCGCGCCGACCTTCGGCACGCCGGAACCATCGCTGGTCTCCTATGGCGCGGCGCAACTCGCACGCCGCCTCGGCTTGCCGTTCCGCACCGGCGGCTCGCTCTGCGCCTCGAAAGTCCCGGACGCGCAGGCAGCCTATGAGAGCGCCAACACGCTGAACTCGACCATTCTCGCCGGCACCAATTTCGTGCTGCATTCGGCTGGCTGGCTCGAAGGTGGCCTGGCGTCCTGCTACGAAAAATTCATGATGGATATCGACCAGCTCGGCATGACCCAAAAATTCTCCGAAGGCGTCGATCTTTCGGAAAACGGCCAGGCGATGGACGCCATCCGCCAGGTCGGCCCGGGCAGCCACTATCTCGGTTGCGACCACACCCAGGCCAATTTCCAGACCGCCTTCTACCGCTCGTCGATCGCCGACAACAACTCCTATGAGCAGTGGCTGGCCGAGGGTCAGAAGACCGCGCCGCAGCGTGCCAACGATCTGGCGCGGCGCTGGCTGGAGTCTTACGAGGCGCCGCACCTTGATGAAGGCATCGACGAAGCCCTGAAGGACTTCATCGCCAAGAAGAAGGGGTCGATGCCCGACGCCTTCACCTGAAAGGAGCCCGAGTCAGGCGGGGCTAAAGTCGCCAACATCATCCACAAGGAAGTCTGGCGGAGCGCCTTCTCCGATCCGGACAAGAAGGGATGATTGCGTGCGCGGCATGATCGGGGAGATCACGGCCGCGCTTGGCGCCAACGGCCTCATCCTGCGTGGCGGCTTTCTTTTTCCCCATCACGACGGTGCCCCTCATGGCGTCTCGGGCGCGCCGGCAAAGTCCGTCCTGCTGGTGGGGCAGGCGGGTGCCGCGCCTTGGCCGCATTTCCTGCGCTGGCGGAAAGAGCAGCCGCAGGCGATCGCCAATCCGCTCGACACCTGGTCGCGGCAGGTGATTGGCGCTGTAGCAGAAAAGTTTGGCGCGCGCGCCGTTTCGCCGTCGGACAAGCCTTACCTGCCGTTCCAGCAATGGGCTGTTCGGGCGGAGGGGCTGAGGCCGTCGCCGCTCGGCATCCTCATGCATCCGCAATATGGGCTGTGGCATGCCTATCGCGGCGCGTTGCTGTTCGAGGAGGAGATAGCGCTTCCGCAGCCTTGCGAAGCGATCCATCTCTGCGAGGCATGTGTCGAGAAACCGTGCCTGAAATCCTGCCCGGTCGATGCCTATTCCACGGAAGGGTTCGCCTACCAGCCCTGCCTGGCGCATGTTCGGGGAGCGAATGGCGGGCCGTGCCGCACTGGCGGTTGCCTTGACCGCAATGCCTGCCCCTATGGCACAAGCTACCGCTATCCGGCAGAGGTTCAGGCCTTCCATATGGCTGCATTCGCTGATCTTTAGCTCGTCACGCGATCCTACGAAATGTTGACTGGCGGATTCAGGCAACCGCCTTGCCGCGGCCGCTTGCGCGGATATGTATCGCCCATCTGATCAACGGAGCAGGCAATGGCGAAGCAGGACCTTCAGATCAAGACCCGTGACGGCGTGGCGAAGGCTGGCCTGTTCCGCTCGACCAAGGTCTCTCCAGCCAAAGCTGGCATCATCCTCTATCAGGACGCTTTCGGTCCACGCCCGGCGCTTGACCAAATGGCGGAACGGCTGGCGGGCGAGGGCTATGCGGTGCTGGTGCCGGACCTCTTCTATCGCAATGCGCCTTACGGTCCGTTCGACGCCAAGACCGCCTTCACCGTGGAAAAGACCAAGACAGCGCTGATGGCGCTGGTCACCGGCACGACGCAGGAGATGACCATCAGCGACAGCGGCGGCTTTCTCGAGGCAATGTCCGCCGAAGGCGTCACCGGGCCGATCGGCACCGTCGGTTATTGCATGGGCGGAGCGCGGGCGCTCAACGCCGCTGCGACGTATCCAGACACGATCAAGGCCGCCGCCAGTTTCCATGGCGGCAATCTCGCCAGCGATGCCGCCGACAGTCCGCACCGCAAGGCGGCCTCCATCAAGGCGCGTGTCTATGTCGGCATGGCCGGTGTCGACCGGAGCTTTCCGCCGGAGCAGTCGACGCGGCTGGAAGAGGCGCTTCGGAACGCTGAAATCGACCACGCGATCGAGAATTATGTCGGCATGGCGCATGGCTGGTGCGTGCCCGACCATAGCGTCTTCAATGCAGCCGGTGCCGAGCGGCATTGGAAGCGATTGACTGACTTGTTCGCAGAAACGTTGGTCTGAGCCTTCGCCACCCTGTTGGCCGCGCGGCACATTGGAGGTATCAGGCGGAATGAGCGCCTCGCCCGGCTAATGCGGCGCGGGGTCATGCGGGAACGATCAGCCTGATGCAATCCTATGATGTCGTGATCATCGGCGCCGGCGCCGCCGGAATGATGTGCGCCGTGGAGGCCGCCAAGCGCGGCCGTTCGGTGCTGATCCTCGATCATGCGGCGGCACCTGGCGAAAAGATCCGCATCTCCGGCGGCGGCCGGTGCAATTTCACCAACATCCATGCGAGCCCGAAGAATTTTATCTCGAGGAATCCGCATTTCTGCATCTCGGCGCTCAGCCGCTATACGCAACGCGACTTCATCGCGCTCGTCGAACGCCACGGCATTGCCTATCACGAGAAGACACTGGGGCAGCTGTTTTGTGACGGCTCCGCGCGCCAGATCATCGACATGATGGTCTCGGAAATGCGGGGCAGGGACGCCGAGCTGGTGTTGTCGACCCGCGTTGAGACGGTCGCCAAAACCGTGCAAGGGTTCGAACTCGCCCTTTCCACCGGCGCGGTCTCTTGCCAGTCCCTAGTCGTGGCCTGTGGCGGCAAGTCGATCCCCAAGATGGGCGCGACGGGCTTCGGCTACGAGGTTGCCGAACGGTTTGGCCTTGCCATCGTCGAAACACGGCCTGCCCTGGTGCCGCTGACCTTCGATGCAAAAACGCTTGAGCGGCTTTCGCCCCTGGCCGGGAACGCCGTCGACGCCGAGATTGCCTGCGGCAAGACGCGGTTTTCCGAAGCAATGCTCTTCACGCATCGCGGCGTCAGTGGGCCATCCATCCTGCAAATCTCCTCCTATTGGCGCGAGGGTGATGAAATCCGCGTCGCCATGCTGCCGGGCACGGATGTGGCTGAGCTCGTCCGCGCCGCCAGGCGTGGCAATGGCCGGCAAGCGGTGCAGACCGTGCTGGCAAATCATTTGCCGAAACGGCTGGCACAGGCGATAGCCGAGCGAACTGGGCTCGACGGCAACCTCGCCGATCTTTCCGAGGCCCAGATCAAAACCGTCGAGGCCGCGGTCAACGACTGGCGCATCAAGCCGGCCGGTTCGGAGGGCTACCGTACGGCCGAAGTGACGCTTGGCGGGGTAGACACCAATGGCCTCGACCAGAAGACGATGCAGGCGAAATCGATACCCGGACTGTTCTTCATCGGTGAAGTCGTCGACGTCACGGGTTGGCTCGGCGGCTATAATTTCCAATGGGCGTGGTCGTCGGGCTGGGCGGCGGGCCAGGCGTGTTGATATCCTGGTGGAGCCGGCCTGCCCTGAATCTCAACCCGCTCCAGGTGCAAAAGTCCCAATTCGAAAAAATCTTTCCATCACCCCAAGGATTAGCCAGTAGCCTTCGTCCAACGGGCAAATGATGGCGATGATGCTGGATGTGAGCGAAGCCTCCGACGCCGAGCTGATCGGGCGGGCGAAGGGCGGAGACAGGGGGGCCTTCGGCAAGTTGCTGGAGCGTCACTACGACTTCGTTTATCGCGCCGCCTATCGCTGGTGCGGCAGGAAGGCGGATGCCGAAGACATCGCCCAGGAAGTCTGTGTCCGGCTCGGCAAGGCGATCCGCGATTATCGCGGCGGCGGCGCGTTCACGACATGGCTCTATACCATGACGATGAACGCCGCGCGCGACATGATGCGCAAGACCGCGCGCGAGACCGTCAAGACCGAGGCCTATGGCGTCCATGCGCTGATTTCGGGCGAGGCCCCGGCCGAGAGCGAAGACCCCGCCGAGGCGCTGTGGGCGGCGGTGCGGCAATTGCCCGACAAGCAGCGCGATGCCGTGATGCTTGTCTATGGCGAAGGTTTGAGCCACGCGGCCGCCGCCGAGGCGATGGCGATCTCGGAGACGACGGTTTCCTGGCACATCCATGAAGCGAAGAAACGGCTGAAGACGTTGATGCGTTCAGCCGGGGAAGTGTGACCATGGTCGACGACAACGAACTCAGAAAGCTGCGCGACACGGCAATACCGGTGCCCGGCGAGAGCGCGAAGGCGCGCGCCTTCGAGGCCGCCCTGCGCGCTTATGACCAGCAGAATATTTCCGCCGTCACCCAAGGATCAGTCGGCGGCCTTCGTCTCACAGAGCGAGCACAAAAGCTCTGGAGCGAGATCATGCAAAAGAAACTCATTGCCACGCCGGCCATCGCCGGGCTCGTCGCCCTGCCGATCGCCGGATACGCCACCTTCCATATGCTGAGGGAACAGCCTTCGCCGTTCGGCGGCGACGAGAAGATCACCGAGACGCTGGCCGACAAGCCAGCGACGCTGAAGCCATTGCCCAAGCAGGCACCGGGAGATCAGGCCGTCAATGAGCCGGCCGTGACCACTGTGCCGGCCAAGGACAAGAAGGCCGACGCGGATCTGGAAAGTCGCGATGCCAGCGATGCCCTCGCGCCGGCCGCACCGCCGAAATCCGAATCGACTGCCGCCGGTGGCGCAGCACAACCGAACGCGCCGGTGAGCCCCACTGTATCATCGAGGCTTGACCTGAAGACTTACAGCGGCAAGGAGATGGAGTCTGGGACTTTGCGAGCCTCCAGGCCGGCGCCTGCACCCACCGGTGAAGTTTCACGGGAGAGTGCCGGTCTCATGCCAACCGCGCCCGATGCCGCGCGGACCAGTCGCGTCCAGGGAGCTGAGTCCAAGCTTGTGGCCCCGCAGCAGCCGGCGGCCATCCCGGCCGACCAGATGCAGCCGCAAGAGGAAAACCGCGACCGTATCGAGGATTTCAAGACCAACCCGGTGCATGCCGCACTCGAGGATCCGGTCTCGACCTTCTCGATCGACGTCGACACGGCCTCCTATTCCTTCGTGCGCGGCTCGCTGAAGCAGGGCTACCTGCCGCAAGCCGATACGGTCCGCGTCGAGGAGATGATCAATTACTTCCCCTATGACTGGAAGGGGCCGGACTCGGCCTCGACGCCGTTCAACTCGACCGTCAGCGTCATGCCGACGCCGTGGAACGCGCACACCAAGCTAATGCATGTCGCAATCAAGGGTTTCGACATCAAGCCGACCGAGCAGCCGAAGGCCAATCTGGTCTTCCTGATCGACGTGTCGGGTTCGATGGACGAACCGGGCAAGCTGCCGCTGCTCAAGTCGGCGTTCCGGCTGCTGGTCAGCAAGCTCAAGGCCGACGACACGATCTCGATCGTCACCTATGCGGGTGACGCAGGCACCGTGTTGATGCCGACAAAGGTTGCCGAGAAGGACAAGATCCTCAATGCCATCGACAATCTGCAGCCCGGTGGCTCGACGGCAGGTGAGGCCGGCATCAAGGAAGCCTACAAGCTTGCCCAGCAGTCCTTCGTCAAGGACGGCGTCAACCGGGTGATGCTTGCCACCGACGGCGACTTCAATGTCGGCCAGACCGATGACGATGATCTCAAGCGGCTGATCGAGAGCGAGCGCAAGACCGGTGTATTCCTGTCGGTTTTCGGCTTCGGTCGCGGCAATCTGAACGATGAAATGATGCAGACCATTGCCCAGAACGGCAACGGCACCGCCGCCTATATCGACACACTGGCCGAAGCCGAGAAGGTGCTGGTCGAGGACGCGTCCTCGACGCTGTTCACCATCGCCAAGGATGTGAAGATCCAGGTCGAGTTCAACCCGGACAAGGTCTCCGAATATCGACTGATCGGCTACGAGACCCGGGCGCTCAACCGTGAGGATTTCAACAATGACCGCGTCGATGCCGGCGATATCGGCTCGGGGCATTCGGTCACCGCGATCTATGAGATCACGCCCAAAGGCGGTGGCGGCGAGCAGATCGATCCGCTGCGCTATGGCCAGGCCACGGTGAACAATGGCGGCGTTGCCAATGCGGGCGAATATGCCTTCGTCAAGATCCGCTACAAGCTGCCGAACGAGGATGTCTCGAAGCTGATCACCACGCCGGTAACCTCGGCCAACGAGGTGTCGTCCTTCGACCAGGCGAGCACCGACCAGCGTTTCTCCGTCGCGGTCGCGGCCTTCGGCCAGAAGCTGCGCGACGAGGATGCGACCGCGAAGTTCGGCTACGACAAGATCATGGAGATTGCCACTGCCGCCCGAGGAGCCGACCCGTTTGGGTACAGGTCCGAGTTCCTTTCGCTTGTGCGCCTTGCCTCGGCGCTGGGCGGCAACCGGTAGTGGCGATGAAGGCCGGTTTCTTTCAGATGATGGGATCATTCTGATAACCGGCCCACGGGCGGGTGAGGCAGGCCGGCGAGGGATACTTTCCCTTGCCGGCCTTTTTTCGGATCTGTTGATATTCAGGTGATGCCGGCCTGCAAACAGTGGCTTCCTGTGCTTCCGGTGCTCACGTACCTAAGTACGCTCCGCTCCGGTTCTCGAAAGTCACTGTTTTCGGCTCGGCCTGACCTGAATCTCAACAGATCCTAGGGCAGCGCGCCGGATCGTTAAATTGCGCTGCATTTCCGGTACCGGATCGCAATTTCCTCTCGTTACGCCGGTTATGTCTAAGGCTTGAGGGAGCCGGAATTGCAAATCAGAACCATCGCCAACTCGACTCCGCCGGCACGGGATGCTTCGGCGGTTTCATCAGCCCCGTCTGCCGAATCCAGACGCATCAGCGATGATGTCGCGCAGGCGCGTCACACCGCCATCTCGGCACTGACCAACGACCGCTTCCGCGCCATGCTGGAGCAGATCACCGATCCCGGTGCATCGGGTGCGCTTGCGACAATGCGCGGCGACAGTATCGTCGATTTCAAGTCGGCGCAGTCGAGCTACGCCGACAACACCGAATAGCCGTTAAGAAATCGCGTCAAGCGCGGCCGCGGCGCCGCTCGCGGCGGGCTTCGCTGGTCTCGGCGGTGTTTGCCGTCGCCACCTTATTGCGCATCGGGCCGATGCGCTCGACGATTTTTTCGACCGTCGGACGATCCGCCCTGGTGTGGGCGTCGAGTGCCTTGCGCATCGCGGCAAGATGCTGAAACGAGGTGCCGCAGCAGCCGCCGATGATCTTGGCGCCGCCATCCACGGCGAGCCGGACATAGTCGGCCATCAATTCCGGCGTGCCGGAATAGTGGATCTCGGTGCCACGGAATTCAGGGATGCCGCAATTGCCCTTGACAATGACGGTCGCCTCCGGCTTCGCCTCGGTCATGTCGAGCAGCGAGGCCAGAATGTCGGAGGCGCCAACGCCGCAATTGGCGCCAACGCCGAGCGGGGCTTGCGACAGGCCATCGGCGACGCCGTGGATATCCTTCGGCAGCAGGCCCATCATGGTGCGGCCGGCGGTGTCGAAGGAGCCGGTATAGGTGTAAGGCATGCCGACGCGGATGGCGGCTTCGGCAGCGGCGCGGATTTCGTCCGGCGCCGACATGGTCTCGATCCAGGCGACCTCGGCGCCACCTTCCTTGAGGCCCTCGATCTGCTCGGCAAAGGCGTCAACCGCCTCGTCATAGGTCATGGCGCCAAGCGGCACCAGCAATTCGCCGGTTGGGCCGACCGAACCGGCGACGATCACCTTGCGGCCGGCCTTGTCGGCAACGGCCCGCGCAATCTCGGCCGCGCGCTTGTTCAGCGCATGGACGCGATCCTGCGCATGGTGCAGCTTCAGCCGGTGGCGGGTGCCGCCGAAGGAGTTGGTCAGGATGATGTCGGCGCCGGCGTCGACAAAATTCTGGTGCAGGCGGGTGATGGTGTCGGGCGCGGTTTCGTTCAGCAGTTCCGGCGCCTCACCGGCCTCCAGACCCATGGCGAATAAATTGGTGCCCGTGGCGCCATCGGCCAGCAGCACACCCTTTTCAGCCAGCAGGGCATCGATCGGATTGGGCATCATCGGATTGGCTTTCATGTCCTGGAATTCGAATAAGGATATAAAGAAGTCTTTATGTCTAGTCAATCAAATTGCGACGTCGGAATGGCAGGCATAGAGGCGGATCTGACGATCCCCCGGTATCCAGCGCGCTCAGACAGTGCCTGCTGCGAACGACATGCCGGCCAGATTGCGTGCGAAAGCGGCCGCTTCGTGCGGGTTGATGTCGGCGGCGCGGATCAGATTGTCGAAGTGTCGGGTCAGGGCCTGGACCGGCTGGGTGGCGTTCAGCACCACATACATGTCGCCGACATAGATGGCGGCGCGGTAGGGGCCGAAGATGGTGAGCGGGATGGAATAGCGCATGCGGCCGTCGTAGAGGAACAGGCGGAAGGTCGGATAGAGGTCGTCGAGCAGCGTCGCCATATGGGCAAGTTGCTGCTGGCGGTCTGCCGCCGGGAAACGGTCCCACACACCGAGGCCGCGGGCGAAAATCTCCAGCGTGTGGCGCGGCATGCAGACTTCCATGTCGGTTTCCGGACGCCGGTTGTATTCGATGCGGTATTGCGTCTCGCTGGCCTGCGCCAGGCGGCTCCTATTGGTGATGTTGGCCTCGTAGTCGACGAGCGCGCGAGTGCGCAGGAGATCGGGAATGCCGGCCGGCACATAACGGATCTTGGTGCCGGCCGCTTCAGCGAACCATTTTGCCAGCAGCGTGCGGTCGAAGCCGTCGGGCGCTTCCTCGATCTCGAGGCTTTCGCGGATTTCGCCGGTCACGCCTTCGTCCTGGCTGAGGCCAAGCAGCCAATCCAGCGACACCTTGAATTCGGCGGCGATGTTGAGCAGCGTTTCAGCGCGCGGCAGGCGCGTCGAGGCGCCCGACATCAGTTGCGACAGCGCCGACCGATCGATGCCGACTGCTGACGCGAAAGCCGACTGGTTGAGGTCGGACCTTGTCAGGAGGAGCTTCAGACGCTCCCGGAAGATCGTCGACAGATCGCGTTTGTCCATACCTTTGCTTCCGTCTGCTGGAGGAAAAATTTGCGCTCGATCCCGGTGAATAGGCGCTTGAGGCGTAAACGAATCTCTAAGTTTGTTCACAATGTGCAACATATGCGGTCAAAAATGCGCAATCTCAACATTTTGTGCACTTTGTCGCGTTGAGTGGAATCACTTCTCCTGACACAATGCTGTCAGGAACCAGTTGGGGTTCCGGCGACTGAGGGACAGTGGTCGATAGCATGACTGGCAAGAGCATTCGGCGAAGTAGCAGACCGGCCATCGAATGGCCGACCGTGGTTCTCGCTTTCTTCTGCTACGGTGTCTGGTTCGTTGCCGGTCTCTTCCTCTGGCCATCCTATCCCATCCTGGCCCTTGTCGTTATGGCCGTTACGCTGGCTCTGCAGTCCTCGATCATGCATGAAGTGCTGCATGGTCACCCGACCCGCAACGCCCTCGTCAACGAAGCCTTCGTCTTCCTGCCGATCGGCCTTGCCTGGCCGTTCCGTCGCTTCAAGACCATTCACCTGCGCCACCATGCGGACGAGCGGCTGACCGATCCGCTGGACGATCCCGAGAGCTACTATAAGGCTCTGTGGCATCACGAAGAATTGCCGCCGCTGATGAAATTCGTGCTGAAGGTCAACAACACGATGGCCGGTCGCCTCGTGCTGGGGCCATGGCTGTCCTGCATCGGCTTCTTCATCGACGACGCCAAGCAGGCGATCGCCGGCGACAAGGCGATCCGCAAGGCCTGGCTGCTGCATGCGATCGGCCTCGTCGTGGTGCTGCCGGTCGTGCAGTTCGGGTTCGGCATGCCGGTTTGGCTCTATGTGCTGGTGCCGGTCTGGCTCGGCCAGTCGCTGATCTCGATCCGCACCTATGCCGAGCATCAGTGGTCGGAGCATCCGGAAGGCCGCACGGTGATTGTCGAGCGCTCGCCGCTGTCGCTCCTGTTCCTCAACAACAATCTGCATTTTGTCCACCACAAGAGCCCGACCATCGCCTGGTACCGGCTGCCGAAACTGTTCCGTGACCGGCGCGAGGATTGGCTGCGGATGAACAATGGCTATGCCTACCCGAACTATTTCGCGCTGCTCAGATCCTATGCCTTCAAGGCCAAGGAGCCGATCGTGCATCCGGTTCTGCGGCGCGCGCCCGAGCCGGGCAGGGCGTTCAAGCCGCGCGTCAGGGCGCGCAGCATCAGTGGGCTTGGCAGCGCGCCGGTTCCCGCCGAACCGCCCAAGGAATAGTATCCGCGCGTAGAGTGGATACTGTGTCGGCCAATTCTGATTGGGCGCCGCGTTTTTGCGATCCTTTATCCCGGCATGGTGGTTTGATATCGGCATGAGCGAATTGATTGCGGCGTTGCCGATGTATGACTGGCCGGAGGCGCGTAACGAGGTCGACGCCCAATGGGCGGTGTTGCGCGATGCCTTCCGGCGGAAGGGTATCGATGCGCCGCAAAGCATTGTGCGCCGCAATGGCGACCTGCCGGTCGTGCCGGGTGGTATCCATGAGGCTCAGGGGGGCCTGATTGCTCCGGATCCGGCGACGCTGCCGCCGGATGAACTCGATTCCCATAAGCTCTGGCTGCATCCGGCACTGTTGTTCGCGCAGGCCTGCTGGGGGCCGATGGAACTCGGCCTGTCCCGGCATGTGCAGGTGGTTGGCCAGCCAAGTTATGACGCCTATGAGGGCGGACAGGGCGAACTCTATTCGAGCGCGCTGGTTATGCGGGCAGGCGAGGGACCGGAGGTTCGGTCGCCCGCCGACGGCAAGGCCTTGCTGCCGCTCGATCTCATCCGAGACAGGCGCTTTACCTTCAACAGCCTCGATTCCATGTCGGGCATCATCGCGCTGACGCGCGACCTTGAAGCGGCCGGCGAAAACCTGGACATATTTTCATCGAGCGGCGAAAGCGGCGGCCATCGCGACTCGATCGTGGCGGTCGCCGAAGGCAGAGCGGATATCGCGGCGATCGACTGCGAAAGCTGGGCGCTGGCGCAGCGTTTCGAGCCGGCGGCGCGCAAGGTCGTGATCGTCGGCTGGACGGCACGACGCAAAGGCCTGCCTTACATCACCGCCAGGACGACGCCGGAAAAGACCCTGCACTCGATGCGCGAAGCGCTTGCTGGACTAGCCGAGCAGCCTCGCATCCAACGGGTAGGTTGAAAGCTTCTCGTTGCCGGTCTCGGTGATCAGGATCTGCTCCTCGATCTTGACGCCTTCGCGGCCGCCCAGCCGGCCGATATAGCTTTCCACGCACAGCACCATGCCTGGTTCAAGCACGCCATCGGGCGTGTCTGGCGTCCAGTCACTGGCATGCGGCAAGGTTGGATATTCGTCGGCCAATCCAACGCCGTGGTAGAGCACGCCGTAGCGGGTCGGGAAGCAGTCTCCCGGCGGGATGGCTGAGCGTTCGACAAGGTCGCGGAACGAGACGCCGGGCTGCATCAACGCGATGTTGTGTTCGATCTGATCGGCTGCGATGCGGAACAGGTCGCGTTGTTCGTTGGTCGGCTTTGTATCGCCGCACAGCCAGGTGCGCGAGAGATCGGCGCAGAAGCCGTAGGGGCCGATCAGGTCGGTGTCGAAGGCGACCAGGTCGCCCGTCTCGATGTTCCGCGACGAACATTCCTGGAACCACGGATTGGTGCGCGGTCCCGACGTCAGCAGCCGCGTTTCGATCCATTCGCCGCCGCGCGCGATGTTGCCGCGATGGAGTTCGGCCCACAATTCGTTTTCGGAGATACCGGGCTTGAGCGCATGTTCCATCTCGCCCATGGCCGCCTCGCAAGCGACGATTGCGCGGCGCATGGCGAGGATTTCGTCCGGCGATTTTAACAAGCGGGCGTTCTCCATCACCGCTTCGCCATTGCCGATTGAAACACCAAGGCGCGCCAGTTCCTCGACGCCTTCCGGGTTGATGTGGTCGACGGCGATGCGGCTGTTGCCGCCGCCGTGCTCCCTGATCAGATCGGCGATACCGGTGGCCCAACGGCGGACTTTTTGCTCGGTCAGTTCGCCGCTGTAGAGATACATCCACGACACCGCCGGCCGCACTTCGTCGACGATGCCGGAATGGTCTGACAGGTGCTCGCAGGAAAAGTAGTCGAACAGCACCACCGGCCCGTCGGTGGCGACGAAGCAATGCCGCGTCGGGTTGTGCGCGACCCAGAGCTGCATATTGGTAGAATCGGCCGCGTAGCGGATGTTGACGGGATCATAGAGCAAGGCGCCGGCGTAGCTGCGGCGCTTCAGCTCGGCACGGATGCGCTCGAGCCGGTATTTTCGCATCGCCGGCAGGTCGGGCGCGGCAATACCTGCCGCCGCCCATTCCGCTTCAGCTTGTGCACCATAGCCCAGCACATGCTGGTTGAGCGCCGCCGCCTTCTCCCGGGAGGCTTCGCGCAACGCTTCGATCGAGCCTGATACAAACGGCATGATCTTGCGGTGGCGGCCGAAGCTTCCCTTTAGCGCCCCGCTATCCATGACGAAACCTCAGGTTCGCATCTTCTCGCCGCTGGGGTCGAAAGGCGCTTCGACATTGATGCGGGCCGGGCGGCGGGACCCAAGAATCTCGATCTCGAACAATCCGGCACTTTCATCCTCGGCGAGGGCTGCCGGCACATAGCCTTGCGCCATCGACTTCTGGACGTAATGCGCATAGCCGCCCGACGTCACCCAGCCGACCACGCGCCAGTCGCCATCGACGATGCCGCGCACGGCGGACGCGCCTTCGGCGGCCTTTGAACCGCGTATTTCCTGGCCTGATGTGTCGAAGCGCGGCGCACCGTAGCCATGTGGCTTTTCCACCGTGCCATAATCCTTGCTGACCTTGGCCCAGATCGGCTCGTCGCCCATTACGTCGGCGTCCGCTGCATCGACGATGAAAGAGACGCGGCGCAGTTTTGGCCCTTCCGCCTGTTCCTTGGCGGCCGCTTCACGGCCGATGAAGCCGTTCTTCTCGAGCTTGATGAAGCGGTCCATCGAGCCTTCGAACGGCCCGTAGATCGGCCGCAACTCGCGGAACCAGGTCGGGAAGTTCTTTTCCAGACGCATCGACAGCAAGGCGCGCATGCCAAAATCGACGACGCCGAATTCTTCGCCGGCATCCTTGATTGCTTTATAGACGAGGCGCTCATAGGCCGGCGCCATCCAGATCTCATAGCCGAGGTCGCCGGTGTAGGTGATGCGGTTGACTAGGCAGGGTGCGCCGCCGACCGCCATGTCGCGGAAATCCATGAAGCGGAAGGCCTTGGTCGAAATGTCGACATCGACCAGTTTCTGCAAGAGGTCGCGGGATTTCGGACCGGCGATCGACAGGCCGACCAGTGTCTGGTCGAAACGGTGGATGCGCACCGATCCGTCTTTGGGCAGGTGTTTTTCGAACCAGCGCATGTGGTACTTCTGCGCCGCCGACGAACCCCAGATCATGAAGCGGTCCGCGCCGGCCTTGGCGATGGTGAAGTCGCCGATCAGCTTGCCGAACTCGTTGATCATCGGCGTCAGCACGATGCGACCGGTCTTCGGCATGCGGTTGGTCATCAGCCAGTTGAGGAACTCTTCCGCACCCGGTCCCGACACTTCGTATTTGGCGAAGTTGGCGATCTCGGTGACGCCGACGCGCTCGCGCGTGGCGCGCACTTCCTCGCCGATTGGCCCAAAATCGTTGGATCGGTGGAAGGAGACGACGTCTTTCGGCTCCTTGCCCTTGGGCGCGAACCAGAGCGGGGTTTCGAGGCCCCACGAGTCACCCATGACGGCGTTGTTGGCGACCATGGTGTCGTAGAGCGGCGTCGTCTGCGCCGGGCGAGCGGCCGGCAGTTCTTCGTTGGGGAAGCGGATCGAGAAGCGGCGCGAATAGTTTTCGCGCACCTTGGCGTTGGTATAGCGCAGGCCGGCCCATTCGCCGAAGCGGGCGACATCCATGCCCCAGACGTCGAAGCCCGGGTCGCCGTGGACCATCCAGTTGGACAGAGCGAGACCAACGCCGCCGCCCTGGCTGAAACCGGCCATCACGGCGCAGGCACACCAGAAATTGGTCAGTCCCTGAACCGGGCCGACCAGCGGGTTGCCGTCGAGCGCGAAGGTGAAGGGGCCGTTGATGATCTGCTTGATGCCGGCCTTTTCGATGCCGGGGAAATGCTTGAAGCCGATTTCCAGCGACGGCGCGATGCGGTCGAGATCGGGCGGCAGCAGTTCATGGCCGAAGTCCCACGGCGTGTTGACCGGCGACCATGGCTTGCAAGCCTTTTCATAGGTGCCGAGCAGGATGCCGTTGCGCTCCTGGCGGGTGTAGATCTCGCCCTTGAAGTCGAGCACGCCGATCATTTCGCGGCCGGTCGACTTGTTGAATTCCTCAACCTCCGGCATCGGTTCGGTAAGCAGATACATGTGCTCCATGGCCAGCACCGGCAGCTCGACGCCGACCATGCGGCCGATCTCGCGCGCCCACAGGCCGCCGCAGTTGACGACATGCTCGGCGTGAACCGTGCCCTGTTCGGTGACGACATTCCAGGTGCCGTCCGGCTGCTGCGTCAGGTCGACCACGCGGTTGCGCAGCACGATTTCGGCGCCGAGTTTTTTCGCCGCCTTGGAATAGGCGATGGTGGTGCCGGAGGGGTCGAGGTGGCCTTCAACCGGATCCCACATGGCGCCGACGAAATTGGTCTCGTCCATCAGCGGGAACATCGCCTTGGCTTCGGACGGCGTGATCAGTTCGGTGTCCATGCCGAGATAGCGGCCCTTGGCGTGGGCCAGCCGCAGGAAGTCCATGCGCTCGGGCGTATCGGCCAACATCACGCCGCCTGTCAGGTGCAGCGAGCAGGATTGGCCCGAGATCTCCTCGATCTCCTTGTAGAGTTGCACCGTATAGGCCTGCAGCTTGGCGACGTTCGGATCGCCGTTCAGTGTATGGAAGCCGCCCGCCGCGTGCCAGGATGAGCCCGAGGTGAGCTCCGAGCGCTCGATCAGCATGATGTCGGTCCAGCCGGCCTTGGCAAGATGATAGAGCACCGAGCAGCCGACGACGCCGCCGCCGATGACGACCGCTTTTACATGGGATTTCATGAAGATAGATCCGTTTTTGAAGAGATTGAATCGAATGAATGGGGCGTGAAAACAAAGTTCAGGTCGGATTCAGCAATGTTTTCGGAGAGCCTGCCATCAAGCGCGGCTAGGATGGTCTTACAGACGGAAGTACGATGTTTCAGGACATCGTGGCTCCAGACACGCAGGATCGAATAGCCCTGCGCGCGCAGAAAATCGTCGCGGCGGCGCCCATAGGGACTGTCGGCGTGCTGGGATCCATCGACCTCGATGACGAGCCGATTTTCGCCGCATGCGAAGTTTGGGTAGAAGGGGCCGATGGAGAGCTGACGGGTAAAGCGATGACCGCCAAGCTTGCGCGCTTTCAGTTCAAGCCAAAGCAATGCCTCTGCTTGGTTGCCCGCTTGGCGGAGCTTTCGCGCTCGCTGCGTTGTGCCAGCTTTGCGGCGGCTGCGCGTTCGGGGAGCGCCTTCCCCCACTCCGTCGCTGCTTCGCAGCGCCACCTCTCCCCCCTCAGGAGGGAGAGGAAGGGCGCCAGACGGCCTAAGCTCGCGCCTTTCCTCTCCCCCGTCGATCGGGGAAGAGGTGGCGAGCGAAGCTCGACGGAGTGGGGGTCGACTGTTCATCAATACAGATCAAAAATCGGTCGGCGCGCCGCCTTCGGCCGTGCGTTTCTGGACGAAGGCGTTGAGTTCTTCGCGGATGGCGGGATCCATGTAGGGCTCGTCATAGGACGCCAGCCGCTCCTTCCAGACCTTGTTGGCCTTTTCCAGCGCCGTCGGCGAGCCGGCTTCCGCCCAGGTTTCGAAATTGCGCCAGTCCGAGAGGATCGGCGAATAGAAGGCGGTCTTGTAGCGGTCCTGCGTGTGCTGGGTGCCGAAGAAGTGCCCGCCGGGGCCGACCGACTGGATGGCATCGAAGCCGAGCGCCTCTTCGGAGAGGTCGAGCGGGGTCAGGAATTCGGCCACCATCTGCAAGAGGTCGATATCCAGAATGGTCTTCTCGTAGGAGCAGCGCAGGCCGCCCTCGAGCCAGCCGGCGGCATGCATCATCAGATTGCCGCCACCCTGGATGGCGCCCCACAGCGAGAACACGCTTTCATAGGCGGCCTGCGCGTCGACCGTGTTGGCGGCGCAGGTGTTGGAGGTGCGGTAGGGAATGTTGTAGCGGCGGGCAAGCTGGCCACCGACCAGCTGCGCCTTCATGTATTCGGGCGTGCCGAAGGCCGGCGAACCGGACTTCATGTCGACATTGGAGGTGAAGCCGCCGTAGCCGACCGGCGCGCCCTTCCTGACCATCTGGGCGAAGGCAATGCCGGACAGTGCTTCGGCATTCTGCTGCACCAGCGCGCCGGCGATGGTGACAGGAGCCATCGCCCCCGACAGGGTGAAGGGCGTGACGATGACGACCTGGCCCTTGCTCGACATCTGGATGATGCCTTCCATCATCGGCACGTCGAGCTTGAGCGGCGAATTGGTGTTGATGATGGTGAAGACGGATGGCTCCGTGAGCAACTGCTCATGGCTGATGCCGCGCGCGATGCGGGTGATCTCGATGCCGTCGACATTGCGCTCCTTGCCGAGCGAATAGATGTGGAACACCTTGTCGGTCAGCGTGGCGAGGTCGCGGATGCATTCGAGGTGGCGCACCGAAGGGTGGATGTCGGTCGGTTCGACCGGATAGCCGCCCGTGCAATTCAGGATGTTGTGCATCTGGGCCAGCCGCAGGAAATTGCGATAATCCTGCTGGTTGCCCGGCCGGCGGCCACGATCGATGTCGGAGCAATTGGGCGCCGACGCCATCATCGAGATGATCAGATTGTCGCCGCCAAAGTGCACATTGTGGGCAGGGTTGCGGGCGTGGATGGTGAATTCGGACGGGCAGTTCGACACCAGCTCCAGGATCATGTCGCTGTCGAAGCGCACGCGCTCCGAGCCCTCGCGCACATCGGCGCCATGCGCCTTCATGATGCTGCGGGCTTCGTCGTGCAGAACGTCGACACCGATTTCGCGCAACACCCGCAAGGAAGCGAGGTGGATCGATTCCAGCTCGTCCTCGGAAACCAGCTTGGTCGGCGTCAGCGGATTTTTCAGCTGGCGGAAAGCCGGTTGCTCGAACGCGGCCGAGCCACCGGCGCGCTTTCCGGCGCGACCGCCCCGGCGGGCACGGTCGGGCGCCAAAGCCGGCTCTGAGGGTTGTAGGGCGGCGGTCATGATGGTCCTCGTAGGATGCGATAATGGGCGGCATAATGGACCGGCGCCCGCCCGGCCATTGCGGAGGCGGCGACCACTAGGGCGAGGGAAGCGACATGCCGGAACGGCAGTTGCGTGGACGCGACATCCGCCTTGATCATCCACCCGTTGGCGCAAGCGGATCTTGCTTGCCGGCCCTTTCTTTCCGCCGATCGAACCCGTAGCTAGTGGGGCCTGTCGGCAGGGAGGTTAGCCGGCACGTCACATGGAATGGCAGCATGGTCGCAACCGGCTCGAGCGAAGGCGAAGCGGGAAAAGCGATCGGACGACTGGGATTGCCGACCGTGATCGTCGCCCTCGACGCTTTGCTGGTCGCCTTCGCTGTCTATAGATCGGCCAGCCGCAGAGGCTCCTGGCAGGGTTTGGCTGGAGCCGGGCGTCGGTTCGGGCCGCGGGGCTTACCCGGGCCTGACCGAACCGCTAAGTCTGCAACCACGACAGCATTATGGATCATGGACTTGGTGGACACGAGAAGCGACGAGACGACGCAGTGGGCGGCGATCACCGGTGTGATCGCGACCGTGTCCGTGTTCGCCATCGCGCAGGGCCTGTCCTACCCGCTGTTGAGCTTCATCCTGCAGCGCCAGGGTGTCTCGCCGGCGATGATCGGCCTGTCGGCGGCAATGACGCCTGTCGGCTTCATCCTGTCATCGCCACTGATACCTGGCCTGGCAAGGCGGTTCGGGGCAGGGCGCACGGCACTCACCTGTGCCGCACTCTCGGCTGTCGTGCTGGCGCTGATCGGCTGGACGCAGAACGTCTATCTCTGGTTTCCGCTGCGCTTCCTGATCGGCGTAGTGACCAACCCACTCTATGTGCTCAGTGAGATCTGGGTGATCGCGCTCGCACCGCCGGCCCGGCGCGGCCGCATCATGGGTCTCTATTCGACGATCATTTCCGCTGGCTTCGCGACCGGCCCGCTTTGCCTGCTTGCCGTCGGCACGGAAGGCTGGCCGCCGTTCCTTGTCGGCATTGGCGCCTTCGTGCTCTGCGGCTTCTGCCTGGCATCGGTTCTGCCGCGGCTGCCCAGGGTGGACGAGGCAGAGCATCAGGTTTCGGTGATGGGTTTCATGCCTCTCGCCTGGCTGCTTCTGTCGGCGGTGGTCGTGGCCGCCGGCTTCGAGCAGGCGGTGCTGGCGCTGCTGCCTGTCTATGGCACGTATCATGGCATCGCGGAGGCTCGCATGTCCGCGCTGCTGTCGGTCATGATTGCCGGCAACATTGCCATGCAGGTGCCGCTTGGCCTGCTGGCCGAGCGGCTGACGGCCCGCCTGGTGCGCTTCATCTGCGTCTCGCTGACTGTGTTCGGTTGTGCGCTGCTGCCGGTTCTGATCGAAACCCCGCTGGTCTGGCCCTGTGTGTTCGTCTGGGGCGCGGTGTCCTACGGCATCTACACGATGTCGATCATCGAGCTTGGCGAGCGCTTTACCGGCTCGGCGCTGGTTGCCGGCAATGCGGCATTCTCCCTGATGTGGGGCGTCGGCGGCATTCTGGTTCCGCCGCTTACCGGCGGCGTGATGGATGTGTTTGGCGCGGTCGGCCTGCCGGTCACGCTTGGTGCGATCTGCGCTACGCTGGCCTTGGCGACGATCATCCGCCGGCGGGTGCTGTGAAGCAATGTGATGCGGACCGCAAAAGACCATATCGCATCTTGAATGTCAGCGCCGCCAACGCGATGTAGGCAAGGCCGCCCAGAATCCCCCGGAGACCTGCATGACCTTTTCGACGACCAAAGCCCAGCCCTCTCAGAAGGCCGGCGATCCCTTCCTCTGGCTGGAAGACAGGACCAGCAAACAGTCGCTCGACTGGGTGCATAGCCAGAACGAGGTCACGGTGGCGGAATTGCAGGGCGATCCATCCTACCAGGTTTTGTTCCAGACGGCACTCGACCTGATGACGGCCGAGGACAATATCGCGGTTGGCGCGGCAATCGCGGGCCATGTCTACAATTTCTGGCAGGACAAGAACAATGCGCTCGGCCTGTGGCGGCGCACGACGATCGCTTCCTACAAAACCGACAAGCCCGACTGGGAGACGATCATCGACTTCGATCAACTGGCGGCGAAGGAGGGGATAAAGTGGGTGTTCGGCGGCGCTGTCAGGCTTTACCCCGATTTCAATCGCTGCCTGGTCTCGATGTCGCCCGATGGCGGTGACGCCAGCGCGATGCGCGAGTTCGACATCGCGGCCAAGTACTTCGTCGAAGGCGGTTTTCAGGCGCCGGCCTCGAAATCGGGCTTCGGCTGGCTGGACGAGGATACGGTGATCGTCTCGGCCGCATTCGAAGAGGCCGACAAGACCGAGTCCGGATATCCGCGTATGGTCAAGCTCTGGAAGCGCGGCACGAGGTTGGAAGAGGCGACGCCGATCTTCGAGGGAAAGACCGAGGATCTTGCCGTTGGCGCCGGGGTCGAGTTCGATGGCGAGAAGCGTCACCTGTTTCTGGCGCGGACACTCAACTTCTTCGCGTCGCACAGTTTCCTGCGCCTCCCTTCGGGAGAGAACCGCCGCATCCCCCTGCCCGACGACGTCACCGACACCGCGCTCTTTAGGGACCAACTGGTGTTTGGAGTGCGGACGCCATGGACGGCGCCGGACGGCACCGCATGCCAGCCGGACGGGCTTTATTCGATCGATTTCGCGTATTGGATCGAAACCGGCAGTTTTGGTACGATCGAGACGTTGCTGGCGCCGGCATATCGCGTCTCGATCGCCGGTATCAGCCGCACGCAGGACCGCCTGTTCATCAACCTGATGGACAATGTGCGTGGCAAGGTTCTCGTTTGCGAGCGTAGGGACGACGCCTGGTCGCTGAAACCTGTCGCGCTGCCCGAAAACGGCACTGTCGGCATCAGCCATGCCGAGCATTTCGGCTCCACCGTCTCCTTCTCCTTCACCGATTTCCTGACGCCGAGTTCGATCATCTGGTCCGATGACGATGGCGAGACGCTCGCCACCGTGAAGTCGCAGCCGGCGCGCTTCGATGCCTCGCCGCTTGTCTCGGAGCAGTTCGAGGCGCGCTCGAAAGATGGCACGATGATCCCTTACTTCGTCGTCAGGCGGCGCGACCAGAATGGGCCGGTGCCGACGCTGCTCTACGGCTATGGCGGTTTCGAAGTGCCGCTGTTGCCCGGCTATGCCGGCGTGCGCGGCAGGCTGTGGCTGGAGAAAGGCAATGCCTATGTGCAGGCCTGTATTCGCGGCGGTGGCGAGTTCGGCCCGGCCTGGCACCAGGCTGCGCTGAAAGGCAAGCGCCGGACCGGCTTCGACGACTTTGCCGCGGTGGCTGAGGATGTCGTCAGGCGTGGCATCGCAACGCCTGCGTCGCTTGGCATTCAGGGCGGCTCCAACGGCGGCCTGCTGACGGGCGCCTCCCTGACGCAGCATCCCGAGCTTTTCGGCGCAGTCATCATCGATGTGCCGCTACTCGACATGCTGCGCTACACCGAACTGCCGCCGGGCGCTTCGTGGATGGCCGAATATGGCGATCCGTCAAAGCCTGAAGACGCCAAATGGCTTTCCGCCTATTCACCCTACCAGCATGTCAAGGCGGATGCCGCTTATCCCCCGGTGCTGCTGACCACCTCGACCGCGGACGACCGGGTCCATCCGGGCCACGCGCGCAAGATGGCGGCCCGCCTGCAGGAAGCCGGACACGGCAAGACGCTGTTCTTCGAGGAGACCGAAGGCGGTCATGGCGGGCGCGGCGACCGACGGCCGCAGGCGGCGCAGACGGCGATGAAGTATGTGTTCCTGCAGCGGGCGCTGAGCGGCGAAGCCTGACATCATGCCATGGCGCCACTTGAGCAAAGGGTGGTTCACCTCGACCGCCCTTTGCTCTAAGGTGCCTTCATGGCTCTCGCTAGATTATCAGCTCGCGCATTCCGGGTCGCGGTGACGCCATCGTCACGCACGCTGCGCGCCGAGCTTTTGCGGCTGTGCGCCCGTATTGGTTATTCGCCACCTGCCGTCCTCTGACGAATTCGCCCCGGCACCGCCGGAAGGATTTCAGAGGAAAGATCAAATCAATGACCTATCAGAATTATTCGCTGAAGCAGCTTCAGCAGATCGACGCCGCGCATCACTTGCATCCTTTCACCGACCATAAGGAGCTGCGTGAGGCCGGCGCGCGCGTCATCACCCACGCCAAGGGCCTGTTCATCTACGATTCCGAAGGGACCGAACTGCTGGACGGCATGGCCGGCCTGTGGTGCGTCAATATCGGCTACGGCCGTGACGAACTGGCCGAGGCCGCCTATGCCCAGATGAAGGAATTGCCTTACTACAATTCCTTCTTCAAATGTTCGACGCCGACGCCGGTGCTGTTGTCGAAAAAGCTCGCCGAGATCGCGCCACGCAACGTCAACCAGGTGTTTTACGGCTCGTCCGGTTCGGAGGCCAACGACACCGCGTTGCGCCTTGTGCGCCACTATTGGGTGCTGGAAGGCAAGCCGGAGAAGAACCGCGTCATCTCGCGCAAGATGGCCTATCACGGTTCGACCATCGCCGGCACTTCGCTCGGCGGCATGGATGCCATGCACAAGCAGCTCAACGGCGCGGTGCCCAATATCGTCCATGTGATGATGCCCTATGCTTATGAGCTGGCTCTGCCTGGCGAAAGCGATCACGATTTCGGCCTGCGCGCGGCAAAGTCCGTCGAGGATGCCATCATCGAGGCTGGCGCCGACAAGGTCGCGGCTTTCATCGGCGAGCCGGTGATGGGGGCGGGTGGCGTCAAGATCCCGCCGGCGAGCTACTGGCCCGAAGTGCAGCGCATCTGCCGCAAATACGACGTGCTTTTGATGCTGGACGAGGTCATCACCGGCTATGGCCGGACAGGTGAGTGGTTCGCGGCCCAGACCTTCGGCATCGAACCGGATACCATCACCACGGCCAAGGCGCTGACATCGGGCTATCAGCCGCTCTCGGCGCTGCTGGTTGGCGATCGCATTGCCTCGACGCTGGTCGAGAAGGGCGGCGAGTTCAACCACGGCTACACCTATTCGGGGCACCCAGTGGCCTGCGCCGTGGCGCTGAAGAACCTCGAGATTATCGAACGGGAAGGCCTGGTCGATCGCGTCAGGAACAACACCGGACCGTATTTCGCCAAGGCTTTGCAGGAGCGTATCGCCGGGCATGATCTGGTCGGCGAGGTGCGTTCGATCGGCCTGATGGGTGCGATCGAGATCGTCAAGGACAAGACGACGAAGGAACGCTTCCTGCCGTCGGGAAGTGCCGCGGTGACGGTGCGCGATCATGCAATCGCCAATGGCATGATGCTGCGCGCCACCGGCGACACGATGATCCTGTCGCCGCCGCTGATCTGGACCCGTGACACCATCGACATGGCCTGTGAGCGCATCGGCAAGGCGCTCGACCTGGCGCAGGCCGACCTGCACAGGCGGTAAAACGGAACCGGGCGTCCGTTGATCGGGCGCTCTCTTCTGGCCGCACGCCGTCGCTGTTCAACGGCGTCGCGGCCGAACGGTCGATCAGCGCCGCGCTGAAGCCGGCCAGCCGCGCCGTGAAGGCAAATTTTCGTCGGCTTTCGACAAAGGGTTGAAGCGGGCGTCGCGGAACTTCTTTGCGCATCGTCGAAGTCATGCGCTAGAACCAATCGGCATACGCATCGATGGGGGACAACATGGCCGGACAACCGCTCAACCAGCCGGCTGAAATTCCAGCCGAACTCGATCGCTGGAACTGGGGCGCCTTCTTCCTCAACTGGATTTGGGGCATCGGCAACAGCACCTTCATCGCGCTGCTGGCGCTGATCCCCGTCGTCAACCTCATCATGATCTTCGTGCTCGGCGCGCGCGGCAGCCGCTGGGCCTGGCGGAACCGTGCCTGGCGCGACGCCGAGCAGTTCCGCAAGACGCAGCGCAATTGGGCGATTGCCGGCCTTGCCGTCTGGGTGGTCAGCATCGGCGGCTGTGCGACCATGGTCGGCAGCATCCCCTTCGTGCTCAAAGGGAGCGACGCCTTCCGTATGACCATGGACGCCGTCCGCGCCGACACCCGGGTGAAGGCCGCCATTGGCGACGATGTGACCGACAAATTCTGGATCGGAGGCCACCTCAACGTCAATGCGAATGGGGCGGGCGATGCCCAGTTCAGCATTCCCGTCCACGGCGCCAAGGGCAAGGGCACCGTCTTCTCTCATCTGATTCGCAATGCCGGCACTTGGAGCACGCGCCTGCTCGTGGTCCGCGTGGACGGCGTCGATGCGCCGATCGTGCTGACCAATGAAGATCACGTGCCGATCCCGGGCGCCGCGATCGGAATATAGACGGATCATCGATAATAAAGGGGTCGGAAACGCAAAAACCGCGCCCCACCGGGAACGCGGCTTTGCCAGATACGCATGGCGTTTCGCTACGAAGACACTTGCGAAACTTACGGGCTCCGGCACGCGAGACCTGATCCGGAGCGCCGGGCGGATGCGATATATCCGCCTCGCAATCCGTTTTATAGGGACATCGTTACCGCGGAGTTATCGAGAGCTTAAGCAAATCTAAATTTGCGGCCCTTCGACTGGAAGGACCGGAAAAAAGTCAATTCGATCCGCCGGTTACGCCGGGTTGCCGCGCAGAAAATTAATTATGCCGGAGAAATCCGCGCCGCTATGTCCCTGGGCATTGAACAGGGCATAGAGCTGCGCCGCTTCGGCGCCGAGCGGCGTCACCGCGCCGGCGCCAAGCGCTGCTTCCTGGGACAATTTCAGGTCCTTCAGCATAAGAGCCGCAGCAAATCCCGGCTTGTAATCCTTGTTGGCGGGCGAAGTGGGAACCGGGCCGGGCACCGGGCAATAGGTGGTCAGCGACCAGCACTGGCCTGACGACGTCGAGGCGACGTCGAACAGCGCCTGATGCGACAGGCCGAGTTTCTCCGCCAGCACGAAGGCCTCGGCGACGCCGATCATCGAAATGCCGAGGATCATGTTGTTGCAGATCTTGGCGGCCTGGCCGGCGCCGTCGCTGCCGCAATGGACGATGCGCCCGGCCATCGGGTTCAAGATCGGCTCGGCGGCGGCGAAGGCACCATCGGATCCCCCGGCCATGAAGGTCAATGTACCGGCCGTGGCACCACCGGTGCCCCCCGAAACCGGCGCATCGATCGACAGCAGGCCATGCTTCGCGGCAATCGCATGCGCCTTGCGTGCCGAGTCCACGTCGATGGTCGAGGAATCGATGAACAAGGCATTTTTCTTCGCCTTGGGAGCGATGTCCTCATAGACCGACAAAACATGCTTGCCGGCGGGCAGCATGGTGATCACCACGTCGGCATCCTTCACCGCCGCGAGCGCATTGGCCATGACAACGACGCCATGTTCACGCGCGATGGTGAGGTTTTCCGGCATCAGATCGAAGCCATGCACCGTATGGCCCGCCTTGACCAGGTTTGCGGCCATCGGATTGCCCATATTGCCGAGGCCGATGAAGGCGGTCGTCGTCATTGTCTCTCTCCCGGAGTTTGCTGGCTTCAGCGGCCGATCAGCGCGCGCGCGATGATCACGCGCATGATCTCGTTGGTGCCTTCCAGAATCTGGTGCACGCGCAGATCGCGAACCAGCTTCTCGATGCCATAATCATGCAGATAGCCGTAGCCGCCGAGCAATTGCAGCGCATCGTTGGCGACGTCGAAGCCGGTGTCGGTGACGAAGCGCTTGGCCATCGCCGACCATTTGCCGGCGTCCGGCGCCTTGCGGTCGAGCTTCGAGGCCGCCGCGTAGAGAAAGATGCGCGCGGCCTGCAACTTTGTCTCCATGTCGGCAAGCCTGAACTGCAGCGCCTGGAACTGGTTGATCTTCGAGCCGAAGGCCTTGCGTTCGGCCGTGTAGGCCAGCGCCTTGTCGAGCGCCGACTGCGCGCCGCCCAGCGAACAGGCGGCGATGTTCAGCCGGCCGCCGTCGAGCCCGGCCATGGCGATGCCGAAACCGGCGCCTTCGCCCGACAGGAGATTCTCCGCCGGCACCTTGCAGTCCTCGAAGATGACCTGGCGGGTCGACTGCATATGCCAGCCCATCTTGTGCTCGTTGGCGCCGAAGGAGAGGCCGGGCGCATCCTTGGGCACGACAATGGTGGAGATGCCTTTCGGGCCGTCGGCGCCGGTGCGCACCATGACGGCGTATACATCGCTGTCGCCGGCGCCCGAGATGAACTGCTTGGCGCCGTTGAGAACATAGTCGCCGCCGCTCTTCACCGCGCGGGTCTTCAATGCAGCGGCATCGGAGCCGGAACCCGGCTCGGTCAGGCAATAGCTCGCCAGCCATTCCATGGAGGTGAGCTTCGGCAGGAAACGCCGGCGCTGTTCTTCATTGCCGAAACGGTCGATCATCGAGGCCACCATGTTGTGGATCGAGATGAAGGAAGAAAAGGCCGGGTCGGCATGTGACAGCGCCTCGAAGATCAGCACCGCGTCGAGTCGGCCGAGCGCGGAACCGCCGACGTCGTCCTTGATATAGATGCCGCCGAGGCCGAGCGGTCCGGTTTCCCGGATCACCTCGGCGGGGAAGTGTTTCCTGCGGTCCCAGTCGAGTGCATTCGGCGCAACGCGATCGGCGGCGAAGGCCTGCGCCATCTCCTGGATGGCGCGCTGTTCCTCGTTGAGTTCGAACTGGCTGGTGCTCGCATCGACCGCGGCGTCCATGGCGTGCTCCCTATATGTTGGCCAGCTAGCCCGCTGGCCTGTCGTTTTTGGCTTTGCGCGCGCACCAATCTAGACCAATGATGCCGCCGCGCAACCCGACCTGCCGCGGAGCGGCTGTGCACCAATGCATGTCCGGAGCAAGATGTGACGACAAAATTCGACGAACTGCTGGAACAGTTCCACGCCTACCTTGCTTCCGTCGACGACGCCCTGGTGCGCGAGGCCGTGGCGCGCATAGGCTGGGACATGCCGGCCCGCGATCTGGAGCCGTATGCGCTTGGTTGCCTGCGCCATCTCGATCGCTCGGCTGAGCTGGCGCCGATGGCCGCGAAACCCCTGGTGCAATTGCTGGCACGGCAGCGCAACGACCTCCATTGGGGGCAGACCTACAGCGAAGCGGATATCGGGAAAGATTTCATCGACAATTATGGCTGGCTGGAAATGTTCGGCACGCGTGGCCATTTCGCCAATGACGAGGTTGCGGCCGGGCTGCTGATCCTTGGGCCCGGGATCGTCTATCCCGACCATCATCACGTCGCCGAGGAGATCTACATTCCGCTGACCGGCCGTACGAAATGGCGCATGGGCGAGGGCGGTTTTCGCACGCGTGAAGCCGGCGAGGTAGTCCACCATGCCTCCAATGTCAATCACGCCATGCGGACTGGCAAGGAACCTCTGCTGGCGCTTTATATCTGGCGCGGCGGGCCGCTGGCGCAGAAGTCCACGATCACCGGAAATGCGACGCAGGGCCAGAGCTGATGGCCAAAGCGATCATGCTGCAAGGCACGGGCTCGGATGTCGGCAAGACGGTGCTCGTCGCCGGGCTGTGCCGCGCCGCCAGGAATCGCGGCCTGAAGGTGCGGCCGTTCAAGCCCCAGAACATGTCGAACAACGCTGCCGTTGCCGATGTTCCCGGTGACAACAACCATGGCGGCGAGATCGGCCGTGCGCAATGGCTGCAGGCGATCGCTTGCGGGGTTGCGCCGTCGGTCCATATGAACCCGGTGCTGCTTAAGCCGCAGACCGATGTCGGCGCCCAGATCATCGTCCAGGGCAAGGTGTTCGGCGAAGCGCGGGCGCGTGACTATCAGGCGCTGAAGGGCCGGCTGATGGATGCCGTGCTGGATTCCTGGGGCGAGGTCCGCGAGGGCGCCGACCTCGTCATCGTCGAGGGCGCCGGTTCGCCAGCCGAAATCAACCTCAGAAGCCGCGACATCGCCAATATGGGCTTTGCCACGCGCGCCGACGTGCCGGTGGTGCTGGTCGGCGACATCGATCGCGGCGGCGTCATCGCCTCGGTCGCCGGCACGCATCTGATCCTGCCGGAAGAGGATCGGTGCATGATCGTCGGCTACCTTATCAACAAGTTCCGGGGCGACGTTTCGCTGTTCGATGACGGCCTGAAGGCGATCGAGAAATTCACCGGGTGGCGCTGTTTTGGCGTCGTGCCGTGGCTGAAGGCGGCGGCGCGGCTGCCATCGGAGGATTCGGTGGTGCTGGAGCGGCTGGCGTCCGGTGAGGCGCGCGCGTTGAAGGTGGCGGTGCCGATGCTTGGCCGCATCGCCAATTTCGACGATCTCGACCCGCTCAAGGCCGAACCGCAGGTCGAGGTGGTGTTCGTGCCGCCGGGAAAGAAGCTGCCGGCCGATGCCGGGCTGGTGGTCATTCCCGGCTCCAAGTCGACGATCGGCGATCTCCTGAAGTTTCGCGAGAATGGCTGGGACCGGGATTTGGCGGCGCACCGCAAGCGCGGCGGCCATGTCGTCGGCATTTGCGGCGGCTTCCAGATGCTAGGCCGAACGGTGCGCGACCCCAACGGCATCGAAGGCAGCGTCACCGATGCCGAAGGGCTGGGCTTGCTTGATATCGAAACGGTGATGGAGCCGGAAAAGACGGTGCGCAATGTCAGTGCCCGCTCTGTGCCGTTCGACTTGCCGCTCGAGGGCTACGAGATCCATCTCGGCCGCACCACCGGCCCGGACACCATGCGGCCGTCGGCGATCATCAACGGCATCGAGGATGGTGCGATCTCCGCCGACGGCAAGGTGATCGGCACTTACATGCATGGCCTGTTCGGCGCCGACGGCTTTCGGGGAAAATTCCTCGAAAGCCTCGGCATCAAGGGGGGCGGCATCGACTATCGCGCCGAAGTCGAGCGGGCGCTGGACGAAGTCGCGGCCGAGCTGGAGAACCATCTCGACTGCGATGCGATTTTCGCGCTGGCACGTTGAAGGTCCGAATCAGGCCTTTTCATCTGCTTTCGGCCGGTAGGTGCCGAACGACCAGACATTGCCTTCGGGATCGCGGCAGATGAATTCGCGGCTGCCGTAATCGCGGTTCGTCAGTTCCTGGATGATCGTCGCGCCGGCCTTCCTGGCCTTGGCGTAGGCGGCGTCGGCATCGTCGACGGCGATATAGATCGACTTGCCGCCGCCTGAACCGGGTTCGCCGACCATCTTGCCGTAGTCGTCGTCGCGCACCGTGCCCAGCATGATCATCGAAGAGCCGAAGACCAGTTCGGCATGATGCACGACATCGCCTTCGCCATAGCAGGCACGGACGCTGAAGCCGAAGGCTTCGCCCAGCCAGTCGATCATCTTCGCCGCGTTTCTGTAGCGCAGGGCAGGGTAGAGCCGGGGTGCTTCATTGGTTGTGGTTGTGGGCATGGCTGCCTCCTTCATCCGGATTGGTCGATAACCCAGTCTGTTCGAAGGCCGTTCCGGCGTCTTGAAGAAATGTTACCTGCCAGCCAGTGCGCTGCGGCTTGTTCGGAACTACACGCCCATCGACAGTGCGGTCGGCGTTTCGCCGGCAAGGTCGCGGAACTCGCGGGCCAGATGCGCCTGGTCAGCATAGCCGCAATCGGCGGCGATGTCGGCCCAGCCGCTCGCCTGTTGCCTGGACAGGCCGAGGGCTCGGTTGAAGCGCGCGATGCGCGACAGGGTTTTCGGACCGATGCCGGTGGCGTCGGTGAATCTCCCGGCAAGATGCTTGCGGCTCCAGCCCAGCTTTTCGGCAAGAGAGGCAATGCGCGTGCGGCCGCCCGAAAAGACGATCCTGTCATAAGCCCAGGCGATCTCGGCCGGGGTCTCGCGGGCAGCGGCCAGCCGGCCGGCGACGAACATTTCCGCCAAGTCGAAACGCATGTTCCAATCCGGCGCGTTGCCAAGCTTTTCGCGCAGGGCGATGCCTTCGAGACCGAGCACGTCGTCGAGGGCTACCATGCGATCGGCCAATTCACTCATCGGCCGGCCGAAAAACCGGCGTGCGCCCAGCGGCGTGAAGTTGACCTGGACGCAGCAGGCGCCGCCGAAAGACTGGATCATCACCGGTCCGGCATAAAGGCCCGCGGCGAAGCTGGCGAAACGGTCGTTGTCGCCGGGGGTTCGGCCAAGCCCGATGGCGAAGGGTTCGGCAAAGCTGATCACCAGCGGCACGGTCAGCGAGGCATATTCGATGTTATGGAAATAGCCGGGCGCGGTCTCGCGATAACCGCAGATATCGGTGACAACGCCGTCAAGTGCTGCGTTGGGAAGCCGCCGGCGCATTTCGAAAAGCCCCGATATGGAGCGATCCTGTTCTTTCCGGCGCTGCATCTCGATTGGCATTGGCCATCCTTCCGCCAAGCGAATCTAGCAGAGCCCGCATTGGAATCAAAAAACGCCCGGCTTTGGCCGGGCGCTCTCGGTCCCCGCTTGTCGAGGGAAACTTGTCAGGCGCCGCGCATCAGGCAGCCGGCGGCGAGCACGATGTAGGCGACGAGCACGATCCACACCGATGCGAGCGGAATGAACGCAAAAACGCCAAGCGCGGCAAGAAGGCCGATGATGGCGATGACCAGGGAAATGATGAAAACAATCTGAGTAGGCGCGCTGAGATTCATGTCTGGCTCCTCCAACATCATTCGAACAGCGATATTGTAACAGGCCCGTGATCACACACCAATCATGACACGCAGCGGGTTGACCGGATCCGCCAGCAGCTTCACCGCCAAAGCCACGCAGACGATGACCAGCAGCGGCTTGATCAGCTTGGCGCCGATGCGCATGGCGAGACTGGCACCAAGCCGGGCGCCGAGGAACTGGGCAACGCCCATCATCAGGCCGATCTTCCAGGAGATGACGCCGACAGCGGCAAAGACGATGAAGCCGCCAATATTGGAAGCGAAATTGAGCAGTTTGGTGTGCGCCGTCGCCTTGAGCACGCCGTAGCCGGCGAGCGTCACGAAGGCCAGCATGTAGAAGGAACCGGCGCCCGGGCCGAACACGCCATCATAGAAGCCGATGGCCGGCACCACGGTCACGCCGAACAGGAAGGGCGAGAGGCGCTCGGCCCGGTCCACATCGTTCATGTTGGGCTTGAGCGCGAAATATAGCGCGATGGCAATCAGCACCAGCGGCAGGGCCGCGCGCAACAGGTCGCCGGGCACGATCGTGGCCAGCAACGCGCCGACGGCACCGCCGGCAAGTGCCAGCAGCGCCGATGGCAATTGCCGGCGCAGGTCGACATGGCCTTTCGAGGCATAGTGGATCGTCGCCGACCCGGAGCCGAACATGCCTTGCAGCTTGTTGGTTCCAAGCGCTTCGACCGGCGAGAAACCGGCAAGCAGCAACGCCGGAATGGTGATCAGTCCGCCGCCGCCGGCAATCGAATCGACAAAGCCCGCGGCAAAAGCCGCGAGGGCAAGCATGGCGATGGACTGGATGCTGAGGTCGATCATCTGATCTGTCGAGATGTCCGGTCGGCTGAGATAGCGCGCGTTCGACCACGACCACCCCGTTTGCGCAAGGCCGATTCCGCGCTAATTCTATTGAAGAGGAATCGGAAAGGGGCCGTTCATGGCATTCGCGTTGCTGGACCAGATACGCTCGATCTTCGACGGCGACCCGGGCGTGCGCAAGGTCGCAGACGATCCCGTCCTGTCGGCGGAACTGCTGATGCTGTTCCGGATGATCCTGGCAGATGGCACAGTGAGCGAGAGCGAGATGGTTGCCTTCCGGCGCATCTGCAAGGATGCCTTCGGCATTCCGGAGAGCAGCATCGATGCCGTCATCGAATACCTCAACGAATTCGGCTACGAGACCAACGGCTCGCAGGCGATCGCGCTGTTCCGCGATCTCGACGTCGGGCGGCGCAAGCAATTGGCCCAGCACATGGCGGAGATCGCCAAGGCGGATTCGCAGCTGGCCGAAACCGAGGTGCGGCTGCTCCGCCGCACGCTCGATTTGCTCGACATCAGCCCGGTCGATATGGTGAAGCCAGAAGATTGACACTGCGTGAGACACCCAATCGCCAGCGCCGAGGGGCTGTTTGTGTGAGCTTTGCCGATAGCTACCTGGGACAATTGCGGGCGCTGATCGGCGACCGTCTGGTGCTGATGCCAGGTGCTCGTATCGTTATTGAACGCGCAGACGGCAGCATTCTCCTGCAGAAACGAACCGATTTTGGCTTGTGGGGCTTGCCCGGCGGTAATGCCGAGGAAGGCGAGGGCCTGGAAACCCTGGTGATCCGAGAAGTACTTGAGGAAACCGGCTTGGTCGTCAGCGATGTCGAGCCGTTCGGGTTCGGCTGTAACCCACGCTATGAGACCGTCCAATTTCCGAATGGCGATCGCGCCCAGTTCTTCGCGTTGATATTTTATACGCGCGCCTTTGAAGGCGAGGCGGCCGTCGCCGACGACGAGAGTAGCGCCGTCGAATGGTTCGCGGTCGACAGCCTGCCTGAGATGCTGCCAAACATGGCGCGCAGCGTCGAGGCCTATCTCCGGTTCAAGAGCACCGGAGAATTCCAGATGATTTGAGATATCCTAACCCTGTTCCTGCATTCGCCGAGCAATTGCCCGGTGCAGGTCCGGGGCCGCAGCGACAAGCGCCTTGGCCGCCTCTGATTGTGGGTGATCGAGCACTTCGCTCGTCTTGCCGCGCTCGACGATCTTGCCGTCATGCATAACCAGCACTTCGTCCGTGATGGCGCGGGCGACGGTCAGGTCATGGGTGATGAAGAGATAAGCGATGCCAAGCTTCTGGTTAAGATCGGCGAACAGGTCCAGGATCTGGGCGCGGATCGAGACATCGAGTGCCGAGACCGGCTCGTCGGCGACCACCAGTTTCGGGCGGGTGATGATGGCGCGGGCGATCGACAGGCGCTGACGCTGGCCGCCCGAAAACTCGTGCGGGTATTTGTCCATGTCGCGTTGGTCGAGGCCGACCTCGTGGAGCGCGTGCGCCACCATCTCGCGGCGTTCGGCCCGCGTCGGTTTTTTCTCCAGGACATGAAGCGGCTCGGCAACCAGTTTTTCGACCTTCTGGCGTGGATCGAAGGACCCGTAGGGATCCTGGAACACGACCTGCATATCGCGCCTGGCCGGCTTCAGCTCGGCTTCGCTCTTGCCGGTGATGGCTTCGCCGCGAAACCGGATCTCGCCCGAACCCGGCCGGTCCAGTGCCAGGATCATGCGGGCAAGGGTCGACTTGCCGCAACCGGAGCGGCCGACTAGTGCCACCGACTGGCCCGGCGCCATCGAAAGGGAGACGTCGTCGACGGCGCGAATCGCCGGCGCACGGCTGAACAGCGAGATGCGGCGGCCGGGGTAATCGCGGGTGACGCCTTCGACCTGGAGCAAGGATTGGTCTGTCCCGACACGGTGAGGCTTGGCGCGCGTCGGAACATGCATCGAAGCCTGCGCCAGTTGGCGCGTATAGGGATGAAGCTGACCGGAGAGCGTGCGCGCCGTGTCGCCTGCTTCCATCACCTCGCCATGGCGCAGGATGGTGATGCGGTCGGCCATCTCGGTCACGACAGCGAGATCATGCGAGATCAGCAGCAGGCCCATGCGGTTCTCCGCAACGAGGTCGCGCAAGAGGTCGAGGATCTGCGCCTGCAGCACCACGTCGAGCGCCGTCGTCGGCTCGTCGGCGATCAGCAGCTTTGGCTTCAGCGCGCAGGCGATGGCGATGACGACGCGCTGGCGCTGGCCGCCTGACAGTTCGTGGGGATAGCGCGACAGCGGGAACTTTGCCGAGGGCAGACCAACGCGATCGAGTATTTTTCGCGCGCGCTCCTCGGCATCGGCACGGCTTGCCCTGGCGTGCCAGCGTATGCCTTCCGCGACCTGTTCGCCGATCGTCTTGACCGGATTGAGCGCTGTCATCGGTTCCTGGAACACCATGCCGATGTCATCGCCGCGCAGGGCACACATCTGGTCCTCGGTTGCCGTCAGAATATCGATGCCGTCGAATGTGACGCGCCCGGTGGGGCGTGCGGCAGGGGGCAGGAGCCGCATCACCGTCAGCGCGGTCATCGATTTGCCGGAGCCGGATTCGCCGACCAGCCCCATGACTTCGCCGGGCGCGACGGAGAGCTCCATATCTTTCAGGACCTGCGTATCGCCGATGGTCAGCGACAGATTGTCGATTTCGAGCAGGCTCATCGCTGCCGCCGCGATTTCGGGTCGAGAATGTCGGCGATGCCGTCGCCCAGAAGGTTCAGGCCGAGCACGGTGACGACGATCGCCATGCCGGGGAAGATCGCCATCCAGGGAGCCACCACCATGCGCGTCTGGGCGTCGAACAGCATGCGGCCCCAGCTCGGCATTGGCGGCTGAGCGCCGAGGCCGAGATAGGAAAGCCCGGCTTCGGCCAGGATGCCCAGCGCGAACTGGATCGTGCCCTGCACGAGGAGCAGCGTGGCGATATTGGGCAGCACGTGTTCGATCGATATCTGCGTGCTGCTCTTGCCGGCGGCGCGCGCGGCAAGGATGAATTCACGCGGCCAGACGGCCAGCGCGCCGGCGCGGGCGACGCGGGCGAACACCGGAATGTTGAAGATGCCGATGGCGATGATCGCGTTGATGGCGCCCGGCCCGAAAATGGCGGTGATCATTATGGCCGACAACAGCGCGGGGAAGGCGAAGACGAGATCGTTGACGCGCATCAGCGCCTCGTCGACGAGGCCGCCGCGCGCCGCGGCGAAGGCGCCAAGCGGCACGCCGACCCCCATGCCGATGCCGACGGCCACCAGCGCCACGGCAATCGAATTGCGCGCGCCAACCATGAGCATCGACAGGATATCGCGGCCGAAATGGTCGGTGCCGAACCAATGCGCCAGCGATGGGCCTTGCGTCTTGTCCGCTATGACCAGCTTCGTCACATCGTAAGGTGTCCAGGCATAGGAGACGACGGCCATTGCCAGGATCAGCGCCGTGATGATGAAGCCGGCGACGAATGCGGCGTTCCCAAACGCCTTGGCCAGGATGCTGCGGAACGTCTCTTCGGGGATGTCGATGCGCAGCGTCATTGCCGGGTCCTCAGGCGAGGATCGACCGCCGCATAGGAAAGGTCGACGACGAGATTGACGGCAATGACGGCGGCGACCAGCAGCATGACCACGCTTTCGACGACGATCAGGTCGCGCTGGGTGATCGCCTGGAACACCAGCCGGCCGAGACCGGGCAAATAGAAGACATTCTCGATGATGATGGTACCGGCGAGCAGGAAGGCGAATTGCAGGCCAAGAATGGTCAGCACCGGGATCATGGCGTTGCGCAGCGCGTGCCGCCACAGCACGGCGCGATAGGGCAGGCCCTTGGCGCGGGCGGTGCGGATATAGTCCTCGTTCAGCACCTCGATCAGCGCCGAGCGGGTGACGCGCGCCAGGATCGCCGCTTGTGGCAGGGCAAGCGCTACCGCCGGCAACAGCAGCGATTTCAGCGCGGGCCAGGCGCCGGCTCCCCAACCGGGAAAACCACCGGCTGGGACCAGGCGCAGCCAGACGGCAAAGACATAGATCAGCATCAGCGCGAACCAGAAATTGGGGACGGCTACGCCAAGCTGCGCCACGCCCATTGAAATCGTGTCGCCGGCCCGTCCGCGCCGGCTGGCGGAATAAAGCCCGACCGGAATGGCGATGATGGTAGAGAGCGCCAGCGCGATCAGCGCCAGCGGCAGCGAGACGGCGAGCCGTTCACGCACGAGGTCGATGACCGGCACCGAATAGGTATAGGAGCGGCCGAAATCGAGGCTGAGCAGGCCACCGACCCAATGCAGGTAGCGCAGGACAAGTGGCGCGTTGAGACCCATCTGGTTGCGCAAGAGTTCGACCTGATCGGCGCTGGCATTCATACCCAGCATCAGCCGCGCGGGATCGCCGGGGAGGACCTCCAGCACGGCGAACACCACCATCGAGGCAAGCACCAGCGTGGCGAAAGCGATGGCGAGGCGCTTGAGGAGGTAGGCTGTCATGGAAGGCGAGGGAGCGTGGCGTTCTTCCTTCTTCCCTTGTGGGAGAAGGTGGCCTCGCGAAGCGAGGTCGGATGAGGGGTACTGGACGAATTGCAGGTTGAGTTTGTTCCAGCACCCCTCACCCGTCTTGGCGCTTTGCGCCAATCCACCTTCTCCCACAAGGGGAGAAGGGCAGTCCCGCGCAACCGCTGCCGCACCACAAGCCTCACTCGCTCCACTTCACCTTGGTGAGATCATTGGCCTGGATAGGCGCGTTTTCCCATAATCCCTGCAATTTGGCGTCCCAGACGCCGATCTTGGGCAGTTCGTAGAGGAAGCCGACCACGGCGTCGTCGGCCAGGATCTTTTGTGCCTCGCCAAGCAGTTCCTTGCGCTTGGTTTCGTCGGAGGTGAGGTTGAGGTCGGCGATTATTTTGTCGAAGGTCGGATTGTCGTAGTTGAAGTAGTAGTCCTTGCGCGAATAAATATCGATGTCGTTGGGTTCGGTGTGGGAGACGATGGTCAGGTCGTAGTCCTTCTTGGTGAACACCTGGTCCAGCCACTGCGCCCATTCGACCGGGATGATTTCGAGGTTGATTCCGACATCGCGAAGTTCCGAGGCGATGATCTCGCCACCCAGCCGTGCATAGCTGGGCGGCGGCAGTTTCAGCGTTGCCTTGAAGCCGTTCTCCAGCCCGGCTTCCTTCAGCAACTCCTTGGCCTTGTCGATGTTGTGCGGATAGAGGCCGGTGAGGTCGACATAGTCCTTGTTGGCTGGCGACATATGCGAGCCGATCGGCAGGCCAAGGCCGGCCGAGGCGCCGTCTATGATCGCCTTGCGGTCGAGCGCGTAGGAGATCGCCTGCCTTACCTGCAGCTTGTCGAAAGGCGGCTTCTTGTTGTTGATCGCCAGGATGGTCTCGCCCTCGGTCGAGCCGATCACCACCTTGAAACGCGGGTCGTCCTTGACCTGTGCCAGGCTGTCGGGATCGAAGAAGGGGAAGGCCTGGATGTCGCCGGACAGCAGCGCCGGCACATAGGCCGCGGCATCCGGCACGATACGGAACTCGACTTTGTCGAGGAACACCGGAGCGCCCCAGTAATGGTCGGCTTTTACCAAAGTGATCGATGATCCCTTGGCCCAGTTCTGGAATTTGAACGGGCCGGTGCCAACAGGTTTTTCCTTGTTGGTATCGGCGGATTTGGGGGACACCATCACCGCGTCGCCCCATCCCATATTGTAGAGGAAAGACCCTTGCGGGTTCTTCAGCGTGATCTTGACCGTTGCCGGATCGATGATCTCGACCTTGTCGATGGCTGCGAACAGGCCCTTCTGCGCATTGACCGAATTGTCGGCGCGGGCCCGGTCGAGCGAGAATTTCACATCGTCGGCGCTGAAATCGGCGCCGTCGTGGAATTTGACGCCGGTGTGCAGCTTGAACGTATAGATCTTGCCGTCATCGGAAATTGTCCAGCCCTCGGCCAGATCCGGCAGAACCTCGCCATTGGGGCCGATCCGGGTCAGACCCTCGAAGACATTGGCGTAGAGCACTTCCTTGATCGCCGCCGCAGCGCCCGCTGTTGGATCGAGATGGGGCGGTTCGAGCGGAATGCCGATGACCAGGTCGGTCCGGGCCGCAACGGCCTGACTTCCGGCGGCCAGCGCAAGGACCGCCGCGGCCAGAATGGTTTTCCACAGTCTCATCGTGCAACTCCCCATGCGTTCAGGACACGTGCTCAAACCGGGCGATAGAAGCGTGATTTCGCGCGGGAGTAAATTGCGTTTCGTGCTGCCGGGCAGGATGGCCGGGAATGTTTCTGCCGTGCCAGCCCTGTCGGCAGGTCGAAGCTTGTCGCGATGCTGGGTTATTCCGTGGCAGTGCCACGCAGCAGCACGTTGAGCCCGATCGCCATCACCTTGGCTGATTCCACCATGTCCGATACGCCGACCCACTCGTCCGGCCGGTGGGCAAGATCGAGAATGCCGGGTCCGTAGGCGATGCAGTCATAGATGTGGCCGATGCGGGCAATGTGCTTCTGGTCGTAGGTGCCGGGCGAAATGACGTAGTCGGGCTCGCGGTCGAAGATCGCATGAATGCCTTGCGCCACCGCCTTGACCACGGGCGCGTCGCGCTCGGTCATCAGCGGCAGTACTTCCATCAGGTCGCGGATTTCATAATCGAACTTTTCGCGCTCGCGCTTCAGTCGGTCGAGAATGCCGGTCACTTCGGCTTTGACCGTGGCGAGATCCTCCTCGAGCAGGAAGCGGCGGTCGATGGTCAGCCGGCAGGAATCGGGCACGTTGGGCGAGGGCAGGCCGGGCCGGAAATCCTCGGTCTGGCCGCCATGGATGGAGTTGATGTTCATGGTCGAGCGCCTGGCGCCTTCCGGCACCACCGGCATGCGCGTGATCTTGCGGTCGAGCGCCGGAAACAACTCGTTCTCGAAGGCCCGCAGGACGGCGCCCATGTGGCGCACCGCATTGTCGCCGAGAAACGGCATCGAACCGTGCGCGATCTCTCCCTTGGTCTCGATCTCCGCCCACCAGACGCCGCGATGGCCAAGGCAGATGCGGTCCTTGTTCAACGGCTCGGGGATGATGACGTGGTCGACCTTGGGTTTCGAGAAATAGCCGAGCCTGGCCAGATGGGCGACGCCGCCGAAGCCGCCGGACTCCTCATCGACCGTGCCCGAGATCTCGATAGCGCCGGGAAAGTCGGGGAAGACTTCCATGAAGGCTTCGACAGCGATGATGGAGGCGGCGAGGCCGCCCTTCATGTCGCAGGCGCCGCGGCCATAGACCCTGCCGTCCCTGATGACGCCGGCAAAGGGATCCACGGTCCAGCCCTCGCCGGCCTCAACCACGTCTATATGCGAATTGAAGTGGACGCAGGCGCCGGGTGACCGGCCGTCGAAACGGGCGACGACATTGACGCGCGGATAGCGATCGGTGTCGCCGGGCGTGCCTTCGGCGCGGATGAACTCGGTCTCAAAGCCACGTTTCCTTAGCCGCGCACCGATATAGTCGGCGCATGGCCTGTAGGCTTCGCCGGGTGGATTGACGGTCGGAAAACGGATCAGGTCGGCGGTCAGCGCCACCAACTCGTCGCGCCTGATATCGATTGCCTTGAGGAGTCGCTCGTTCATGCCGCGATTTGAGCAGCGATCGCCGTGGTTTTGCAAGCCCGTCGATCAACCCGTGCAGCGCGTCCCTGCGGCAACTATCGCGGGAAATCGTTCAAATTAGCTGCTTTGGATTGGCGAATTGATCAAGGACTGTGTGTTATCCGTTCACCGCCATTAAAAAGGTGAAAAAGAACGTGATGGCGAGCAGGCAAGGGGCAATCAAAGGGGTTTGATCGCATGAAAATGTCATTTCTCAAGGCAGCAGTATTGGTTGTTGCGCTGTTTGGCGCATCGGTCGCAAGTGAGGCGGCCACATTGGTGGCGAATATCGACGTGTCGTCGCAGACAATGACGGTCCGCTATGGCGCTTCGGTCTATCGGTGGGCCGTGTCGACCGCTCGGCCAGGCTATTTCACGCCACGCGGCACCTACCGGCCGCAACGCACGGCGCGGATGTGGTATTCGCGCAAATACGAAATGTCGCCGATGCCTTATTCCGTATTCTTCCATGGCGGCTATGCCATCCATGGAACAGGCGCCGTCAGGCAGCTCGGCCGCCCGGCTTCGCATGGCTGCGTGAGGCTGCATACGGCAAATGCCGCAACCTTCTATTCGATGGTGCGCGAGGTCGGATACGGCAATACGCGCATTGTCGTCACCAATTAGGCAATTGGCGGTTCACTGATATTGGCTTTGTCTGCTGGCGGAGGAACTCACGTTCCCGCCAGCGGCTTGCTCAGGTGTTTGAGGCGGGAGCCGGGTTCGGCCGCTTTTTTCGCCGCCAGTTGCTGATCTCCCACCTTTTGTGGAACCACATCCACTGGCCGGGATCCTCGCGCACCCAGCGCTCGACGACGTCGTTCAGCATCTGGGTGGTGGCGTGGACGTCGACGCTGCCGTCGGCCGTGCGCGGCAAGACCAGCTTGTCCTCAATCTCGAGCCGGAAGCGGTTGCCTGGCAACCTGACACAACGCGCCGGATAGACATCGCAGTCATAGTGACGGGCAAGGGTGCCGAGCACGCGGTTGCTCTGGCAGGGACGGCCGAAGAAGGTCGTGTCCAGGCCGTTGGAGAATTTCTGGTCGACGAGAACGCCGATATTGCCGCCATTCTCCAAGACTCCCGCCAGCGCGAACGAGGCGCCAGCCATCGAAGGGAGCAAGCCTCCCATGGTCGATCGCCTTGTCGAAAGGATGTAGTCGGCCAGGTAGGGGTTGTTGGGCGGCCGAAACAGCGCCGTGATGTTCATGCCAAAGGTCGCGGCCGCCACCGGCAGCAGCTCGAAATTGCCGAGATGGCCGGTGAAGACGATATGCGGCTGCTTCTCGGCCGCGATCTCGACGAAGTGCTCTGTTCCCTTGACCTCAACCCGACCCGGCTTGCCGGCGGCGGGGTCATAGTCGAACAGGGCGTCCAAAAAGATGTATTCGGCGGCAAGGCGGGCCATGTTGCCCCACATGTCGGAGGCGATGGCCTGGATTTCGCCATCACTCTTTCCCGGATAGGCCTTGCGCAGATTGTCGATGGCGACCTGGTGGCGTCCGACCCTTGGGCCGATGAGGCGAGCCGTGCGGTCGGCAAAATTCAGCGCGCTGTCGACCGGCAGCAGGCGCAGCAGCGACATGATGATCATCGCCGCGCGCGCGACAAGCCAGTAATTCATCTGGCGCAGTTGTCTGCCATAGCGAAATGTCAGATCGCGGCGAAGTTTCTTGAGCACGGAAATCGAGGCTCTAGGCGACGCGCAGGATGATCTTGCCGAAGACGTCGCGGCCTTCCATGCGCTTCAGCGCGGCATCGATATCGTCGAAGCCGACCTCGGTGTCGATGACCGGCGCGACCTGCCCCGCAGCCATCTTCTGCATGGCGTTGGCCATGTTCTCCATGCGGCAACCGAAGGATCCGAGCAGTTTCAACTGCTGCTGGAAGAGTTGCATCAGGTTGATCTGCGTCGACACGCCCGAGGTCGAGCCGCAGGTCACCAGGCGGCCACCGCGCTTCAGGCACAGCATCGAGCCGGCAAAGGTGTCGGTGCCGACATGCTCGAACACGACGTCGACGCCCTTCTTCTTCGTCAGCTTGCGCACGACGCCTTCGAAGCGGTCGTCGCGGTAGTTGATGACGTGGTCGGCGCCGAGCGCCTTGGCCTTGTCGATCTTGTCGTTCGAGCCGACCGTGGTGATGATCGTGCAGCCCATCCGCTTGGCCAACTGGATAGCCGCCGAACCGATGCCCGATCCGCCGGCATGGACAAGGATCGTCTCGCCGGGCTGCAGCCTGGCATTGTCGAACAGCATGTGCTCGACGGTGCCGAAAGTAACGGGTGCTACCGCGGCCCCGATGTCGGTCACGCCGGGCGGGGCGGGAACCAGAAGGCGCGCCGGCAGGTTGATCTTCTCCTGCGCGAAGCCGTCGAGATGGAAGCCGTGAACGCCCGAAACATGTTCGCACAGATTGTCGCGGCCTTCGCGGCAGGCGCGGCAGAGGCCGCAGGTGCGCGCGCCGTAGATCGACACCAATTGTCCGGGAAGCAGGCTGGAAACGCCGGGACCGACCGTCTCAACCTCGCCGGAAGCCTCGGCGCCGACGACCAGCGGCAGCTTGCGCTTGGCGAAGGCCATGCCACGCCAGCCCCAGACGTCGATATGGTTCAGCGCCACTGCCTTGATGCGCAGCGTGACTTCGCCAAGCGCGGGGGGTGGCGGGGGTGGCAGGTCCACCGTTTCAAGGCGGCGGTCCTCGATAAGTTGCAGTGCGCGCATGGAGCCTGTCGGTTCTGTTAAGCGGAAAGGGCTCGCTTAGACCGGTTCCCGCGCCATGACAAGGCAAGTGTTCTGGCCGCCGAAGCCGAAGGAGTTCGACAGTACAGTGCGAACCTGCGCATCGCGCTTCTTGTTCGGCACGACGTCGAGCACGATCGCAGGGTCGGGATTGTCATAATTGATGGTCGGGGGAATGACGCTTTCGCACATCGTCATCAGCGAAAACGCCGCTTCGACCGCGCCCGCCGCCGACAGTGTGTGGCCGATCATCGACTTGTTGGACGAGATCGGCATAGAGCCGATGCGCTCGCCAAACACCGTCGACAGCGATAGGTGCTCCATCTTGTCGTTTTCCGGCGTCGAGGTGCCGTGGGCGTTGACATAGTCGATCTCGTCTTCGCCGAGGCCCGCATCGGCAAGTGCGGCCCGGACAGCGGCAATCGCCGGCGAACCGTCCGGCTTGGAGCGGGTGCGGTGGAAATCGTCGGCCTTTTCGCCACAGCCGCTGAGGATGCCAAGAACGGCGGCCCCACGGGCGAGCGCCGCCTCCAGCGATTCCAGCACCAGAGCGCCGGACCCCTCCGCCAATACAAAGCCGTCACGGTCCTTGGAAAACGGCTTGGAAGCCTTTTCCGGATTGTCGTTGTGAGTGGAAAGAGCCGACAGCAGCGAGAAGCGGATCAGCGCCTCGGCGGTTGCCGAACCGTCGGCGCCGATCGACAGGGCCCGGTCGCATTCTCCACGGCGGATCGCCTCGACGCCGAGCTGAATGGCGGTCGCGCCGGACGCGCAAGCCGTCGAGAGCGTGATCGGCAGGCCGCGCGTGCCGAACCGGTCGGCGAGCCGGTCGGCGATCGAACCGAACTGGGTGGTTTCGAAAACATCAAGCTCCTTCAGGCCGCGCGCCACACGCAGCAGCCTTTCGGCGCCGGAATCCTGCTTGTCGGAATTGTAGAGCGAAAAGCGGTCGTGCCAGTCGAGTTCTACCGGTGGCGAGGCGAGGAACAGAGGGCCGCCGAAATCACCGGAATTCAGGCCGGCTTCGCCAACGGCCTCCTGCGCAGCGGTTTCCGCAAGCTCATAGGTGAGGAGGCTTGCTCCCTTGGAGCTCGACGGCAGAAAATCGACCATGCCGGAGATACGCGTGTTGAGGTGATCGACCGGGAAACGGGTGATCGGGTGAATGCCCGACTTGCCCGAAGTCAGTGCTGCCCAATTATCTGATTTGCCGACGCCGAGCGAGGTCACAACCCCGATGCCGGTGACGGCGACAACGGGCCTGCCCATGTGATCTCTGAACTTGGCCATCCGGGAGCCCCTCTCATCTCTGCGGCATGATCGCGAAACGCGCCTCAGGCGGCGTTGACCAGCGCCATGCCCTCGAATTGGTGATAGCCGATCGCCGTTGCAAGGACGCTCGCGGGAATGCCTTCGAATGGCTTTTCGGCCGTAGCGTCAAAAACAGGGTAGGCGGCCTTGCGGTCGACAGCCAATGCCGCCAGCGCCACGGCGAAGGGGAACTGTGCTTCCTTCATATGCCCGGTCAGCGTCGAGAAACCGCGCGTGGCGATTGCCGGATCGGCATCGAGCGCTGATTTCTCGGCAATGGTTGCCGCATGTGCGCCGGACGCGCCGGACATGGCGAGCAGCTTGCCGTTCGGCGGCGCCGCCTGTTTAAGCAGGAGAGCGATCTCGGCGTCGAGTTCTCCGCGCGACCGCCTGGCGCGGCCGGACACGATTTGTCCGAGCTCCGCGTAAATCTTGCGCCCGCGGCTTGCCGCGTGTTCGCGCTGCTCAAGCACCAGGAAGGCCCCGCCGGAACCTGACACCACGCCGCCGCCCTCGGCGCCCTGCCTTTGCCAGACAGGCTTCCACGGGCCGCGATGCAGATAACCGGCCAGTTCATAGCCGAGCAGCATGTCGGAATGTTCAGTCTGGAAGGCGCCGCCGACCAGGATGTGCGTCGACTGGCCGGAGCGGATTCGCGCGGCCGCCGTCTCGACGGCGGCGACGCCGGCGCCTTCCTCGCCCATGAAGGTGCGCGACGAGCCCGTCACCTTGTGGACGATGGAGATGTTGCCTGCGAGCAGATTGGAAAGCTGCGCCAGGAACAGAGTTGGGCGCAGCTCTGTGGTCAGCTTCTCGTTGAGCAGCACGTCGCGGTCGTTGCGGCTTTCCGAAGCGGCGAGAATGTCAGCGTCGACCGCTTCGTCGCGCTCGCCGCCGCCGGCTGCCACGACCATGTCCATGGTGGTGCACAGCTCGTCATTGCCCTTGATGCCGGCATCGTCCAGGGCGAGGCCCGCGGCATAGGTGCCGAGCCTCTGCCATGTCTCCATCTGCCGCTGGTCGCCGCGCTTGGCGATCTGAAGGTTCCAGTCGATCTCGGGCAGCGGATGGACGGTGTAGGGTGCAAAGCGCGCGGCTTCGAGCACCGGCTCCCGGCCGGGTTGCGCCAGCTTCTGCCAATGGGCGTCAGGACCTTCCCCCAGCGAGGAAACAAGGCCGATACCTGTGATGACGACGTCGTGGGGGCTGCTCATGGGCGGCTTTGTGGGTCAGGCGGCGGAGCGCGTCAAGTCACGCGCCCTGATGACCTCAGGCGGTCTTGGCGGCAACCAGCGCGTCGATCTTGGCGCACAGGTTCTTCATGACGAAGTAATCGTCGGTCGAAGCCTTGCCGTCATTGACTTCCTGGGTCCACTTTTCCAGCGGCACCTTGATGCCGAATTCCTTGTCGATGGCGAAGACGATGTCGAGGAAGTCGAGACTGTCGATACCGAGATCGTCAATGGTGTGGCTCTCGGGCGTGATCGTGTCGATATCGATCTCACTGGTATCGGCAATGATCTTGGCGACTTTGTCGAACGTGGTGGAGTTCGTGGTGGACAAGGGCTTTTCCTTCTTTGCGGGCGGAATCTGTCCGCATTCGTTTGGGCGCTGTCTAATCGGTTTTTTCCGGCAGGAAAAGGCCTGATAGCCGGGCGCGGATGGGCAGGGCGCCCAGGAAACGCAAGAAGAGCCGCCGGTTGACCCGGCGGCTCTTCCATTGACGTAACGTAAGCTCAGCTGTCGCGGAGCTTGACCAGGTCGTTCAGCAGCCCGCCCGTTCCGTTGTGGACAGTCAGCCGCTCGACCTTGCCGGCGATGGTTTCCAGAGCCTCGAGCTCCTTCAACCGCAGCATCACCGGGTTTTCCGCCATCACCCTGGCAGTATTGAGCAGGGAACGCGTGGCGTTCGTCTCCTCACGGCGGCGGATGACGTTGACCTCGGCCTGCTTTTCGGCCGAAACCACCTGATTGAGGATCTCGCGCATCTCGCCCGGCAGGATGACATCCTTGAGCGCGATATCGCTGACCTCGACCCCGATCTCGGCCATGTCGGCCCGGACCTTGGCCGCCGCCTCTTCGTCGACCGTCACCTTCTTTTCAAGGATCTGGTCGAGGGTGAGCGCGCCCAACGTCTTGCGGAAGGCGTACTGCAGGGCACGGTAGAGGGCCTCGGAGAAATCCTTCACCACGCTCACCGCCTTGACCGGATCGACGACCCGGTATTCGGCGGCGATGTTGACGCGGATCGTGACGCGATCCCTGGTCAGCACTTCCTGCCCGGCGACGTCGAGCGACTGGCGCTTGAGGTCGACGACCTTGATCTGCACCATCCGTCCGACGTTCCAGAAGCCGTGCACGCCAGCGGCAAGTGTCCGCACAAGGACACCGTCGATGAACAGCAGCCCGGCCTGGCCGTCGACAACGGGGTGAACGGACATCAATTCCGCCTTCCGAGCCTGGCCGAGCCGGCGCATAACCGCCGGATCGATGGCAAGATCGGCCGAGGTGTCGACCACCGTCACCTTCCACGGTCCGGCATCGGTCCACAGCACCAGCTTGCGGTCCGGCGCCAGCACGGAATGGAGGTTGCCGTCACGCTCGATGACGGCGACTTCCGTGCGTCCGGTGCGAATGACGGTAAAATGACGCGCAGCCACGTCCGGGAGCTTGTCGAACAACGCCTTCTCGTACGCCGAAACGAATTCCGGGTTCTTCAAATCGTGCCGGGACACCTCAAGGCTCTGGTTCCGGTTGGCGAGCCAGTGCTCACCCGGCAGCAGGACAGCCTTGATCTCCCCCTTGTGGAGGGTGAGGGCACGTTCGTTTTCCCTTACGAGGACGCGCTCGCGCCCAAGAACCTTGTCGAGAATAGTCGTCATTGTCTTACTCCTGTCGGGCATGGCCCCATGCGAGGCGTCACGTCATGCGTCGATCTTCCCTTCGTTTCTCGTTTCGCTTCGAATTCCGGCACGAATGATCCAGGGACTGGTGGCATCAATCCGTGGCGGGCCTTCGGGAGCGGATCGCGGGGCAGCGAAGCGGGCGCCGGAGGCCAAAACCTCCCTTGCCGGCGACGCTGCGCCTTGACCATCACCGCGAGCCTGGCCGCGAGCCGACGGCATCGGACCTTTCGATACGGCTTTGGCCCGAAGGCTTCGGCCGTCCGTCAGGTCTTCAGCATTCCAGTCCCCGGACCGTTTTCGGATAAACCCTGGCAGGGTGCTGGCTTATCAGGCCAATGGAGAAGGAATCGAACCTTCGACAATCAGATTATGAGTCTGATGCTCTAACCAAACTGAGCTATCCGTGGTGCAGACGACGGGACTCGAACCCACAACCTCCGGATTAGGTCCGGCGCTCTCCCAATTGAGCTACATCCGCGATCCCAATCCCCAAAGCTGCGCCGTATACAGGGCGGCAAAGCCGCCTGCACGGGCGGAGACGAAAGCTCCAACCGTTGTGCTCGCTTCGGTTTTCGTGACCGGGAGCGCGCCTATAGCCCCCGCGACGGGTTGTCGCAAGCGGCATTGTCGCGGCCAAATCGCGGCTTCTTGCGGCGGTGGCATTTCGGCAACACTGGTTGCCGCGCCTGCGATCGGGGAGTTGCGGTCTCAGAACGTGACGCGGCCGAGTACGCGCAAGCCGTCGCCTTGCGGCTCGACCACCACTGCTTCGCCTTCGCGCGGCGATACGCCGGTCAGCGCCACGATGTTTTCGAGATGGGTGACCATGACCATATTGTCGGAACCGGTATAGGCGCGGATTTCCTTCATAACCGCCGCGATCTGCGCCGCCTTGTCCGCCGCATCGCTCTTCAAAAGATCGAGGGGTGCAAAAAGCTCCGGCTCGGCCTCGAAGGCGGTGCGCGCCGTGTCGAGGCAGCGGCAATAGCGGCTGGACAGAATGCGCTCGATGGGAGCCGCGCGGGCGGCAAACAGGGCGCCGATCTTGCTTGCCTGCTGCTTGCCGCGCGCCGACAGATTGACCTGGGTGGCGCAATTGCCGATCTCGAAATTGGCCGGGTCGGTGGTGCCGGTGACCATGGCGTGGCGCAGCAGCACGACATGGCCGCCGTCGCGCAGCAGCGCCCAGCCGGCGTCCGTCGCGTGCGCGGCGGCGGGGACGACAAGCAGGAACAACGCCAAGGCTAACCGGATCATCGCCACCCTTCCATGAGTCCGTATCGGGCTCCAACCATTCGCATATAGAGATTGGAAAGCGGGCACAAAGACAAGCCGGGCGTCGGCCGCGTCTCAAGCCTCACTTTTTGGCGAGCTGCTGCTTCACCAGATCGATCTTCTGGTCGGTGAGCGGGATGGGGATTGTGTAGCCGGCTTCGGTAAAACCCTGTTTGGCGTTCTCGAAGAACGCGATCGCCTTGAGGTATTCCGGCTTGCCGCCGCCATAGCTGGCGCGGTTTCAGTGGATGTCGCCAAGGTTGCTCTGTTCGAAGGCCCACTGCATGGGCTGACTTTCCCTGGTGAACACTTTCAGCGTCGCCGTGAAAGCCGCCCCGGCGTTATCGAGATATTTGCCGGTCCGTTCGATGTTGCCGAGGTTGAGGAGGCTCATACCGATACCGTTCTGGGCGTTGGCCCAGTCGACGGGTGCCGTCTCGATGGTCAGCACTTCAAGCGCCGCACGCCGCGCGGCGATTGAATCCTGCAAGATCCTGGGATCGGCATTGCTCATGCTCAACCAATGCAGCGTCGAGCCGAGGCCAGCCTGACTCAGCGCCCATTGCCGCGGATTGGTCTCGCGTTTGTACTCGCGCAAGGCATCGCGGTAGGCGGCAATCGCCTCGCTGTAGTGTTCGGGCTTGTCCGTCACGCCGCCAAGAAGCTGGAGCGTGTTGCCGAGATTACAGTAGCTCATCGCCCAATCGAGGGGAAATTTCCGTCTGACATAGACCTGGCGGGCCGCCTGGAATGCCGCGGCCGACTGCTCCAGCCTGGATGCGTCGCGGGTGCGCTGGCCAAGCGTCTGGTAGATCGAGCCGAGATTGTTCTGCGCCGACGCCCAATCCATCGGGAAGCGCTGCTTGGTGAACACCGTCAATGCACTGGCCGACGATCAGCGCCACGCCCTTGAGGTCTTTTGCCTCGGCAGCCTGAAGCATCGACGCGGCAACGGAGACAAGCATGGCGACAAACAACGTCAGCCACGCACGCCGGAAAAGACGCAGTTTCGAGGTTTCGACAAAGGTCATTTGTCGTTCCGCCCTGATGATCCAAGCCCTCTATAACCCTGGCAGCCGACGATGATCAAATTCGGGCGCGATTGCGCCGCGACCGTGGCTCGCCTATCCCTGAAAAATGTCTCCGCTCACCGAAACCGTCCTGTTCGTCTTCAGTCTTGTCGCGCTCGGCTATCTCGCCGGGTACACAGGTTATCTGAGACCGGCGAGCGGCGAGGGGATATCCGACTTCGCGGTCTCCGTGGCAATGCCGCTGCTTCTGTTCCAGACCATGGTCAAGGCCGATTTCCATGGCGTGGCACCATGGCCGCTATGGGGTGCCTATTTCACCGCCGTGGCGATCACCTGGGCGGCGGGCCATGTCGTCACCACGCGAATCTTTGGTCGCGATGCACGCGCCGGGGTCGTCGGCGGGGTGTCATCGGCCTATTCCAATGTGGTGCTGCTCGGTGCCCCCTTCATCCTTGGCATATTTGGTCCGAGCGGCTTCGAAGTGCTGTCGCTGCTGGTCTCGGTGCATCTGCCGATCATGATGATGGCTTCGATCGTGCTGTTCGAGATGTTCGGCCGGGGCAGCGGCGACCATGTGCATCCGTTGCGCGTCATCCGCAGCTTCCTGAGGCGGCTGTTCATCAACCCACTGATCATCGGCATTATCCTGGGGCTGGCATCGCGGCTCAGCGGCGTGCCGTTGCCCGGTCTCGTCATGCGGCTGGTCGATGCGCTGGCGAATACGGCCGGGCCGGTGGCGCTGTTTGCCATGGGGCTCAGCCTGCGCCGCTTCGGCATATCAGGCAATGTCCGGCCGGCCCTGGCGCTTTCGGCGCTGAAGCTGTTCCTGATGCCGGCGCTGGTTCTTGCCTTCGTCTGGCTGCTCGGCCTGCCGCCGTTGACTGCCAAGGTGGCGGTCGTGGTGGCGGCGCTGCCGTCCGGCATCAATTCCTATCTCATCGCCGTGCAGTTCAACACCGGCCAGGCGCTGGCATCGAACCAGATGACCATCGCCACGGCTTGCGCGGTCCTCACCACCGCCTTCTGGCTGACGGTGGTCCTGCATGTCTTCGGGTGAGATTGACGACGGCGCATGCCGACCCGCTCTCGTCTTGCGCTGGTCCAACCCCTATATGCCATCTTGCGATTGCTTGCGAGGCTTTCCCTAGGTTAAGAGCAATGGCTCCAGCGTGCGGCCCTGCCTGCGCTTTACCGAAGACATCCAGATAGCGGCCCGTGAGCGCCGAACGGAGGCTAGACCATGCTTCAGAAAACCAGCCATTTCATGCGCCAGGCCAATCTCATCAACGGCGAATGGGTGCAGGCCGACAGCGGCCAGACGGTCGATGTGAACAATCCAGCCACCGGCCTCAAGATCGGCACGGTGCCGAAGTCGGGCAAGGCAGAGACACGCCGCGCCATCGAGGCGGCCGACGAAGCTTTCAAGACCTGGCGCAAGACGACCGCGCTCGAACGCTCCAAGCTGCTGCGCAAGCTGCATGACGCGATGATGGACAATCAGGACGTGCTGGCTGAACTGCTCACCATCGAGCAGGGCAAGTCGCTGTTCGAGTCCAAGGGCGAGATCGGTTCGGCCGCCGCCTACATCCTGTGGTTCGCCGAAGAAGGCCGCCGTACTTATGGCGACGTCGTGCCCTCGCCATGGGCGGACCGTCGCATCCTGGTGACCAAGGAACCGGTCGGCGTCATTGCCGCCATCACACCGTGGAATTTCCCGTCCTCGATGCTGGCCCGCAAGCTCGGTCCCGCACTTGCCGCAGGCTGCACCGCCGTGGTCAAGCCGGCCTCGCAGACGCCGTATTCGGGTCTCGCCTGGGGAGCGCTGGCCGAGGAAGTCGGCTTTCCCAAGGGCGTCGTCAACATCCTGACCGGCGCCGCCGGCGAGATTGGCGACGAGATCTGCGCCAATCCGCTGGTCAAGAAGATCACCTTCACCGGCTCGACCGAGGTCGGCAAGGTCCTGATCCAGAAATCGTCGGTCACCGTCAAGAAGGTGTCGATGGAACTCGGCGGCAACGCGCCGTTCATCGTCTTCGACGACGCCGATGTCGAGCGTGCCGTGGCCGGCGCGATCACCGCCAAATATCGCAATTCCGGCCAGACCTGCGTCTGCACCAATCGCTTCCTCGTCCAGGCCGGTGTTTACGACAAGTTCGTCGAGAAGCTCGCTGCAGCCAGCAACGGCCTGAAGGTCGGTTCCGGCCTCGAAGAGGGCGTCCAGCAGGGGCCGCTGATCGACGAGAAGGCGGTGGAGAAGGTCGAGGAGCTGATCGCCGATGCCACCTCGAAGGGCGGCAAGGTCGTCGCCGGCGGTCATCGCCATGCGCTGGGCGGCTCGTTCTTCCAGCCGACGGTCATCGCCAACGCGACGCCGAAAATGCGCTTCATGAAGGAAGAGATCTTTGGCCCGGTCGCACCCGTGTTCAAGTTCGAAACCGAGGAAGAGGCCGTCGCGCTCGCCAACGACACCGAGTTCGGCCTTGCCTGCTATTTCTACACCGGCGATCTCGGCCGCGCCTTCCGGGTCATGGAAGGCCTGAAATACGGTATGGTCGGCGTCAATGAAGGGCTGATCACCACTCCGGAAGCGCCGTTCGGCGGCGTCAAGGAATCCGGACTTGGCAAGGAAGGCGGACATCAGGGCATCGAGGATTACCTCGATACCAAATATGTGTGCATCGGCGGCCTCGGCCTCTGATAGGCTGGTGTTGGGGCAGGCTGGTAAACCTGCCCCAGGCTGAACAACCAGCCGAAGTCCTTTGGATCCACTGGCATTTGCGGGCATGATGATGAAGGACGGCGAGGTTTTCGGCACGACGCAGGCAGGCGAACCGATCCGCCGCTTTACGATCAGGGGCGGCGGCCTCAGCGCCAACGTCATCGGGCTTGGCGCCATCGTCCAGGACCTGCGGCTGATCGGGCACGACGCGCCGCTGGTCCTCGGCTACAACAATCTGGAGGCCTATGAGACCGACACCGGCTTCTTCGGGGCAGTGGTTGGGCGCTACGCCAACCGCATCGGCGACGGCCGCTTCACAATTGGCGGCAACCGCTACCAGACCGAGCGCAACTTCCTGGACAAGCATACGCTGCATGGCGGCTCGCAAGGCTACTCGCACCGTCCATGGGCGGTTTCACTGCATGGCAGGGACTTCGTCACGCTGACATTGCACGATCCCGATGGCGCGATGGGCTTTCCCGGCGCGCTCGACGTTACCTGCACTTACCGGCTGAAAATTCCCGGCACGCTCAGCGTCGAACTGACGGCGACCTGCGAGGAGCCGACGCCGTGCAATCTCACCCAGCATTCCTACTTCAACCTTGATGATGGCGGCACGGGCGACATTCTCGACCACAGGATGATGCTGAACGCCGGCGCCTATCTGCCTGTCGACGGCGACATGATCCCGACCGGCGTGGTCAAGCCGGTCGACGGCACGCCCTTCGATTTTCGTCAGGCGCGGCCGCTGCGCATGGAGACCGAGGGCGAACAGCTGCCCTACGACCAGAATTTCTGCCTGGCCGCGGCGCGCGGGCCGCTCAAGCAGGCAGCGTGGGTGCAAGGAGCGAATTCCGGCGTCGAGATGGAAGTCTGGACCACGGAGCCCGGTGTCCAGCTCTACACCGGGCAATATGTGACGCCGCGCATCGGTCTGGAAGGACGGAATTACAAGGCCTTCAGCGGCTTCTGCCTGGAGCCGCAAATATGGCCGGACGCGCCGAACCGGCCTTATTTCCCGCAGGCGACGCTATGGCCGGGCGCGATCTACCACCACGTGACCGAATATCGCTTCCGGCAGAGTTAGCTTTTTCAGGGCTTGTCGAACGCCGCTCGTAGCGTCTCGAACGACGCCAGCGCCCCGCGGACCTGCACCACGGCAGCGGCAACGCGGTGCGCGTGGCGGACAGCGTCCGTCGGACCAAACCCGGCAAGCCGTGCGGCGAGATAGCCGCCGTTGAAGGAATCCCCGGCACCTGTCGTATCCACGGGCTCCGCGACATGGATTGCGGCGACCTCCCGCAGCGCTCCACCCTCGGCAATCAACGCCGGCGCTTCGCCGTTCTTGACCACGACCTCCTTGACCAATTGACCGAGGCGATCAGCGGTCGCCTGCGGTGTGTCATCGCCGAACAGCATCTGTTCGTCCGGGAAAGTCGGCAATGCAATGTCGGTGACGGCGAGCGCTTCGACGATCGCTGCCTGCGAATCCTCGCGGCGGCGCCAGAGCCGTGGCCGATAATTCGGATCAAAGGCGATCAGCGAGCCCGCCGAGCGTGCCTTAGCCACGGCAACCAGCAGTGCCTTGCGCGAGGCCTCGTCGAGAATTGCCAAAGTGATTCCGGAAAAATACACAAGCGCCTGATTTTCCAGGTTTTTCGACAACGCCGCTGGATCCGACGCGAGCTGCTTGGCGGCGGCGTCGCCGCGCCAGTAAGTGAAGGAGCGCTCGGCGCCGGTCAGCGTGATCGCATAGAGGCCGGGGCGCGCGCCCGGTACGACCGGGCTGGAGCCGATGCCGATGCCGTTTTCTGCGAAGAAGGCGATCTGGCCCTGTGAGAAGGGGTCGTCGCCGAAGGCCGAGACATATGTTGCCGGCCGGTCAGCGCTCAGCGCATGCAGCGCCCACAGCGTGTTGAACGTGTCGCCGGCAAAGCCCATGCGCCAGTTCGGGCCGGTCTGTCCCGACAGTTCGAGCATGCATTCGCCGATCGAGGCGACGCCGTTTCCCACCATCTGCAATCCTCCAGTGATTTCGGTGCTGTAGCTTTTTGGCGGACGCAGCGCCATGCTTGGCAAGCAGGCTTTTTTCCGCCACAGCGTTTTCCCACAGGCTGGCGGGATGCGATCCGCCCGGCAGAACGTTATCCGCAGAAGAGGAACCGGTTTGGCATCATTATGGCGTTATTTCCTGGCAGGTCTTGGTCTGGCTGCTTTGCTGGTCGGCGTTCTCGCGGCCGTCTATCTGACGGCGCCGCATTCGGCACAGCCCGTCGGCCCGGATGTCTCGCGGACCAAGAAAACCGACAATGGATTGTACGTAGCGAGTTTCGTGCCGGAACGCGGCGTGGTGCGGCAGGGCGAGCTGGAATCCTGGCTGCTGACGCTGAAGACAAAGACAGGGGCTTCGGTGGAGCGAGCCGCGATCACCATCTCCGGCGGCATGCCGCAACACAATCACGGTCTGCCGACCAGCCCGCAGGCGACCGATTATCTGGGCGAGGGACGCTACCGCATCGAAGGGGTGAAATTCACCATGAGCGGCTGGTGGCAACTGCGTTTCGCCATATCGTCCGGCGCGGGCTCCGACACTGTGCTGTTCAACGTGGTGCTGTGAGCGGTCGATGAGGCGCTTTTTCTGCTTTTTTGCGCTGACGGTGGCGGCCATCCTTGCCGGTTGCGGCAAGCCGGATTTTTCCGATGCCGAGAAGAAAATGATTGCTTCGCTGGCATTGAACACACTGCCAGCGCTGAAGCCGGACACCACCAATCGCTTTGCGGATGTGCCAGCCGCCGCCGCACTTGGCTCGACGCTGTTCTTCGACGTCGGGATGAGCCGCGACGGTACGGTGTCCTGCTCGACCTGCCACAAGATCGATCGCCAGTTCCAGGACGACCTGCCGCAGGCGGTCGGCGTTGGGCGCACCAACCGGCGCACCATGCCACTGGCCGGTGTGGCGCGCGACCCCTGGTTCTTCTGGGACGGACGTCGCGATAGCTTGTGGGCGCAGGCGCTGACCCCCCTCGAAAACCCGTTGGAACAGGCTGGAAACCGCACCGCCTATGCGCGTTACATGAAGACACGCTTCGGCGAACGCTATGAGCGGATCTTCGGGCCATTGCCTGATTTGTCCGGCATTCCGCCGAATGCCAGCCCGCTCGGAAGCGATGCCGAAAGGACAGCCTGGAACGCGATGAGCGGCGCGCAGCGTGATGCGGTGAACCGCGTCTACGCCAATATAGGCAAGGCGATCGCCGCTTTCGAACGCTCGATCGAGCCGTCGCCGACGCGCTTCGACCGCTTTGCACTGGACCTTGCCACAGGTGCCGAGCCGAAAGGCGATGCGGCCTTTTCGCAAGAAGAAATCCTTGGGCTGAAACTGTTCATCGGCAAGGCCAATTGCGTGACCTGCCACAACGGCCCGCGCTTGAGCGACAACGGTTTTCACAACACGGGCGTGCCGCCTGTTGCCGGCCTGCCGGCGGATCGTGGGCGCGCCGATGCGGTGGCCCAAGTCGAGGCCGACCCGTTCAACTGCTTCGGCGCTTATCGCGATGGCGACGCCAGTGCCTGCGGCGAACTGCGCTTCATGGTCAAGGATGCGCCGGAACTTGTGCGCGCCTACAAGACGCCGTCGCTGCGCGGTGCGGCGACGCGTCCGCCTTACATGCATGCCGGGCAGTTTTCATCGCTCGACGAGGTTGTGGCGCACTACGCCAAAGCAGCAGGAAGTGTTGAGGGCACCTCTGAAATTCACCCGCTTGAGCTGTCCGACCACGAGCGCGCCGCACTGGTGGCGTTCCTGAAGACGTTGTCGGAATAGGTTACCTATCCTTCACCGTTTCCATCGCCACGAAGGTCGAGGTCTGGGCGACGTGGGGCAGGGCCGAGATGCGCTCGCCGAGCACGCGGCGGTAGGCGGCGATGTCGCGGGTGCGGACCTTCAGGAGATAGTCGAAGCTCGACGCCATCATGTGGCACTGCTCGATCTCCGGCACGGCCTGTACGGACCGGTTGAAGGCATCGAGCGCGGCGGATCGGGTGTCCGACAATTTCACCTGGACGAAGGCGACATGGCCTTCGCCCATGCGTTCGCGGTCGATGATCGCCTGGTATCCCCTGATATAGCCGTCCTTCTCCAGCCGCTTCACCCGCGCCTGCACCGGTGTCTTCGACAAGCCGACTCTGGCGGCCAGTTCCGACATGGAAAGCCGGCCGTTGCTGGCCAATGCCGACAGGATGTTCCTGTCGATGCGGTCTAATTGGTCTTCTGTCATCGAAACCGCAGCCTGAATCAGCAATTTTCAGCAGCATGATAAGTCCGATTGAGCTGCCGTGTCGATTTTTTCAGACCGCCTGAAATCTGGCACTTGTGCTAGCTTGCGCCATTCGGTCCGGTGACCGCCGGCCGCTCCCTTATGCTTGCTCATAGGACCGCCATGCCGCTCGACGCCATCCGCCAGCAGATCCGTGCCAATTATTTGCCCGACGAAGACGCAGCGGTTAAGCGATTGGCCGAGGCGACCGGGCTTTCTGCCGGACACCGCAAGGCGATCTCGGCGCGCGCGGCCGACCTGGTGCGGGCGGTACGGGGCTCCACCGATCCCCGGCTGATGGAGGTCTTCCTCTCCGCCTACGGTCTCTCCACCAAGGAAGGCGTGGCGCTGATGTGCCTGGCCGAGGCGCTGTTGCGCGTGCCCGACACCGAGACGATGGACGATCTCATCGCCGACAAGATCGCGCCGCACGACTGGTCGGCGCATTCCGGTGGTTCGAGTTCCATTTTCGTCAATGCCTCGACCTGGGCATTGATGCTGACCGGCCGGGTGCTCGACGAAGGCGAGGGGGGCATCGAAGGCACGCTGCGCTCGATGGTGCGAAGGCTGGGCGAACCCGTTATCCGCAAGGCGGTGGCCGCCGCCATGCGCGAGATGGGCGAACAATTCGTGCTTGGCCGCACGATCGCGGAAGCCGTCAAGCGCGGCCGGCCGATGACCCAGAAGGGTTATCTCTATTCCTTCGACATGCTGGGCGAAGCGGCTCGCACCGAGGCCGACGCCTTGCGCTACCACAAGGCCTATGCCGACGCCATTTCCTCGCTCGATGCCGGCTCGAACGGGCCAGATATCCGGTACAACCACGGCATTTCGGTCAAGCTCTCCGCGCTGCATCCTCGCTACGAGGTGGCGCAGAAGGAAAAGATGCTGCCTGTGATGGCCGAGCGGCTGTTGTCGCTGGCTCTGGCCGCACGGTATTCGCGGATGGGCCTCAACATCGATGCCGAGGAAGCGGATCGTCTGGATCTGTCGCTCGACGTCATCGAGCGGGTGCTGGCAGAGCCGGAACTCGCCGGCTGGAATGGTTTTGGCGTCGTCGTGCAGGCCTATGGCCCGCGCGCGGCTTTCACCGTCGACTGGCTCTATGCGCTGGCCAAAAAAAACAATCGCAACATCATGGTTCGGCTGGTCAAGGGCGCTTATTGGGACACCGAGATCAAGCGTGCGCAGACGCTCGGACTGTCAGGCTATCCGGTGTTCACGCGCAAGGCCAACACCGACGTTTCCTACATCGCATGCGCGAAAAAACTGCTTGGGATGACCGACCGAATCTATCCGCAATTCGCCACCCACAATGCCCACACCGTCGCCGCCATTCTGTCGATGGCGGACAACCGCGACACCTTCGAATTCCAGCGCCTGCACGGTATGGGCGAGGCCTTGCACGAAACCGTGCGCCGGTCGGAGGGCACGCGTTGCCGCATTTACGCGCCGGTCGGCGCGCATTCGGACCTGCTTGCCTATCTGGTCCGTCGACTGCTGGAGAACGGGGCGAATTCCTCCTTCGTGCATCAGCTGACCGATGAGGACGTCAAGCCGGAGGACATCGCGCGTGATCCATTGGAAACGGTCGAACGCCAGGGTACCGCCGCCAATCCGGCGATTGCCCGGCCTTCCCAGATATTTGGCGCGGGCCGTCGCAACTCGAAAGGGTTCGACATTACCGATGCGATGACGCTGGCTGCTATCGACCAGGCCAAAGCGGCATTCGCGGGTCCCGATCGCTGGCACGCCAAGCCGATCACGCGCGCCGCCGGCTACGGCAAGCAGCGCCCGATCGTCAATCCGGCAAAACCTTCCGAGGTCGTCGGCATGGTTCACGAGGCCGCCGCCAAGCAAGTCGCGACCGCCGTGCGCATCGCGGTGGAGGCGCAGCCGGCCTGGGCAAAACGGCCGGTCGCCGAGCGTGCCGGCATCCTCAACCGCGCGGCTGACCTTTACGAGGCCAATGCCGTCGAGTTCTTTGCGCTCGCTACGCGCGAAGCCGGCAAATCGTTGGCAGACGGCGTCGCCGAGGTGCGCGAGGCCGTGGACTTCCTGCGCTATTACGCCACCGAGGCGGCGAATGCCGAGGCGGGCACGCAAGCGCGCGGCGCCATTGTCTGCATTTCGCCATGGAATTTCCCGCTCGCCATCTTCACCGGCCAAGTCGCGGCAGCACTCGTCACCGGCAATTCGGTGATCGCCAAACCGGCTGAGCAGACGCCGCTGATCGCCTTCCGCGCCGTCGAGATGCTGCGCGAGGCCGGTGTGCCGGAGGACGTCATCCAGCTCCTGCCCGGCGACGGCCCATCGGTCGGTGGCCCGCTGACTGCAGATCCGCGTATTGCCGGCGTCTGCTTCACCGGGTCGACCGAGGTTGCCAAGCTGATCGAAAAACAACTGGCCGAGACCGCGGTGCCGGACGCCATGCTGATCGCCGAGACCGGTGGTCTCAATGCCATGATCGTCGATTCTACCGCGCTGCCCGAACAGGCGGTGCGCGATATCCTGGCGTCGGCCTTCCAGAGTGCCGGCCAGCGCTGCTCGGCGCTGCGCGTGCTCTATGTGCAGAAAGACGTCGAGAAGAAGATGCTGGAGATGCTGAAGGGCGCCATGGAGGCGCTCAATATCGGCGATCCCTGGCTGATCTCGACCGACATTGGGCCGGTCATCGACAACGAGGCGCAGGCCTCGATCCGCGATTATTGCACGACGATGGGGCTGCAAGGGCGGCTGATCGCCAAACTGGAAGCCCCCAAGGACGGCCGCTTCGTCGCGCCGCATGTCTTCCGGGTCAAGGGCATCGAGGAGATGGAGCGCGAGGTGTTCGGGCCGGTGCTGCACGTCGCCAGTTTCGACGCCGATCAGATCGACAGCGTCATCGCCGCCATCAACCGCAAGGGTTATGGCCTGACCTTCGGTCTGCACACCCGCATCGAGGGGCGTGTGCAGCATTTCGTCGACGGCATCCATGCCGGCAACATCTATGTCAACCGCAACCAGATCGGCGCCGTCGTCGGTTCGCAGCCATTTGGCGGCGAGGGCCTCTCCGGCACCGGGCCGAAGGCAGGCGGCCCGTACTATGTCAGGCGCTTCCGCAAGGGGCCGGAAGCAGGCACGGAAGTTGGCGAAGGCCACAAGGTTACGGCGACCGAGCTTGCCGACAATCTGCCCGATCCGGCACTTGGCGGCTGGTCGACGCGGCCGGACCGGATCGCCATCCTGAGGAAGCATCTGCGTGGCAAGGGCGCGGCCGCGATCGGTGCCGCCGCCAACATCGATTTCGGCCAGGTCGATTTGCCTGGCCCGACCGGCGAGGCCAACACGCTGTCGCTGTCGCCGCGCGGCCGGGTGCTGTGTCTGGGGCCGGACGCCGACACGCTGCTAGCCCAGACCATCCAGGCGCTCGCCGCCGGCAATGCGGTGCTGGCGGTGGCGCCAGGTGCCCCGGCTACCCTCTCCGCATTGACGGGGAAAGGCCTGCCGCTGGCGGCCATCGATGGCCGCCCCGATCCGGTCGAGGCGCGCTCGCTGCGCGTCGATGTCGTTGCTTTTTCAGGCACGCCCGAGGCGGCGCGCATCGTGCGCAAGGTCATCGCCGAGCGCAGCGGGCCGATCGTGCCGCTGGTCAGCGAGGTGCTCAATCCGGCGGCCTATGCGCATGAGCGGGCGGTTTGCGTCGACACGACGGCAGCGGGCGGCAATGCCAGCCTGTTGGCCGCTGCATAGACTGGTCGATACTTACGCGCCTTCGACAACGGAAAAGCCCTCGAATTGCGGGTGGCCGAGATAGTGGACTTTTGTCGTGCCGACATTGCGGTGGGCGGCGCGAAAATTCTCCGACTTGGTCCAGGCGACGAAATCGTCATGGCTGGCCCAGACCGTATGCGAGGCAAAAAGCGTGTAGCCTTCGGCCTCGTTGACCGGACCGTGCAGCAGATGGAACTCGCGGAAGCCTTTCATCTCGGCAAGGCTGGAATCGCGGTTCTTCCACACGGCTTCGAACTCGGCCTCGGAGCCGGTCTGCACCTTGAAGCGGTTCATGGCGATATACATGGGGGTTCCTTTCAGCAGGTCTCGAACGTTGATGATTGATGGCTTGAGTGAATGGCTACGGCTCAGAACGGACCGATTGGCGCCTTGAAGCGCCAGCTCGACATCCCGGTCTCGGGCGGGATTGGCGGGAATGGCGCCTGTTTTCGCACCAGCTCCAATGCGAATTGATCAAGCTCCGGCGAGCCGGAGCTCTTGGCAAGTTGCAAATCGGCAACGTTGCCATCGGCAAGCACGACAAATGCCACCATCGCGTTGTTGCGGGCTGTCGTTTGCGCGGATTTCGATACACGGCGATTGGCGCGAGCCAACTTGCTGGCCACTTCGCCGCTATAGCGGGAAGCCGCCGCGTTGCCGGCCTCGCTTTGCTTTCTCCCTTTGCTGGCAATGGCCGCCTTGATTTCATGGCCGTCAGCCGAGCCGCGCTTCTCGTATGGTTCGCCGGCATTTGCTGGAGCACTTTCCGGGCTCGGCCTTGCGATGGGAACCTGCGGCTGCTCTGGAACCGAGGCAGGCGTTTCGGTGTCCTCGGCCTGCACGGTCGGTTGCGCCGGCATTTCAGTTCTGGGAGGCGCCACGCTCTGGTCATCGGAACGCGGCGTCCCCGCCACCAGTATGTCCGGCGTGACCGCCGGCAGCTTGACAGGTTCCGGCAGAGGCTCGGGAGGGGGCTTCGCGCCTTTCTGCGCGGGACGTGGAGGTTGTGTCGGTGGCATTGACCCCGCTGCCTTTGCCGGTTGCTGCTTGGCCGGCTGCGGATTCGGCACCAGCGTGACATTCATCGCCGCCGGGTCCTTGTCCAGGGCGCTACCGACCACCTTGTCTCCTGAGTGATCGCTGCCTTCCGACTGCACCCCGCCCTGGAGATCGAACGTTGCCGTTGGCGATATAAAAAAGGCCGCCGCCACGCCTGCGTGGAGCAGGCAGGAGACGACGATCGCAGCCGGCCATTTGCCGGTGCCGGCAGGCGGCCGCGTCTGGGCAAGCGGCTCGGCCGGCACGATGGCCAACTCGTCGCCGGCAGTGGGGAAGGAACTGATTTCCTGCATGTCGCGCGGCGGAAAATGCAGCGGCCCAGGCGCCATTGTCAAATCAAGATAGGCTGGCTCGAACAGCAGTTCTGGTCCCACATCAGACGCCGAAAGCAACTCCGGTCCTGGTGTCCGTCTTCAGCTTGCGCAAGCAGGCGGCCGGTTCGAGGCCCGTGCCGGCGCATTCCGTCGCGCTGTTGATCAGCACACGGCTGACCTTGGTGCAGTCGGTGCCGGCCAGGTCAAAGCGCGTCACCTTTGTCTCGCCCGATGGCAAATCCTTGAAGTCGAGCACCGTCAGCCGGTCGACCACCCCGGCCTCGTTGAACAGGGCGATCTCGAACGCCGCCTTGGTGAGGTCGGCGCCGAGATTGTTGTTGACCAGGAAGGTCAGCCGGCAGCCCTTGTCGGAAGCTTGCGCGGCATTGAGTTCGAGGATCAGGACCGGCGCGGACTGTTCAGCCCACGCCGGAACGATCGCAAGCGACATCGCCAGCGTCGAGGTCAGCAGACGAAGGGATGTCGTCAAGCTCGTCATGCTCAGCCTCCAAATCGCATGGTTGCGGCCAGCTTCAGCGTGATGCCCGGTTCATGGACAGCGACCGTCGTGCCACCGTTCAGCGGGTTGGCGTATTTGACGTCGAACAGGTTGTCGGCACGGAAATCGACTTTCAGATTGTCGGTCGCCTGATAGCTGGCGAACGCGTTGACCAGTATGTAGTCCGTGGCCACCGCATTGCCCTTCGGCTTGCCGTTATACTGTACCTCGCCGCCGACGGTCAGCTTGTCCTCGAGGAAGCGCAAGCCGAGCTGAGCGGTGACCTGAGAGGAAGGAATGGTGGCGAGGTCGGCTTCCACACCCTTGTAGGAAACCGTGTGGCCATTTGTGATCGTAGCCGAGAGGCCGGCATAGCCCCATGCCGCGTCGTAGACACCTTCCAGCTCGAGGCCGTCGATCTTGGCCTTGGCGAAATTCTGATACTGGAAGCAGATCGGGATGCCGGGGCCGAAGGGGCAGCCGCTGCCTGGAGCGAACGGCGACAGCGTTACGCCGTCGATATAGTCGTCGACATCGTTGTTGAAATAGGCCGCCTTGATACGGAGTGCGTCGCCAGCCTCGAAGATGTCGTTCTGCTTGTAGTTGACGCCGAACTCGGTCGTCTTGCCGGTTTCAGGCCGCAGATTTGGATTGGGCAGGAACGGGAAGCTGACGCCAGCCGGATGGTTGCCGCTGATCAGCGTTTCCGTGATCGACGGCGAGCGATAGCCTTCCGCGTAGGTGCCGTAGAATTGCAGGCCGGCAAGCCCGGCGCTCTCGAAGGGCGAGACACCGACCGTGACGCGCGGCGATAGCCTGTCGCCGGAAATATCGTGCGTGTCATCCTTCAGGCTATAGCTGTCGTAGCGCAGGCCGGCGATGACTTCGAGCCAGTCCCAGCTGAGCTTGTCTTGGACGTAGGCGCCCGACACATTCCGCTTGCCAGAAGGGGTGTAGAAACTGTCGCCGCCGGCAGCGCCGCCCGTCTTGACGCTGTCGCCGACCCAGTCACCGCCATAGGTCAGTTCATGCGCGATGCCGCTCGTCTCGAACCGTGACGTGTTCCAGATATCGATGCCGGTCGTGCCGACATCGAATGTCGACCGCGATCCTGTCGGCAGCATCACGGGAAGACCGGTCACCGGATCGAAGCGGTTCTGCGGCACAAGACTGGTCAGGTCGAGATTGGTCTTGTTGTAGGAGGTGTTGATGTGGAGATCGAGCCAGCTCTTGTCTTCGTCCGTGATGTTGTAGCGGGCCGTGAAGGTGTTCGACTTCAGGTCGACATCATTCACAGAGAGGCCGCCGCTGGTCTCGTTCCAGCCATCGCTAGAGCCGACCCAGCCAAGCTTCAGTTCACTGTTCTCGGTCGGCCGGATGGTGGTCTTGAGCAGGCCGCTCAGCACGTCGAAACCAGTGCCATTGACGGTGTCGCCGTCGCCGTCCTTGTAGTTGTCGTAGTCGCGGTAGACGATGTTGCCCAGCACGTCCCAGTTCTGATTGATCCGATAGGCGCCGGATGCGCTTGATGTCCAGCCCTTGCCGTTGCTTTCGTAGCGTCCAGTAACGGAGCCTGCCCAGGTTTCGTCAGGGTTGAGGAAATCCAGCGCATCCTTGGTATCGAAGAAGACGACGCCGCCAATGGCGCCAGAACCATAGGTGTTGGCGACCGGACCGCGGATCACGTCGAGGGATTTGACCAGTTCGGGATCGATGTAGAAGGTCGACTGGGTGCCGTGGTCGGAACGCTGGAAATTCTGGCGCGCGCCATCGACGATTACAGCGACGCGGCCGAAATCCTGCAGGCCTCGGATGTTGATGCTGGTGCTGACGCGCCTGGCGTCTGCCTGCGCGGCGACACCTGGTACGCCGAGCAGCATTTCGTTTGGCGTCGTCGCCATGCGGCGGTCGAGTTGCTCCTGGTCGACGTGGCTGGCCGAAGCCAGCGATTCGATCGCCGTTTCGCCGGTGCGGCTGAGCACCAGGATCTTGTCGAGCAGCGTCGCGCCCGAGGGAGCTGCTTTTTCCTGATCAGTCTTTTTCGATTGACTGGTCTGCTCGCTCGCCGGCTGCGTCGCCTGTTGCGCGTGCGCCGATGGCGCGGATAGGGCGATCGCCGCCACGCTTGCAAGCAAAGCCATTGCACGGTTCGCCTTCGACCGGCCGCGCCATTCCCAATTCATCAACCCCATGCCCCAACTCCAAATTCCAGGTTCCATGCTGGCTGGCCCGGGGCTTGCTGGCATTTTCGATCGTATCCGGCATCTTAAATGTTGACTCATTTACTCCGGTATTGCACTGACTAGTAAACATGATTATTCGAGTCAAGAAATGAATCGGCAATTTCGCAACGCCTAGCCAGATGCCCGGCACAGGAAAGGGATCGACCCAGATGAACACGCACAATCCCAACGATTTTCGCTATCGCGTCCGCCGTTCGGACGATGCCTCCGCCCGTTTCGATCGGATTCCGCTGGCGGTGCGAACGCTGTCCAGCAACACGCTGTTTCAGGGCGAGCACGAGATCGGCATCGAACATCATGGAGCGCTCTACCGGCTGAAGATCACCCGCCAGGGCAAGCTCATTCTCAACAAGTAAGGCAAGGCATCAGGGGTAAAGACATGGACCAGCGCGTAAAACCCGCTCCGCATGAAATCCGGCGGGCACGGACCGAGAATCCGAAAACGCGCGAGCGTGACCTTGCCGCCCAGCTCGGCATTTCGGAGGCCGAGCTGGTCGCCGCGCATTGCGGCGACGGCGCCGTCCGCATCGAACCGCGCGTCAATGACCTCCTGACCGGTCTCGAGGCCGTTGGCGAGGTCATGGCGCTGACCCGCAACGAAAGTGCGGTGCACGAGAAGATCGGGGTCTATGACAAGGCCGTCACCGGCAACCACAATGCCATGGTGCTTGGCGAGAACATCGACCTGCGCATCTTCCCGAAAGTCTGGGCGCATGGCTTCGCCGTGGAGAAGCGGGACGGCGACGACATTCGCCGCAGCCTGCAGTTCTTCGATGCGGCCGGCGAGGCGGTGCACAAGGTGCATCTGCGCCCGGCCTCCAGCCTCTATGCCTACCAGAAGCTGGTCGCCTCACTGGAATCGTCGAACCAGGAGCCGACAACCGCCGTTTCACGGCCCGTTCTCGATGTGGAAAGCGAGGCAGGGACCGCAAGCCTGGACGATCTGCGTGACCGCTGGAGCCAGCTGACGGACGTGCACCAGTTCTTCGGCATGCTGAAGACGTTGAAGCTCAGCCGCCGCCAGGCGGTGCGCATGATCGGCCAGGACTATGCCTGGCTGCTCGACAATGACGCGGTCCGGGCCATGTTCCATCACGCCGCCGAAGGCGAGATGCCGATCATGTGCTTCGTGGGCAACCGCGGCTGCATCCAGATCCATTCCGGCCCGGTCAAGTCGATCAAGACGATGGGACCGTGGATCAATGTGCTGGACGAGACCTTTCATCTGCACCTGCGAATCGACCACATCCATGAGGTCTGGGCGGTGCGCAAGCCGACCAAGGACGGCCATGTCACCTCGCTCGAGGTCTATGCCGCCAATGGTGACATGATTATCCAGTTCTTCGGTAAGCGCCATGAAGGCGAGGGCGAACGCGACGACTGGCGTTTCCTGGCCGAGCACCTGCCGCGCATTCCAAGCCCGACGGCAGCCTGAGGAAAGTGTAATGCGTTCTGTTTCGAGACCATCCGTCCTGCGCGGATCGATCATCGGTTCCGCGATCGGCCTTTCCCTGGCTTTCGCGGCAATGCAACCAGCCGGCGCCACCGAAGGCGTTTCGGTCTTCGCCGACCCTTCGAAGATCGCCGCCATTGGCGGTTCCATCACCGAAATCGTCTATGCGCTTGGCGAGGAAAAGCGTCTCGTAGCGCGCGATTCCAGCAGCCTCTATCCGAAAGCGGCACTCGAATTGCCCGATGTCGGCTACATGCGCCAGCTGTCGCCGGAAGGCGTCTTGTCGGTCAATCCGACAGCCATACTGGCATTGCAGGGCAGCGGCCCCAAGGAAGCCGTCGACGTGCTGAAGAAGACGAGCATTCCCTTCATCGAAGTGCCCGAGCAGTACAACCACGAAGGCATCCTCCAGAAGGTCCGCATTGTCGGCAAGGCGCTCGGGGTCGAGGCCAAGGCGGAGGTGCTGGCCAAGGCGCTCGATGCCAAACTCACGGCCGCTAAAAAGCAGACAGAATCGATCAAGGAGCGCAAGCGCGTCCTGTTCGTGCTCTCGGTGCAGGGCGGCAAGATCATGGCGGCCGGCAGCGACACCGCGGCCAACGGCATGGTCAAGCTGGCGGGCGGGGTCAATGCGGTGGAAGGCTTTTCCGGTTACAAGCAGATGTCCGACGAAGCGATCGTCACCGCCAGGCCGGACGTGATCCTGATGATGAGCAATGCCGGGCCGCCGGTGTCGGGCGACGAAGTGTTCGGCAATCCATCCATAGCCTCGACGCCGGCCGGCACCGCGCGCAAGCTGATCCGCATCGATGGCGCCTATCTGCTCGGCTTCGGGCCACGCACGGCCGACGCCATCCACGACCTCGCCGTGTCGCTTTATGGCGCACAGGTCACGGACTGAGCATCATGGCCGACCAGTCGATCGCCGGTCCAATGAAGGCGATGGGTGCATCCGAAGGCGATCGTTCCGGTCGCGCCCGTGCCGTCGTCCTCTTGCTGTTCTTGGGCCTGGCGATCGCCGTCTTGCTTTCGCTCACATCCGGGGCGTCGGATGCATCCGCCGTGAACGTCATCAGGGATTGGCTCTTTGGCACCGTCCCTGGCGATGCGGCCCTCAACGCGCGTGACAGTCTGATCGTCTACGAAATCCGCCTGCCGCGCGTCATCCTCGGCATGCTGGTGGGCGCGGCGCTCGCGGTTTCCGGCGCCGTCATGCAAGGGCTGTTCCGCAATCCGCTCGCCGATCCCGGCCTGATCGGGGTTTCAGCCGGCTCCAGCCTTGGCGCGGTGGCCGTCATCGTGCTCGGCGGGACCGTGCTGGTACCGGCGACCGCCTTGCTCGGAACGCTCGCGCTGCCGCTTGCGGCGTTTTTCGGCGGCCTCGCCACCACACTGGTGCTTTATGAGGTCGCCACGCGACGCGGGCAAACCTCGGTCGCCACCATGCTGCTCGCCGGCATAGCCCTGGCGGCACTTGCCATGGCGCTGACCGGAATCCTCATATTCATGGCCGACGATCGCCAGTTGCGCGACCTGACTTTCTGGTCACTGGGATCGCTCGGCGGTGCGACATGGGCCAAGATCGCTTCCGTCGGGCCCATTATCGTCCTGGCACTGGCGGCGATGCCGTTCCTGGGCCGCGGCCTTAACGCGCTGGCGCTGGGCGAAGCGACCGCCGGCCATCTCGGCATTCCGGTGCAGCGGCTGAAATACACCGCCATCATTGGTGTCTCGGCGGCGGTCGGGGCGTCCGTCGCCGTCAGCGGCGGCATCGGTTTCGTCGGCATCGTGGTGCCGCATCTGTTGCGCCTGCTGATCGGCCCGGACAATCGTTACCTGCTGCCGGCCTCGGCGCTGCTCGGCGCCTCGCTATTGCTGCTCGCCGATGCCGTCGCCCGCACCATCGTGGCGCCGGCCGAATTGCCGATCGGTATCGTCACCGCCGTCGCTGGCGCGCCGCTCTTCCTGTGGATCCTGTTGCGCAAGCGCGGCGTGATCGACCTGTGAGTTGGGACCCTGTTGGAGTGTTTCATGATCGAGGCGCGCGATGTTTCTGTGGCGATCGGCAAGAAGCGTATTGTCGTTGATGTCGATTTCGAAGTCGGGCCGGGTGAAATCTCGGCCATCGTCGGTCCCAACGGCTCGGGCAAGACGACCTTTCTCAAGGCGATGTCGGGGGATCTCGCCCATACCGGACGGATCGTCATCAACGGTCGCGAGCTGTCGACGATGAAGCCGGTCGAGGCTGCGACGGTGCGAGCGGTGTTGCCTCAGGCAACGACCTTGTCCTTTCCCTTCACGGTGCGCGAGATCGTCAGGCTTGGCCTGGTCGGTGGCTGCGCGGGGGTGCTGCCTGGCGAGAACGAACGCCTGCCGGAGCGGGCGCTGGCGCGGGTCGATCTCGATGGCTTTTCCGGGCGTTTCTACCAGGAACTTTCGGGTGGTGAGCAGCAGCGCGTCCAGCTTGCGCGCGTGCTGTGCCAGGTCTGGGCGCCAGTGCTCGACGGCAGGCCGCGCTATCTCTTCCTCGACGAACCGGTTTCCAGCCTCGACATCAAGCATCAGCTGATCATCATGAACATAGCCCGCGATTTCGCCAGAAGAGGCGGGGGCGTGGTCGCGATCCTGCACGACCTCAATCTGACGGCCATGTATGCCGACCGCATCTTCGTGATGCATCGCGGCCGGCTGGCCGCGACCGGCTCGCCGCGGGAGGTGCTAAGCGATGAGCTGATCGAAAAGGTGTTCGATTGCCGGCTCAAGGTCGGCGTGCTGCCGGCTAGCGACATGCCGTTCGTGCTCCCGCAATCGTCGGTCAGCTGATATTCAGCCGACCTCGCACGACGCGACAGGGATCAAGCTGCCGGCGCGCGGCGCTCCATCAACAGATCGATGCCGAGCAGGTTGCGCACATTCGGCCGCGCCGCCACCAGGTCGGCGATCGTGTAGCGGGCAAGCACGGCGAAGAAGGCGTTGAGCGCCTCGCGCAGCGCCGAATTCAACGCGCAGCTGTCGACGAGCGGGCATTCGGCCGCGTCGTTCTCGAAGCACTCCGCCATGGCAAAGCTTTCCTCGGTCACGCGCACAACGTCGAACAGGCTTATCGCTTCGGCGGCACGGCCGAGCCGTACCCCTCCGTTCCGGCCGCGGACAGTCTCGACCAGGCCGTTCTCGACCAAAGGCTGCAGGATCTTGAACAGGAACAGTTCCGACACCGAATAGGCGGCCGCTATCTCCGGGATGCGGCTCAACCGTTCATTGTTGGCGGCACAATACATCAGGATGCGCATGGCGTAGTTGGTTTGGCGGGTAAGCCGCATTTCATCCTCACAAAGCGCTGGCACGGTGCAACCATGCCAGAGTGTAGACTTGCTGGCGCGGCTTCATCCGGATTTCGGAGTCTCCACACTGGCCTCGACGGAATATGGCCTATACCTTGGAATAATTCCAGACTAGCTTCGAGTTATAGCTGAACATTCTCGTCAACTTTATGTGCCTGACCAGGTGAAACCCGGGGGTAATCGCTGTCACGGGCATTCTGGCGGTCGAAACACTAAATAGGCTGAGATCGACGAGGAGCGGCCCATCCATGGCTCAATCGGACCAGTCCCTGGCGCCAGTGCGGTTCGATGCCGACGCGGGCGCCAAACTTTCCGCGCTGCGGCGGACAAAGTTCGTCGCCACGGCGGCACTGGCGCTCTGCGTGCTGGTCTTTGCCCTGGCCAAGTCCTTCCAGAGCAGCTATCCGTGGCTCGGCTTCGTCGCCGCCTTCGCCGAGGCGGCAACCATCGGCGGCCTTGCCGACTGGTACGCGGTGGTGGCGCTGTTCAAACGGCCGCTTGGGCTGCCCATTCCCCACACCGCCATCATCCCGGAAAACCAGGATCGTATCGCCGACAATCTCGGCCGTTTCATCGAGGTCAATTTCCTGGCGCCGGAGCCGGTGCGTGAAAAACTCGCCGAGGTCGATTTTTCGGCACTCGTCGCCGACTGGCTGGCCGATGCCGAGCGCGCCGCCGACCTGTCGCGCTTCGTCGTGCGGCTTGTGCCGCAGACGCTTGCCGCCGTCGAACAATCCGGCCTGCGCGGTTTCGTCACCAGCCGCATGCTCGAACAGATCGAAAAGGTGCCGCTGGCGCCGCTGGCCGCCGAACTCTTGTCGGCGCTCACCGACGATCGCCGCCACCAAAAGCTGTTCGACGAGTTCATCAAGGTCATCGGCCGGTTTCTCAACGACGAACAGGCGCTGGCGACGATGCGCGACAAGATCCGTGAGGAATTGCCGTCGCTGTTCAACCTGTTCCGCGCCGACGCCTATCTCCTGAAGAAGATCGTCGCCTCGGCGGGCTCCCTGCTGGACGAGGTGCGTGCCGATCCCGACCACCCGATGCGCGCCGAATTCGACCGTTTCGCGCTAGGCTTCGTCGAGCGGCTGCGCACGTCCAAGCAATATGCCAAGCGAGCGGAGAAAATGAAGCGCGATTTCCTCGCCAGACCCGAAGTCAGGGCGCTGGCCGGCGACATGTGGGAGAGCCTCAGCCTGTTCATCGAGCAGGATGCCAAGGCGCCGAATTCGCTGATCCGGGAGCATCTCGCCAACATGTTCGTCGAGGTCGGCCGCCATCTTGCCGGCGATGCGCAGATCCGGGCCGACATGAACGGAGGATTCGTGGTGGCGCTGGCCTCTTTCGTCGAGAGCCAGAAGAGCGGCGTATCGAAATTCATCGCCGACCAAGTCAAGCGCTGGGATCTCGCGCAACTGACGCGCCTGATCGAGATGAACATCGGCAGGGACCTGCAATATATCCGCTTCAACGGCATGGTCATCGGCGGGCTGGCCGGCATCGTGCTCTATACGATAGAGTTGCTGCTCCCGGTCAATTGATCCGTTTCGACCGCCAGGCGTGCGTTCGAAATGGACACACGGCGTTCGAGTGCTATTCTCCAGTCGAGGGCGTCCGCACCCGCGGCAACAGGGGAGAAGACAATCATGGCCAGGCAACCGGAATCCGATTCCTTCATGGAGATGTTCGGCAGATTCGGCCGTGACCTCAAGGTGCCCAACGTCGATGTCGAGGCGATTCTTGCGCACCATCGCAAGAATCTGGAAGCGCTGGAGAAGGCGGCACGGACCAGTGCGGCCGGGGCATCCTCGCTGCTGTCGAGGCAGCGCGAAATGCTGCAGGACACGCTGCGGGAAGTCGCCGACATGGCGCAGAGCTACCGCGCACCGGGCAATCCGCAGGAGCTCATGGCCAAGCAGACGGAGTTTGCCAGAAAGTCCTTCGAGGCGGCGCTCAAGAACACCGGTGAAGTGGCTGAACTGGCAAGGAAATCAGGCACCGAATCGATCGATATCCTGCGCGCGCGCATCAAGGAAGCGATGGAGGAGGTCCGCGCCGGTTACGGGCAGAAGTAGGTTCTCATCGGCTGTCGTTCCGTCCTCGGCCAAGCACGCCGGTTCGCGATTCCGCAACCTTGCGCATAGTTGTATTAGCGCCACAGCATAAGCTCCCGGCAGCCTGGAAGGTTGGAAAATCCGAATTCGGCCTGCCATCGCCTGGCAATGCATGGCACGAGTGAGCTCGACTCCGCCGGAACGGATTTGCGCAGGATGAATTGACAGAGGCCGCCGGTTCGTGGTCCGGAAGCTTTGGAAGCGATCGGGAAAGCAGGAATGACGGAAGTACGGCCTAAAACGCCGCCTAGCTACGAGCAGCTGAGAACGATGTCCGGACAGGAGCTCGGCGTCTCGGAATGGACCACGGTCGACCAGAACCGTATCAACCAGTTCGCCGACTGTACCGGCGACCATCAATGGATCCACGTCGATCCTGAACGGGCGCGGCGGCAAAGCCCGTTCCGCACCACGATCGCGCATGGCTATCTGACGTTGTCGATCATCGGCGCGTTGGCCCTCGACATGGGGATCGTTCCCGAGAATACGCAGGCCGCCTTCAATTACGGTTTCGACAAGGTGCGTTTCCTGGCGCCGGTCAAGGTCGGCGCACGCATTCGCCTGCGCACGACGCTGCTTTCCATGGAAGACAGAGGCCCGGGCCAGTATCTGATGAAGGCAGCCAATACGGTCGAGATCGAAGGGGAGGAAAAGCCGGCGCTGATGGCTGAAACGCTGGTCATGCTCTATGAGCGCCGCAGACGGGCAGGGGCCTGAACGGCGGTCCTTTGGGACGCCCTACGCCGGCCAAACAGGTCACGCAATCCCGGGCCGGGTACGGCCGGCAAAGCGTAGTGAGATTAGCGCCAGCAACAGCGCAACCAGCGCTAAGGCCGCTGCCGTCTGAAAGGTGACCTGCATGCCCCGGGCGGCCGAAGCGGAACTCAGGACGTCCTGACCTGTTCCTTGCCGCGTACCGGCCGATGCAATCGCGAATATGGCGCCCATCAGCGATGCGCCGGTGATGAGGCCGAGATTGCGCGACAGGTTGAGCAGACCGGAAACGACGCCACGTTCGTTTGCGCTTCCACCGCTCATGACATTCGCGTTGTTGGAGGTCTGGAACAGGGCGTGGCCGAAGCATGTGACGGTGATTGGAACGACATAGCTGGCAATGCCGAACTTGGTCAGGGCAAGCGACAGGAGGAACGTCCCCGTGGCGAGGCAGGCCAGGCCGGCGACCATCATCGCGTGGGCGCCGAGGCGATCGGTCAGGCGGCCGGCCAACAGCGCCGACAGGGTCGAGACAAGCGGCCCGGTCGAAAGCGCCATTCCGACCATCGCGGCATCCAATCCGAGCCCGCGCGACAGATAGAACGGAGCAACCACGAGGGTTGCCATCATCACCGTCGCGACGATGAGACTCATGGCAAGGCCGGCGCTCAGCCGTGGGTCGCGGAAGCGGGCGAGTTGGACAAGGGGCACCTTCGCCTTCGCCTGCGCAATGGCGAACACGATAACGCCGATACCGGCCACGACCAGCAGGCCCAAATTGGGCATGCCGAAATTGCCTCTGCCAAGCGTCAATGCCAGGGCATAGGCGCCCAAGGTAAGGGCCAGCAGGGCGGTGCCCGTGACGTCAAACGTGCCTCGAGCGACCTCCATTGTCCCGCTGCGCGCCGGCAGGGCACGCCAGGCGAGAGCGAAGGTCAGAAGGCCCAGCGGGACATTGACCAGAAAGATAGCCCGCCAGCCAGGGCCAGCGATCAAAAAGCCACCAAGCGAAGGCCCGAGCGTCGTGCCGATCGCGGACATGGCGCCGAGCAGGCCCATGGCGCTGCCGGTTCGCTCCTTGCTCACGGTTTCCGCGACGAAGGCCAACGTCAGCGCCATCATCAGCGCGGCGCCAAGCCCCTGCATGGCGCGTGCCGCGATCAGCAGCCAGAGCGTCGGTGCCAGGCCGCAGAGCGCCGATGCCAGCGTGAACAGCGCGATGCCGCCGAGCAGCAACGGCCGGCGCCCGAACATGTCGGCCAGCCGCCCGGCGCCGACGATCAGTGTCGTGATGGCGAGCAGATAGGCGAGAACCACCCATTGCACGGACTGGAACGATGCATCGAAAGCCTGCATGAGCGAGGGCAGCCCGACGCTGGCGATGCTGGTTCCCAAGGACGATAGCAGCGTGGCGAGCGACAGGCTCGTCAGCGCCAGGCCGGTGGACCGGGCCTGTTGCGGCGCCGATATCAGTTTCCGATTTTGCTCAGCGAGTGCCAAGGCGATCTCCTTCTGTCTGCTCCCGAAGCGGAGCTGTCGGAGATCTAGTCTTGTGGCTGATATGGCGGAAGGTGCAGCATTTGCATCTTATCCGTGCGTCAAACGCCATATCATGCTAGGATAGACCGATGACATCACCCGATCTCAATCTGCTGTTTGCCCTCGATGTCCTGCTGGCCGAGGGCAGTGTGGCGCGCGCGGCGCGCCGTCTGCGCCTCAGCCCCTCGGCGATCAGCCGAACGCTGGCGCGGCTGCGCGAGGCAACGGGCGATCCTCTGCTGGTGCGCGCCGGGCGCGGTCTGGTGGCGACGCCGCGTGCGGAGGAATTGCGGTCACAAGTCGGCCGTGTCGTCCAGGACGCGGAAGTGCTCCTGCGCCCTGCCGAGTTGCTTGACCCCCGGAGTCTGGACCGGATCTTCACATTGCGCACCAACGAAAGCTTCGTCGAGGAGTTCGCGCCCCGTCTCGTCGCCCGCATCGAGGCCGATGCGCCAGGGGTGCGGCTGCGTTTTGCGCCGAAGTCCGATAAGGATGCGATGTCGCTGCGCGAAGCGGCGATTGACCTAGAAATTGGCGTTGCCGGCGAGACCGGACCCGAAGTGCGCATCCAGGCGCTGTTTCGCGACCGTTTCATCGGCGCTGTTCGCTCAGGCCATCCCCTGAGCGAGGGCAAGGTGACGCCCGAGCACTATGCGGCCGGCCGGCACATTAGTGTTTCGCGGCGCGGCCGCGAGAAGGGGCCGATCGACGAAGCGCTGAATGGGTTTGGCTTGCGGCGGACGGTGGTGTGCATGGTCTCGGGCTTTTCGGCGGCACTTGCCATGGCCCGAGCCTCGGACCTGATCGCCAGCGTGCCGGAGCGACATACGACAGGAGCGCGCGCCGGCATGCACAGTTTTCCCCTGCCGGTCGCCACCTTGGACGTTACCATCTCCATGCTCTGGCATCCGCGCCTCGATGCCGATCCGGCACAACGCTGGTTGCGTGAGTGCGTGCGCGCGGTTTGTTCGAAGCACTGACGATTTCGTGCCAAATCAGCGAGCCATCGCCGTTTCGAGCGCCTTGAAAATCCGCTCGTCCGCGCACTGGGCGACGTTGAAGCGTAGGAAGCGACTGGCGGACTGCGACAGGCTGAACGCATTGCCGGGTGCCAGCACGATGTTGTCGGCCAGGGCGCGGCGGGCGATTTCGGCGGCGTCCACCCCGTCCGGCAGGCCGCACCACAGGAACAGGCCGGCCGGCTGCTCGATCCAGGGCATGATGCCGATCGCTTTCAGCCGGGCGCTGGTTTCAACCATGGCGCGCGCAAGCTTGGCGCGCAGCAGATCCATATGTTTGCGGTAGCTGCCGTCCTTCAGCAGCGTCAGCACAAGTTCGGCCGCCAGCCGTCCGCCGCCGAAAGTCGTGGCGATCTTGAGGTCGGCTAGGCGCTCGATCCAATCTCGGGGCGCGGCGATGAAGCCGCAGCGGACCGACGCCGACAGCGTCTTGGAGAAACTGCCGATCTGGACGACGCGACTGAGGCCATCGAACGCCGCCAGCCTTGGGGCAGGGGTGTGCTCGAAATCGGCGAAGATGTCGTCCTCGACGATGGTCAGGTCCGACTGATCGGCAAGCTTGAGCAAACGGTGCGCGGTGACCGGAGACAAGATCGCGCCGGTCGGATTGTGGATGGCGGAGTTGGTGATGTAGAGGCGCGGCCGGTGTTCGGCCAGCGCCTGGGCGAACAGTTCTATGTCCGGTCCCGACGGTGTATAGGGAATGCTGACGACCTTGGCGCGGTGGGCACGCAGCAAAGCGTGGAAATTGAAATAGCAGGGGTCGTCGACCAGCACCGTGTCGCCGGGCTCGATCAGGAACCGGCAGAGCAGGTCGATGGCCTGGGTTCCCGATTCCGTCAGCATGATCTGTTCGGGGGAAACTTCGATGCCGTGCCCGGCCATGCGCCGCGCCAGCAATTGCCGCAGCGGCGGCAGCCCGAGCGGCGTGCCGTAATCGGCAAGCGCGACATCGTCGGCTCGCGCGACCGTACGCAGTGCCCGGCGCAGCCCGGTCTGGGGCATCCATGATGCCGGCAGCCAGCCGCAGCCGGGTTTCAGGACCTCCTCGCCAGCCTCCAGCGACTGGCGCGAAACCCAGAGCGGATCGACGGCACGATCGAGCCGGGGGCCGATCTCGGCCAGGGACAGCGGCGCCAGCGAGCCGGCGGCATAAAAACCGGAACCCGGCCGGGAGCGGATCGCGCCTTCGGCGGCGAGCCGCTCATAGGCTTCGACGACGGTGGATTTGGACACCTGCATGGACTTCGCGAAGGCACGGATCGACGGCAATCGGGTTCCCGGTGTCAGGCTGCGCGCTGCGATCCGCTGTCGGATGGTCGCCATGACGCTTTCCACAAGGGTGGGCGCGCTGTCGGGTTCCAAAGTAAGGTCTGTCATCCGTACTGCTCAATCCTCCATTACAGTTTCATCGAATTGTACCCCATTGTCTCTGGCCGCACCATGGGCGTCCGCCCGATAGAGGGTGAAAGCAATGGAGCCTGCGATGGACAAGACGGCGAGCGGCTGGGTGAACGGATTTATCGGCGTGCTGATCTTCAGCGGTTCGTTGCCGGCGACGCGCGTGGCGGTGATGGATCTCGATCCGATATTCCTGACATCGGCCCGCGCGGTCATAGCCGGCCTGCTTGGTCTGGCGCTGCTACTTGCATTCCGCGAGGAACGCCCTGGGCGTCATGACTTGCTGTCGCTCGTCATTGTTGCTCTTGGCGTGGTGGTCGGCTTTCCCTTGCTGACGGCATTGGCGCTGAAGCATGTCACCTCGGCCCACTCCATCATCTTTGTCGGCCTGCTGCCGCTGGCGACTGCGATCTTCGGTGTGTTGCGCGGCGGTGAACGGCCCCGGCCGGCCTTCTGGCTGTTCTCATGCCTCGGCAGTGCGCTGGTGGCGGGTTTTGCACTTGCGCAAGGCGTGACGGCTTCGCCGATCGGCGATGGGCTGATGCTTGCGGCCATTATCGCTTGCGGCCTGGGCTACGCCGAGGGTGCCGCACTGTCGCGCAAGCTCGGCGGCTGGCAAGTGATCTGCTGGGCGCTGGTGCTGTCCCTGCCGATCATGCTGGTGCTGACGTTTGCGACCCTGCCGCCATCCTTCGCCAGCGTCGGCTCCAATGCCTGGATCGGTCTTGGCTATGTCTCGCTGTTCAGCATGCTGATCGGCTTCGTCTTCTGGTATCGCGGCCTGGCGCAAGGCGGTATTGCAGCGGTGGGGCAGTTGCAGCTTCTGCAGCCGTTTTTCGGGCTCGCATTGGCGGCGACGCTGCTGCACGAGCAGGTCAGCCCAATGATGATCGTCGTCACGCTGGGCGTGGTGACCTGCGTGTTCGGCGCGAAGAAATTCGCCAAGCGGGATTTGCCGCGGCGTGCGACTGCATAGTGATGATGCCGACCTGACTAGTTTTTCGTATAGTTAGGCCCAACCCGTGTCGGCAGGCCGTCGGCGAGTTTCAACCAAGGGAGTTTCTCCTCAAAAGCGACATGCAGCGTGGGTGCAAATTTTTCCGGCTCCTCCATCCCCGCTGCAAAAAAATGCATGACACCGGACATGTTCGTTGAGCGGAAGGACAGCGGCGAGCCACAGTGATCGCAAAATGTTCTTTCCACACCGGGTGAAGAGTCGAATACCTTCGGTGGCTTGCCCAACCATCGCCAGTGGCCGTCCAAGACGCCAATGTAGGTGGTCATCGGCGCGGAACATTGCCGCCGACAACTTTCACAATGACAGACCACGCATGCTTGCGCCGGCCCATCGACTTCAAAAGCAATAGCGCCGCATAAGCAATGACCACGCATGCAAACTCTCCTCAAGTCACTGACCCAATAAGTTGTACCGAGCGTAGGTGGAGAGTCGCCATGAGATGCGCCGAGCTGGCGCTCAAATGCGACATTATCGATGAAGTACCAGCGGCGCCTTCTTGTCGAGCATGGCCTAGCGGCCATCCGATTGTTGCTTCGCTTTCACCGCCTTTTGGCTCTGAACGAGTTTAAGCTCTAGGTACCCGACTGCGGCACCATCCTTTCGGCGACATACAGCATGTGCATTGAGCTCGGATCGGTCGGCAGCAGGTCAGGGTGAGCGAATTCCCCGCCCTCGATTTTCTTCATCCCCAACCGCTGCATGACGGCTTCGGACCGCGTGTTCGCCAATGCGGTGAATGCGTAGACGCACGGCGCATCCAGGCTGCCGAACGCATAGTCGAGGGCGGCGCGAGCGGCTTCGGTCGCATAACCCTTGCCCCACTGGTCGCGAGCAAGGCGCCAGCCCACCTCCAGGGCCGGGCCGAAAGGGAAACCGGTCCCGAGGCGGTGCAGGCCGACCGCGCCGAGCAACGCTCCGTCGCCGATACGCTCGGCGGCCCAGAAAATCGGCTCGCCGACTTCGGAAAGCCGCATCAGTTGTTCGACGATGTCGCTGGTCTCAGAGGCGGTCTTCATGCCGCCGAGGAACTGCATCACCTCCGGATCGGCGTGGATAACGCCCAATAGGGGCTTATCCGCCTCTCGCCAGGCCCTGAGCTTCAACCGGTCTGTCGCGATCATACACTCTCTCCAAGAGGATCGGGCTCACCCTCGCTGCCATAATAGCGTTCGGGCTGTGATTGAGTCTCGACCTTAGAACTTCGTCACCACGCCGATGCCGATGCCCTCGAAACCGCCCATCGCCATCAAGGCTGCTGGCGCCTCGTCGAGGCTGATCTTCTTGCCGACCAGCAGTTCGGGCTTGAGCTTGCCGTGGCGGATCATCTCCATCATCGCGGGGTAGCGATAGGCCTGCATACCGTGACTGCCGAGGATTTCGAGCTCGAAGGCGATCACCTTGTCCATCGGCACTTGCGGGCGGGCGTGCTCGCCCAGCATCAGGCCGACCTGTACGTGACGGCCGCGCCGGCGCAGGTTGGCGATTGAGTTGAAGGACGTCGTGGGGTGGCCGAGTGCGTCCATCGACATGTGGGCACCGCCATTGGTGATCTGCTTGACCGCCTTGACGACGTTCGGCGTCGTGGAGGCGTTGATGGTCGCCACGGCACCGATCTTTTTGGCGAAGTCCAGTTTCTCCTCGGTGAGATCGATGGCGATGACATTGGCGCCCATCGAACTGGCGATCATGATCGCCGACAGGCCGACGCCGCCGCAGCCATGCACCGCCACCCATTCGCCCGGCGTCACCCGGCCCTGGTCGACGATGGCGCGGAACGACGTGACGAAGCGGCAGCCGAGGCTGGCGGCGGTGGCGAATTCCATTTCGTCGGGCAGCCGCACGAGATTGGTGTCGGCATATTCGATGGCGACATATTCGGCGAATGAGCCCCAGGCGTTGAAGCCCGGCTGCGACTGATGTTCGCAAACCTGGTGATTGCCTGATGTGCATTCGAAGCAGCGGCCGCAACCGACGGCGAACGGCACGGTGACGCGTTCGCCCGCCTTCCAGCGGGTGACGTGCTTGCCGGCGGCGACGACGATTCCCGCCAGTTCGTGGCCCGGTACATGCGGCAGGCGAATATCGGCATCATGGCCCATCCAGCCGTGCCAGTCGCTGCGGCATAGCCCGGTAGCCTCGACCTTGATGACAACGCCATCGGCAGCCGGCTTCGGATCGGGCACGGTCTGGATCGTCGGCGCTTCGCCGAATTTTTCGAAGACGACGGCTTTCATCGGTCACTCCACCCTTGAGACTGCACGGGGAAACGATAGCCGATTCCTTGACCGTTCAAGCGGAAATCGATTCCGCGATGCCAACGGAGGAGGCGAATGGCGGTTCGTCATCTTCCTCCAGCACGTAGAGGCAGCCATACGCCTCGATATCGGTCAGCGCCTTTGCCTCGTCGGCATCGGTGGCTTCTCTATTCGGCATCGATCTGGTTCTGTGGCGCGGCTTTCTGGAAGGCGGCTAGCGCCATGCAGGCGGCGTTGATGCGCGCGATTGTCGGGTAGGGCGTCATATCGACGCCAAAGCGGGCGTTGCTGGTGACTTGCGCGGCAAGGCAGATGTCGGCCAGCCCCGGCGTGTCGCCGTGACAGAATGCGCCGGTTTCGGGCGAAGCCGTCAGCAATTGCTCGAGCGGCGCAAAACCCTCATTGACCCAATGCCGGAACCAGTTGGCGACATCCTGGTCGCCGACGCCGAACAGCGTGCGCAGCGAGGTCAGCACGCGCAGATTGTTCACCGGGTGGATGTCGCAGGCGATGATCTGCGCCAGCATTCTCACCCGTGCCCGGCTGGGCGGGTCTTTCGGCAATAGCGGGGGTTCAGGTATGGTCTCGTCGAGAAATTCGATGATCGCCAGCGATTGCGTCAGGAGCATGCCGTCGCTCCAGATCAGCGCCGGCACCAGCCCCTGCGGATTGACCGCGAGATAGGATGGTTCCAGATGCTCGCCATGGCGCAGATGATGCGGGACATAATTGTAGCTCAGCCCCTTCATCTCCAGGGCGATCCGCACCCGGTGCGAGGTGGAGGAGCGGAAGTAGTTGTGCAGGACAATCTTGCTCATGACTTCGGCTGGCCGATGGTCACTTCGATCGTGCCGATGCCGTCGACGCCGCCTGATATCGTTTCACCCGGCTTGACCGCGCCGACACCGGCCGGCGTCCCGGTGAAGATCAGGTCCCCGGCCTGCAATTCCACGCCTTCGCTGCAGATCGAGACGATATCGGCGATCGGCCAAATCAGCTCGGCGAGGTCCGCATCTTGTTTCACCGCGCCGTCGATGGCGAGCCAGATACGGCCCTTCGCCGGGTGCCCGGATTTCCGCGCGGCAACCAGCGGGCCGCAAGGCGCGGAACGGTCGAACGCCTTCGACCAGTCCCAGGGCCGCGCCGCCTTCTTGGCGGCATCCTGCAGATCGCGGCGGGTGAGGTCGATGCCGACGCCATAGCCCCAGACATGGTCCAGCGCCTTGTCGCGGGAAATGCGAAAGCCCGATGTACCGATCGCCACCACCAGCTCGATCTCGAAGTGGAGATTTTCGGTCAGCGGTGGATAGGGGATATGAGTGCCGGAATCGACCACCGCGTCGGCCGGCTTGGTGAAGAAGAAAGGCGGATCGCGCTCGTCATTGCCGAATTCGCGCGCATGCGCCGCATAATTGCGGCCGACGCAGAAGATGCGCCGCACGGCAAAGCGTTCGCCGGAACCCGCAATGGCGACAGAAGGCGTTGGCGGGACGGGAAGGACAAAGGCGGTCATGGCGATCTCTGCGTATGATGGCGATACATTCGGCCGATTTCGGGGGTCGGGCAAGGCGTCGCTTTTCATAAGCATGGGCTTTGCCGCGGCTGGATGAGGAATTCAGGCTTCCGATCATTTTTGCAGCGATGAATCCCGTCAACAGGCGATAGACTATTTGCCAATAATCCGGCCATGGTCAGGAGACTATGGTGTGCCCGGTAAACCGGAACGAGCCCTATGACCCCTCCCACCGATCGTGCCCGGTTTCTTATCATCGACGACCATCCGCTGTTTCGCGAGGCGCTGCACAGCGCCGTCCAGATGGCTTATCCCGAGGTCGACACGGTCGAAGCGCGATCGATCACCGAGGCGCTGGATCTGCTGGCCGATGCAAAGCCTTTCGACCTGGCGCTCCTCGACCTCAGCATGCCCGACGTGCACGGCTTCGACGGGCTGCTGCAGCTCAGGACCCGCTATCCGCGCCTGCCGGTGGTGATAGTGTCGGGCTATGAGGAGCCGAGGATCATCTCCGAGGCCTTGTCCTATGGCGCTGCCGGCTTCATTCCGAAATCAGCGCGCAAGAGCGATCTGGCCGCGGCAATCCGTTCGGTGATGGACGGCACGATCTATGTGCCGGAAACCTATGAGGGCGTGCCGCCGGGCGCCGACAGTCCCGATCGCGCCGACATGCTCCAGCGCCTCTCCAAGCTGACGCCGCAGCAATTGCGCGTGCTGCAGATGCTGCGCCAGGGCCTGCTCAACAAGCAGATCGCCTACGAGCTGCAGGTCGGCGAGACCACGGTGAAGGCGCATGTCTCCGAGATCCTGCGCAAGCTCAACGTCTACAGCCGCACGCAAGCGGTGATCGAGGTGTCGAAGCTGGACAGTGCCGAGCTGTTTCGCGATCAGGCCGGTTTTTGAGCCATTAGTCCTCCGCTGGGGACTCTAGGCCAGCAAATGCGCCAGCAGCGCGCGCAGTTGCGCCGGCTTCAACGGCTTGCGCATCAGTTCGATGCCGCCGGCACGCGCTGCCTTGGCCACGGCTTCGGAACTGTCGGCGGTGACGATCAGCGCCGGCACGGCGCGGCCGAGATAGTCGCGGACTTCCGATATGGTGGCGGTGCCGAGGTCGCCGCCGTCGAGATGCTGGTCGGCGATGACGATGTCGGGCACCCAATCGGTATCGCCGAGCAGGTCCAGCGCATCGTCGGTCGAGGTCGCGGCCCGCACCAGGCACTGCCAGCGCTCAAGCAGGAAGGTCATGGCCTCCAGCACCTCGGCATCGTTCTCGACCAGCAGCACCTTGGTGCCGAACAGGCCGTAGCCGCGCGGTCGTTCCAGGCTGGCGGCGCTGGCGATGGCATCGGCCGGCGCGCCGAGGCCGACGGGGACATCGATGTGGAAAATGGTGCCACGGCCAACCTTGGATGAAAACGTCACGGGGTGGCCGAGCGCGCCGGCCATGCGGCGCACGATGGCGAGCCCGAGCCCAAGCCCGCCGCCATCGAGTTCGGCGTTGGCCGGCGAGGTGCCGCGATGGAACTCCTCGAACACCGCTTCGCGCTGGTCCTCGGGAATGCCGCAGCCCGTGTCGGCGACATCGATGCGGATGGTGTCGCCGCGATGGCGTGTGCCGACGAGCACGCCACCCGAACGGGTATAGCCCAGCGCGTTGGAGAGGATGTTCTGCAGGATGCGGCGCAGCAAGGTCCTGTCCGAGCGGACCACCGCATTGACCGGCCGGAATTTCAGCGACAGCGCCTTCAACTCCGCCACCGGCTGGAAATCCGAGCGCAGCGACGAGAACAACGCCTCCAGGCTGACATCGCCGATGTCGGGCTGGACCACGCCGGCGTCAAGCTTGGAAATGTCGAGCAAGGTGCGCAGCAGGTCTTCCATCGTCTCCAGCGAGCGCTCGACCTGCCGAACCAGTTTTTTTCCCTCTTCGCTGGTCTGCACCTCGGCGAGCGCCGAGACGGAGAGGTGGGCGGCGTTCAGCGGCTGCAGCACGTCGTGGCTGGCGGCGGCGAGGAACCTTGTCTTGGACAGGTTCGCCAGCTCGGCACTCTCCTTGGCGGCGCTGAGGTCGATGTTCGACTGTTCCAGCCTGCGCAAGGTCGAATGCAGTTCCTCGGTGCGCGTGCGCACCCGGTTTTCCAGCGAGATCGCGGTCTGGAACAACGAAAAGGCATTGCCTTGCTGGTCCATCGAGCGCTCGACGCGGCTGACCAGGGCGGCGTTGATCTTCTTCAGCCTGTCGAGATCGTTTATGTCCCTGAGCGGCATTTTGTTGAGCCTATTCAGCCGATTGCCGGTCACCGAAGGCGATGCCGGTGAAAGTCTGGTTCAGGTGCATCGACCGATATTGCTCGCCATAGGTGCCGAAGCCGATGACATTGTTGACCCTGTAGAGCTCCGAAATGTCGCGAAAGACCTGCCGGTTGCGCGCATCCAGCCGGCGCAGCACGCAGTCGAAGCCAAGAATCATATCGATACCGCCCAGCCTTTCCTCGACCTCGCGCAATGCCGCTCGTGTCGCTTCCACCATGTCCTTGGGCTGGGCGATCGACAGCACGACACCGTCGTCGATGGCGCAGAAGAACGACAGCGAGCCATCCGCGTGCATCTTCTGGATCGAGCGGCAGTAATATTCTCCGCCCACCTTCACCACCACAGGATGCGAGGCGAAGCTCAGCGGGGTCAGGGTCTGCGGGAGGATGCCGACGGAAGCGGCATATTCCTCCGCCGCATTGGCGGCGTTGAACTCCCGCACGATGCGATGATCCGGATCGGACGCGGTCACCACCAGCTTTTCGTCGGTGGGAACGAAGTTGTCGGTCTTGAAGACGTGGAACGGAATTTCCGTGGCGATCAGCACGATGATGGCGCTGTCCGAAGTGACGGCGCCGTTCGAGATCAGACGCGTCGTCTCGAATTTCAAATCGTCACCGGCCGAGCCGCCGAGCAGCGGTATGTCGTCAAGACCCCAGTGGATGGCCGAACTCACCGCTTCCTCGGCATAGGACAGCCCGTCGATGAAGCAGAGCGCGAAGGTGTTCCTGGTCTGCTCGCCGCCGGGCCGGGCGCGCAGCGTGCGCCGCAGGGCCTCGACCTCTTCGGTGATCCTGTCCATGCCCGACGTCGACAAATTGTCGACCATGGTGCTGACCGCCGTGAAGGACGCCGAGGGCAGCAGCATCGCCAGCATATGGCCTTCCTCGAGCCCCTGCGGCGTGATCTCGCCGGCGGTGGAACAGCCGGCATGGTGGAGCCCCGGCGCGCACGTCGCGAGCGCCTGCGAGAGGGTCCTTGCCTCGACGAGGCTTTGGGAAAAGAACACGAGGGCAAAGCCGGCATCAATGGCAGCGGCCTCGGCGGCTACCGCGCGTGCGAAGACGTCCGGGTCGGGCTCGTCCGTGGTCAGCGCCGACAACCCGCATGCGTAGCGCGTCAGTGAACTGGTCAGCGGCGTTCTCCCGCATTTCCTCCGACGCCTTCTTGTGCGCGGCTTTTCGAGTGCTTCTGGCGCGCGAGCGACGAAGGCATTCTTGCCGCCAGGAGGCGTTTTGGCAATGGGGCCGGAAAAATGCACTTTGGTCCCTTGGCCATGGCCGAAAGTACAATAATCCGACTTTTCCCTCGTGTTGTTTTTTGTGCGTTGTGCGGTGTACGACTAACGCATGGCCGAAGTGCCAGCGGCGCGTCGGCAACCTGATGACCAAGGTTGACACCCAGGGAGGGGCTATGTCGGACGTTTCGTTGATGGTGAACGGCAAGCGGATCGGCGGTGCCGTCGAGGATCGAACGCTGCTCGTCCATTTCCTGCGGGAGAATCTCGGCTTGACCGGCACCCATGTCGGTTGCGACACCTCGCAGTGCGGAGCCTGCGTCGTGCATGTCGACGGCAAGGCGGTCAAGTCCTGCACCATGCTCGCGGTCCAGGCGTCCGGATCGACCGTGGTTACGATCGAAGGCCTCGCCGACGGCGCCGACCTGCATCCAGTGCAGGCGGCCTTCAAGGAACATCATGGTCTGCAATGCGGCTTCTGCACGCCAGGCATGATCATGGCCGCAATCGACATGATCAACCGTCATCCCGAAGGCCTCGACGAGGCCACGGTTCGTGCAGAACTCGAAGGCAATATCTGCCGCTGCACCGGCTACCACAACATCGTGAAGGCGATCCTCGCCGCATCGAAGACGATGTCGAAGGGGTCCAAGGACAAGGCGAAACAGGCGGCGTGAGAGAAGAGCGAGTAGTGAGTAGTCAGTAGTCGGTCTGAACCGGCGGCTATACTTACTGCTCACTGCTTCCTATTCACTTTTCGGGAGGAATCTCTGCATGGGCATCGAAGGTGTTGGCGCTCGGGTCGCGCGCAAGGAAGACAAAAGGTTCATCACCGGCGCCGGCCGCTATGTCGACGACATGGTGGTGCCCGGCATGAAGCATGCAGCCTTCGTGCGCAGCCCGCACGCGCATGCGCAGATCAAGAAGATCGACGTGAAAACGGCTCAAGGCATGCCGGGCGTCATTGGCGTGCTGACCGGCAAGGAGCTCAAGGCCGATGGTATCGGCAATCTCATCTGCGGCTGGATGATCCATTCCAAGGACGGTTCGCCCATGAAGATGGGCGCATGGTCGCCGCTGGCCGTCGACAAGGTCCGTTATGTCGGCGATGCGGTCGTGGTGGTGGTGGCCGAAACCAAGGGCCAGGCACGCGATGCGGCCGAGGCGGTCGACATCACCTACAAGGAACTGAAGGCCGTCGTCGACGCGACCAAGGCGCTCGAAAAGGGCGCGCCGCAAGTCCATGCCGAGGCCGAGAACAACCTGATCTTCGACTGGGAGATCGGCGATGCTAAGGCGACCGATACCGCCATCAAGGCGGCGGCGCATGTCACCCGCATGAAGATCGTCAATAACCGGCTGGTGCCGAACGCGATGGAGCCGCGCGCGGCTCTTGGCCATTACGACAAGGCCGAGGATCATTACACCTGCTGGACGACATCGCAGAACCCGCATGTCGCGCGGCTGGTGATGAGCGCCTTCTACAACGTCGCACCCGAAAACAAGCTGCGCGTGATCGCGCCGGATGTCGGCGGCGGCTTCGGCTCCAAGATCTATATCTACCCGGAAGAGATCGTCTGCCTGTGGGCCTCGAAGAAGACCGGCGTGCCGGTCAAATGGGTCGCCGATCGCACCGAAAGCTTCCTCACCGACGCGCATGGCCGCGACCACGTCTCGACCGTGGAAATGGCTTTCGACAAGAACAACAGGATCACCGGGCTGAAGGTGGACACCATCGCCAATCTCGGCGCCTACATGTCGCTGTTCTCGTCCTGTGTGCCGACCTATCTCTACGCGACACTGCTGTCAGGGCAGTACGACATCCCGGCCATTCACGCCAATGTACGCACCGTCTACACCAACACGGCACCTGTCGATGCCTATCGCGGGGCAGGGCGGCCAGAAGCCACCTATCTTCTGGAGCGCACCATGGAAGCCGCTGCACGCGAGCTCGGCGTGTCTCCGCCCGAGCTGCGGCGCCTGAACTTCATCACGACCTTCCCGCACCAGACACCGGTGATCATGAACTATGACGCCGGCGATTATGCGACCTCGCTCGACGCGGCCATGAAGACCGCCGATTATGCAGGCTTTGCCAGGCGCAAGGCGGACGCGGCCAAAAAGGGCAAGCTGCGCGGCATCGGCATGAGCTGTTACATCGAGGCTTGTGGCATCGCCCCGTCGGCTGCGGTCGGCTCGCTTGGCGCCGGCGTCGGCCTGTGGGAATCGGCTGAGGTAAGGGTCAATGCCGTCGGTACTATCGAGGTGCTGACGGGCTCGCACAGCCATGGCCAGGGGCACGAAACGACCTTCGCGCAACTGGTCAACCAGCGTTTTGGGGTGCCGATCGATTCGGTGTCGATCGTCCACGGCGACACCGACAAGGTGCAGATGGGCATGGGCACTTACGGGTCGCGCTCGGGCGCGGTCGGCATGTCGGCGATTGCCAAGGCGCTCGACAAGGTCGAGGCCAAGGCCAAAAAGATCGCCGCGCACCTGCTCGAAGCCGACGAGGGCGACATCGTCATCGAGAATGGCGAAGTCAAGGTCGCCGGTACCGACAAGAGCCTGCCGTGGTTCCAGGTGGCTTTGGCCGCCTATACCGCGCACAATTTGCCGGCCGGCATGGAACCAGGACTGAAGGAAACGGCGTTCTACGATCCGGCGAACTTCACCTTCCCGGCGGGCTGCTACATCTGCGAGGTTGAGATCGATCCGGAAACCGGAACGACCGAGATCGTCCAGTTCGTGGCGGCGGACGATTTCGGCAACATCATCAATCCGATGATCGTCGAAGGGCAGGTGCATGGCGGCATCGCCCAGGGCGTTGGCCAGGCGCTGCTGGAAGGCGCTCACTATGACACCAGCGGGCAATTGCTGACGGCGAGCTACATGGACTACACCATGCCGCGTGCCGGCGACCTGCCGTCGTTCAAGGTCTCGACATCGAACACGCCATGTCCGAGCAATCCGCTCGGCATCAAGGGCTGCGGCGAGGCCGGCGCCATCGGTTCGCCGCCGGCGGTGATCAATGCCATCACCGACGCCATCGGCATCGCCGATATCGCCATGCCGGCCACACCGTCGACCGTGTGGGCCGCGATCCGCGCCGCGAATGAGTGAGTAGGGAGTAGTGAGTAGCGAAAAAGGGCACCGTATCCAGCTCCGGCGGCAGCCAGTCCCTACCTACTACTGACTACCACTACTGCCTAACCACTTAGGGGGAGGATCCCATGTACGCAGTCAACTATCACCGTGCCGCCTCGGTCACTGAAGCCGCCAAGCTCGTAAAAAACGGCGACGCCAAGCTGCTGTCGGGCGGCATGACCTTGATCCCCGCCATGAAGACGCGGCTGGCGGCCCCTTCCGACGTGGTCGACCTGTCACGCATCAAGGACCTGCAGGGCGTCAAGGTGTCAGGCAAGACGGTCACGATCGGCGCCGCCGCCACGCATTTCGACGTCGCCAATGACGATAAGCTGCGCAAGGCCTGCCCGGCGCTTGCCCATCTGGCGTCGCTGATCGGCGATCCGGCGGTACGCCACAAGGGCACGATCGGCGGTTCGATCGCCAACAACGATCCGGCGGCGGATTATCCGGCCGCACTTCTGGCGCTGGGCGCCACCATCATCACCAACAAGCGCGACATATCAGCCGACAAGTTCTTCAAGGGGCTGTTCGAGACGGCCTTGAAGGATGGCGAGATCGTCACGGCGGTCTCCTTCACGGCGCCGGCAAAGGCTGCGTACGAAAAATTCCGCAACCCGGCCTCGCGCTACGCGATCGTCGGCGTGTTCGTGGCCAAGGGCAAGGATGGCGTCAGCGTTGCCGTCACCGGCGCCGGCGATGACGGCGTCTTCCGCTCGAAGGAGATCGAGGCGGCACTTGCCAAGAGCTTCGATGCCACTTCGCTCAATGGCGTGAAAGTGCCGGCGAAAAACCTGATGAGCGACATCCACGCTTCCGCCGACTACCGCGCCAACCTGATCGCGGTCATGGCCAAGCGCGCGGTGGCGGCAGCCAACGCCTGACACAAGATCGATTGCGGACAAGGAAAGGGCTGTCACGGCCCCTTTTTCGTTCCTGGCGCCTGTAGCTGCCCGGTTCCCGGCCGCCGCATTCCCATGTTTGGTTGAAACGATTCTGACCCATGCCTGCCCGGGAATGCACCGGCGCCAATCTCGCACTTGCACAAACTTATATTGCACTGCAGTATGGGGCGGGCGGAGAATGCGAGCCGGGTTCGGAATGCGTGCAGCCGTGCCCTTTCGCATATCAATGCGAAGGGATCGGCATGTCCGAAATTTCCGCGACCCATTTGGTTCCGTCCCAAACGATCGTCGACCGATCGGCCAGGACAAGGCTTGCCTATCTCGACGGCTGGCGCGGTCTGTCGATCGCCCTGGTGCTGATTGGGCATTTTTTTCCCGTTCCCGGAATCAATCTGGGCGTGCTGGGCGTCGAATTCTTCTTCGTGCTCAGCGGCCGGCTGATGGCCGAAATCCTGTTCATCGAACGCTATCCGCTGAAGAAATTCTTCAAACGCCGCTTCTCGCGCATCTATCCGGCGCTTCTGGTCTTTGTCGTCGTCGCCATGATCGCGCTCTCAGGCACGTTCATCGTCTTCAAATGGAAGGCGGCCCTGACGGCGCTGACATTCACCTACAACTATGCCGGAATTCTCCTGAACCGGGCCGGCGCACTCGACCACATCTGGTCGCTCTGTATCGAAGAGCATGCCTACATCATCCTGGCAGCGATCAGCGCAATCGTTGCCAGCCGCAGCCGTGTCGTCCCGCTGCTGCTGGTCCTGGCCTTGCTGGCCATGGCCAATGGCGCGGTTTCCTACTGGTTCCTGCACATGGATTATGAAGCCACGTACTGGCGCACCGATGTGCACATCGCCTCGATCCTGCTGTCGGCCGCGGTCTGCCTGCTCAAGGCCGACGGCAAGCTGCCGGCCTTGTTGAAGGGGCCCTATGTCGCCGTTGCGGCGGCCGTTGGCGCGGTTTTCCTGTTCATGGATTCAGTACCGACACCGATCCACTACCTGGTCGCGGTGCCATTGCTGGCGACTGCTATCAATGCGCTGGATTTCAGCACGCGGTTCTTGTCCGGATGGCTGTCATCCCTGCCGATGACGACACTGGGTCTGTGGTCGTATTCGCTCTATCTGTGGCAGCAGCCCTTCTACAAATTCGTCTACGAGCAGGGCAGCAATCCATGGCCGATGCTGGCCGGGGTTTTCGCCTGCGCGCTCTGCAGCTACTATCTCATCGAGCGCCCAGCGCGCGAATGGCTCAACCGCAATTGGTGAATGAGCGCCGAGCGCCATCGGATCAGGCGGCGATCTGCCTGATATAATAGCGCACCGCCTTCTTGCCGCCATGGATCACCGCGTCGCCGACTTCGGCGAAGCCGAGAGCGGCGTGGAAGGCATCCGAGGCTGGGTTGGGCGGGTCGGTGTTGACCTCGCAGGTGACCAGTGTGTGGCCGGCGCTCTCCGCCTGGTCGAACAGGTCCCGATAGAGCCGGCGAGCATGGCCGCGGCCTCTTGCGTGCGCCGCCACGACGACGCGGTCGACATAGATGAAGCGTTCGTAGCGCTCGCGGAACCAGACGAAGTTCGGGCTGTCGTAATTCGCATCCTGGTCGAAGGTCATGATGAAGGCTTCGAGATCGCCGATGCGGCGGGCATAGAAGGACTCGCCGAGCAGGAAGGACAGCCGTTCGGCTTCGAGCCACGACAATTCGGCGGCGTGCTCGTTGTTGAGCGCCAGTATGGCGGCTTCGTCGTCCTGCGCTATGCGGTCTATGGGAGAGGTCATGCCTTGGCCGCCGCGATTGTCGCCGCCACCAGCGGTGTGTCGGTCAGTGTGTTGCGATACTCGCGGTCGAGATCGGAGCCGCCCATGCCGACCTTCGGATTGCGGTAGCGCATGGCGCTCGGCACGTCCTTGAGGGCGGCGAAGTGCATTTCGGCCAGGCCGGTCCTTGCGCGCACCTCGGCAATGTTGCCGAGATCGAGCCCGCCGCAGCCGAGAATGATGATCCGGTCGCCGGCTTGACGCACCAGCTCTTCCAGCAACGGCAAGCCCTCGATCGCCGTGTCGCGCTGACCGCTGGTCAGCACGCGGCCGACCTTGCCGCGGATCAGCGCTTCCAGTGCCTCGGCCGGATCGCGCGTCATGTCGAAGGCGCGGTGGCAGGTGACGTTCAAGGGCCCTGCGGCCTCGGTCAGTTCGCCCATTCGCTTCTCATCGATGGTGCCGTCGGCGTTCAGGCAGCCGAACACCACGCCGGGCACACCGAGCTCGCGGAGCGCGGTGACGTCGGCCAGCATCGAGCGGTATTCAGTCTCGCTGTAGAGAAAATCACCGCCGCGTGGCCGCACCATGACGTGGAACGGGACGGTCGCCTGGTCGAGCGCGGCGTGCACAGTGCCAACACTCGGCGTGATGCCGCCCTCGACCAGACTGGCGCAGAGTTCGACCCGGTCGGCGCCTGCGGCCTGCGCGGCGAGCAGGCCATCGATGCCTTCGACACAGATTTCGATCAGCGGCGGGCGAGTTTCCATGGTCAAGGGGCAATCCAGTTCATGATGTCGTGGAGAGCCCTAGCACCAGGACGGCTGACGCGAAAGCGCGAACCCTATGCCGCCATTTGGACCAGATGGCAGATTCCTTACTTGACAATCGCATAACCACATGGTTATGAGTAATGTATAGCTGACGGGTTATTGATTGCGCGTGCGTGGCACGACGACAACAACGAGAGGAGCAAGGCATGACGGAAACCAAATCGATTGTCGTCGAAAGGCTGGTTCCATATTCGGCGGAAAAGATATGGCGGGCACTGACCGTGCCAGCGCTCGTCGGCGAATGGCTCATGCAGAATGACTTCGCTGCGCAAGAGGGGCATCGCTTCACACTGCGTGCCACACCAATTCCCGGATGGTCCGGCGTAACGAACTGCGTGGTGCTGAAAGTCGAGGCGCCGCGGCTGCTGGCCTACAGTTGGGGCGATGGGACGGAATCGGACAGCGGGTTGAAAACCGTGGTGACCTGGTCACTGACGCCCGAGGGTGTGGCGACCCGGGTGCGAATGGAGCAGTCGGGATTCCGGCCGGCCGACGAGCGTGGCTATATCGGCATGGGAAGTGGCTGGCCGCGCATTCTCGAACGGCTCGAACAGGTTACCGCAACGCAGGCCTGATACGCGGCAGGCAGCTAACAGTTTTATCAAGTTCGAATCCTGGATGCGAGGCGTCCGGGCCGGGAAGACACGCCCGGAGAAACAATTCAAAAGGAGAAGGATCATGCAAGCAAGGATCAAGAACCCGGTGATGCTCATCCCCGGTTCGGTGCAGGCGCTGCTGGCGCTGGACAAGTCGACCGAGGCGGCCGACGTGCCCTATGTGACGCGCAAGCTCATTCATCTGCGCGCCAGCCAGATCAATAATTGCAGCGTCTGCGTCGACATGCATGCGCGCGAATTGAAGAAGGCCGGAGAAAAGGACGAGCGCATCTTTGCGCTGGCGGCCTGGCGGGAGACGCCGTATTTCACCGACGCCGAGCGCGCGGCATTGGCGCTGGCAGAAGCCGGCACCAGGCTCGCCGACCGGCCGGACGCAGTGCCGGACGATGTCTGGGACGAAGTGGCGCGGCATTATGACGAGAAGGCGCTTGCCGCACTGGTCATCCAGATCGCCCTGATCAACGCCTTCAATAGGCTGAACGCAACGACCCGGCAGCCGGTTGGCGCCTGGGGCTAGGCGCCTGGTTCGAATGGTCCGCGAGGCGAGGGCGGGCGGGGCTTTGCCTTCCCGCCCTCGGGCGCGGGCTTAGTCTTGGTGGCTACTGGCGCAATTCCGTGTTCTTGGCGCCTTCCTCGACCTGATCGATCACCAGGAGCTTGACCGGCCCGTCACCAATATTGGTGGCCTGATGCCATTGGCCGATCATCTCGATGATGAAATCACCTGTCTTGTAGACGTTGCTGTTGCCGGTCTCGACGTTGGTGACCTTCAGTGTTCCGGCCTCGACATAGGCGTAGCGCGGGAAGGGATGGCGATGGACCGGCAAGGTCGCGCCGGGCCTGATGTCATAGGTCGAGACCAGCACCTGCACGTTCTTCTGCGGCAGCGGGATCGGCTGACCTGATGCAGTGGTCGTGCGTGATGCGAGTGGCGTCACGACGACGGGGGTTCCGCTGCTGTCCAATGCCAGGGCACAATTTGCATAAAGTGCGGCCGCGGTCAGCAGTACCGCTATCAGGACTTTCCGCATGATTCCTCCACTGCCGCAGCATTGCTCGGGAGACTCCCCATGCGCAAGCCTGCCGGTGAGACCGTCGGAATGGCTCGACCCATTGCCACCTGGCATCGAGTGAGAAAGCCATGCTGTCGCACGTCTCGGTGATAGGCAGAACGCACACCGCCGAACACACCTTACAGAGTCCGCGGTATTAAGCCGAACTTAGCAACTGGTTCTCATAGTCTCTCGACCTTCGCTGACGGAATCCCCGATGAGCAGAATTGATATACTTGTTCCTGATGACAACGTGTGTTCGGTGCACATGCTTGTCGCCAAGCGGCTGGCCGAGAAAGGTCATGACGTTGCGCTGGTCGGCGTTGCGGCGCCCGGGGTACAATGGCCGCTTGGCTATATTCTGCGCCTTGAGCGCAAGGCAGTGCAGATTCGGGGCCATGACCTTCTTGAACCTGTCGAGAGCGTGGAACTGTCTCGGTCCCGGCCTGACGCTGAACTGCGTATCGATCTGACCGGCGTCATGCTGCCTATTGCCTCTCCCGGCCTTCGCCCGGGCTTCGCGGGCTCCGCGTCAATTGCCGAAGCAGCCCGGGTGTTGATGGCCGGCGGCCTTCCCGATATCGAAATCATTCTGGATGGTGAACGCATCGCGTGCGCGGCCCCCATGGTCGACAGCCGGCTTTCGATCCTTCGCGGGCTCAATGACATTCTGGCGCGCATGTGCACACTGCTGGTGGATACGACGGATCATTTCCTCAAGGGCCACAAGGCCCGATCCGAACCGACAGGGCGCGCGCATCAGTGTCCAACCAATGGACAGCTGATCGGTACCTACCTTCTTTCAACCATACCCCGGCAAACAGCAGGGGCGGCCAAGCGCTTGGGGTTCCGCCTCAATCGTTGGCGGGTGAGCTACCGGTTTCACAATGGCCAGACCGTCGCGGCCACGGGTCTCCTGGCCGGAGAACCCTGGATCGATCTGCCCGATGATGGCGATCGTTTCTATGCTGATCCGTTTCCGTTCGAATGGCAGGGGCGATATTTCATATTCATTGAAGACTTTTGCCATGCCAGTACCAAAGCGGTGATTTCCGTGACCGAGGTCTTCCGGGACGGCGCTCCAACCGTGCCGCGTGTGGTGATCGAGGAACCCTATCATCTGTCCTATCCGCAAGTGTTCAGTCATGGCGGCCAGATCTGGATGCTTCCCGAGGGCGGTTCGGGTGGAGATCTGGTTCTATACCGGGCTGAGTCGTTCCCGGACCGGTGGGTTCGGCATTCGGTCCTGATTCCGGATCGCGAACTTTTCGATGCGACCTTGCTGGAGCATGGCGGCAAGCTTTGGCTGTTCGCGACCGAACGCGACGGCTACGGCAGCGCCTCGGACACCCTCGTGGTCTATTATGCGCAGGCCCTGGAGGGACCATGGTTCCCGCACCGGAGCAATCCGGTGAGAATCGATCGCGCCGCAGCCCGGCCCGGAGGCTGTTTTGTGCGTATGGGCGATCGCATCATATTGCCATTGCAGAACGGCACGGACAATTATGGCGGCGGGCTCGGACTTGCCGACCTTGTCGAGTTGGACGAGACGAAGGTGCGTTTGACCTTACCAGTGCCCATTCTTGCGTCGGCAAAGAGACCTTATCCGATGATCCATACTCTCAACAGCAGCGATCATCTTGAAGTCATCGACTGTCGTGCACCCGCGCCCAGGTCGGCGCTTCGAAGGGTTGTGTGACCTTTTGGATCGAATACGGGTCCTCTGTGTCGTTCCACGGGGCCTGAAAGGCCGTGGCGGGATCGAGACGCTGTTTTCTCACGTTGATGAACAGCTTCGTTCGACGGCTGGCAGTGCGATCGAGATGGATTTCCTGGCCTCGCGTGGCGACGCGTCCAGTGTCGGTTGGCTGGCACATTTCCCGTTCGCATTGATCCGCTATGGCTGGCTGCTGGCAACCCGCCGGTATGACATCGTCCACCTCAACACCGCGACGAATGCATCGTCGTGGAGGAAATGGGTCATGCAGTCCATGGCGCGATTGGCCGGCGCGGCCACGGTCGTCCATTTTCATGGCTCGGCCTTTCCCAAGCCCGGAGATGCGCAACGCGGCTGGGTCCGTGTCTTGCGCCTTGTCTTTGAGCGAGCCGACGCCATCATCGTGCTTGGCGATTACTGGCGAGACTTCGTCGCTCACTTTTATCACATGCCGCCGGATCGCTTCGATGTCGTGTCCAATGGCGTCGCCGACTTCGCTTTTGATGCACCGCAACCGCGCGAGGAGAATGCGCCCGTTCGACTGTTGTTTGCCGGCAACCTCACCGAGGCCAAAGGCGCCGGGGTATTGCTTCAGGCACTTGCGCTGCTGCCGAAGGATCTGCCGCGATGGCGCGCGACCTTCGCGGGTGCCGGCGATGTCGCCGCCTTCCGCGACCGCGCCATAAGTTCAGGGCTTTTCGGCCAGGTAGAATTCACCGGCTGGCTGGCGCTCGAGACGATCCTGCCGCTCTATCGGCAGGCCGACATCGTCGTCCTGCCGTCACGCAATGAGGTCCTGCCGGTTTGCCTGCTGGAGGGTGCGTGTGCGGGCGCAGCCCTGGTCGCGACATCGGTTGGCTCGGTGCCCGACGTATTGAGGGAAGGTCGGAACGGTCTAAGCGTGAAGCCGGACGATGCGGAAGAGCTTGCGCATGCCCTTGCGCAATTGATTGAAAACGGCGCGCGCCGCGAAGCGTTTCGAACCGCGTCGCGCGATATCTATAACGCGCGTTTCCGCCTCGAAACCATGATCGAAGGTCTTCAGGGAGCCTATCGGAAGGCGCTGGCGACCCGTCGCTGAGCGGCTTGCGGCTGTTCAGCATCGAGCGTCGGCCGGAACACCCGGAAGAACTGCTCCAGATTGGCAAGCGCCCACAGTATCTTCTCGTGATTGTGAGCGCCACCCAGGTGCTCGCTCATCAGTCGATCTATCTCGCGCGCATTGCAGACATTGCGCACTGTGGCGCTGTCACTCTGCAGCAGATCTCGAAGCTGATCCGACATGCCGGTACGGAACCATTGCTCGACAGGTACCCGGAAGCCGACCTTCTTGCGCTCCAGGATCTGGCGGGGAAGCAATTGCGCTGCAAGCGATCGCAGCACGCGCTTGCCCTTTGGCGCGCCGGTCAGGAAAGCATCGGGAAATTGGGCGACGAGTTCGGCCAGGCCGACATCCATGAATGGCATGCGTCCTTCGATTGACCCCGCCATCATCATGCGATCGCCGCGCTCGAGAAGATTGTCCGGCAGCCATGACGTCTGATCGAAATGCAGCATGCGTTTGAGCGGGCTGATTTCGCCATCGGTCGTGAACGGCAGCGGATCGAGATCGCGCGATTGGGGCGGACCGGAATAGAGCGCCTCGGCTTGTCCGCCGTCTGCTCCGCCGAACCAGGCCACCATACGGGCCTGTGCATCGCGAATGCCGGCGACGCCGGCCAAGATCTTCAGTCGCCGCGCCGCATAGGGCAGGGCGCGTGCGCCAGGACCCACAAGGGCTTCGTGCAAGCCGCCCGGCACCAGACTCTGGTACATGGAAACCCACGGCTCGGCGCGATGCTTGGGATAGCCTCCCAAGAGCTCGTCGGCGCCTTCGCCGGTAAGCACCATCTTGACGGTGCGGCTCGCCAGCCGTGACAAAAGGAGAACCGGCAGGTCCGACGGCTCGGATACCGGCGCGCCCCGCCGCAGCACCGCCTCCTCCCACACCGACGTGAACGCATCCATGTTCACGACGAGCTCACTGTGGTAGCTGCCGAAGGTGTCGGCGACTTGCCTGGCATAGGGTAATTCGGAGGAGCCGGGCACATCGAACCCTACTGAATAGGTCGCCACGGGCTTGCCCATGTGACGGCTCATCAGCGCAACGATCATCGAGGAATCGAGCCCGCCGGAAAGATATGCGCCAAACGGCGCATCCGAGCGCAATCTGAGCCGTACCGCCTCATCAAGCTTCTCGCCAAAAAGCCTCACCGCCTCGTCGAAGCTTTCGACGGTGGGCGACGTGCGCGAAAAAGGCGTCGTGAAATAGCGCTCCGCACGGATGTTGGCGCCATCGGCCACCATGAAGGTTCCTGGCGGAACCTTGGAGATGCCGCGAAAGAACGTGGCCGGTCCAGGGACATAGCGATAGCTGAGAAATTCGCGCAGCGAATCCTGATCCAGACGGTCGTCGACACCTGGAAAATGGCGCAGCGAATCGATTTCGGAGGCGAAGGCGTGGAAGTCGTCCCCGGAAGCCAGGAAGAGCGGTTTCTTGCCGAAAGGATCGCGCGCGGCATAGAGGCGGCCGGTTTCGCTGTCCCAAAGCAGAAAGGCAAACATGCCGTTGAGGCGCGGCAGGCAGTCGTCGCCCCAGGCGCGCCAGGCCTCGATCACGACTTCGGTGTCGCCTTGCGTGGCAAAGCGATGTCCGCGTTCCATGAGTTCGGCGCGCAATTCGATATAATTGTAGACCTCGCCATTGTAGACGATGACATATCGGCCGTCATGCGAATGCATCGGCTGCGGGCTGCCTTCGATATCAAGGATCGACAGCCGACGATGACCGAGTCCGGCCTGCCACTCGCCATCCGGGCTCCGCATGATCAATGTTCCGCGCCCGTCCGGACCGCGATGGGCCAGCCGATCCGTGGCCCCATCCAGCGTTTGGGCGAGAGCCAAGCGCGATCGGGCGTGGAACCCAAAAATTCCGCACATCGCGGCTAGCCCTGACCGCTGCACATGGCCGGGTCGGACCCCGAACTTGGCTTCTGGATTTGGCTCCTGGAAGGCGTGCCGAACAAGGCGTCATAGGCGGCCAGCAACTTCGGACCCTCGTGGCTCCAGGCGAGTTCCTTGCGTACCCGCTCACGACCTAACGCGCCCATGGTCGCGCGGCGCTCGCTGTCGTCGAGGAGTTCGGCGATTTTGTCGCCGAAGTCGGTCGGCTCCGTACAGGTTGCGTAGAGCGAGGCGCCTTGCGCCGAAAAGCGGCCTTCCCGCAGATCGTATTGCACGATCGGTTTGCCAAGCGCCATATATTCCATGATCTTGTTCATGGTCGATTTGTCGTTCATCGCCGTGGGCCGGTCGGGATTGACACAGACATCGGCGGTCGAGAGCGCGGAAAACAGAATCTCGTCCGGGCAGCGACCGGTATAGGTGACGTACTCGACGAGCCCGCGCGCGATTGTATCCGCCTTGATGGCATCAAGCTCGGGACCGCCGCCGCAGATCACGAACTGAATATCCTGGCGGCCTTTGGTATTCACCAGGTGGTCGACCGAGTCGAGCAGAAGGTCGAGTCCTTCCTGCTTGCCGATGACGCCGACATAACCGACGACGAAGCGGCGACCATTGCGCCATTTCGGATCGGGCGCAACCTCTCTGACCCGGTCCAGATTGGGGCCAGAACGCACGATATGCACCTTCTCGGGGAGCATGCCCCCCCGTCTGATGGCGATGTCGCGGTAGCTTTCATTGGTGGCGATCGAGACATTGGCGGTTCGGAACGAAAGCCGCTCCAGCCAGACCATGAATTTCCAGCCGATGCCGCGCTTGCCGAACTTGGCCTCGTAGAGCTCTGGATTGACGTCGTGATGGTCGAACAGGAACTTCTTGCCGAACAACTTGTAGAACCCGCCGATGAGAAAAATCGTATCTGGTGGGTTGCAGGCATGGATCGCGTCGAAACCGCGCTGCCGCGCCACTTTGAGTGACAGCAGGAATTCCCAAAACAACGCGGTGCTGTACTCCAGCACATAGCCAAGGAAGCCCTCGGCGTCGAGCGGCAGCGAATGGCGATAGATATGGACGCCGTCGATCACCTCGTAGGGCGCGGTCGCGCCCTTGCCTTTCGGGCAGATCACCGACACTTGATAGCCGGCTTTCACCAGCGTGGTTGCCTCTGACCAGACGCGGCGGTCGAAGGGGACAGGCAGGTTTTCGACGATGATGAGGATGCGCTTACCAGTTGATGCCGTCATAGGTCCCCGCAAACCGGTTCGTGTTCGGCAGCCTGGCCATGTCGAGAAGCGTCTGGTCTGCATTCATCTTGTCAACCACAGTTTCATATTCGGGCGAACGACTGGTGGCCACGACAACGTCCGAATGCATCACCATCTCGTCGAGCGAGGGGACCATCAGCTGCGTAACGTGCGGGATCGCGTTCATTAGGTATGTTTTGTTGGCGCCCATCAGCTTTGCCAACGACACGTTCGGGTCAAAAATGCGGATGTCGCAGCCCTTCCCGACAAGCCGCTCGATAAGTTCCAGATACGGGCTTTCGCGCAAATCGTCGGTGCCTGCCTTGAAGGAGAAGCCGAGGAAGCCGATTTTGCGCTTGCCATAGCTCAGCAAGCGATCCAGTGCGCGCTCGACCTGCTGCTTGTTCGACGGCAGCAGGGATTTAAGCAGCGGTGCTTCCACATCGTTCTGTATCGCGTAGGCGTTGATCGCACGTACGTCCTTTGGCAAGCAGGAGCCGCCGAACGCAAAGCCGGGCAGAAGATAGGCATTCGAGATATTCAGCTTGGTGTCGGCGAAGAACACCTCCATCAGCTCATGGCTGTCAACGCCCGCCGCCTTGCAGATATTGCCGATTTCGTTGCCGAAGGCGACCTTAAGCGCATGCCAGGTGTTGTCTGTGTATTTGACCAGTTCAGCCAGCCGGGGCTCTGTGACGACAACGCGGCCAGGCAGGCCTGCGTAGAGCTCCAACAGCCGATCCCGGGTTATCTCATCGTCAACGCCGATCACGGTCTTGGCTGGATTATTGAAATCGGCGACCGCCGATCCCTCGCGCATGAATTCGGGGTTTGAGGCCACGCCGAACGTTTCGCCCAGTTTCCTTGATGCAGTTGCCTGGAGCGCCGGAATGACGATGTCGGACAACGTCCCCGGCAGCACGGTCGAGCGAACGACGACCGAGTGATAGTCGGCCTTTCTGGAAAGAGACGATCCGATTTGGCGCGATACCGCCTGAACCGCCGACAGATCCAGTGAGCCGTTGGGGCGTGAGGGCGTGCCGACGCAAAGCAACGACAAGTCGCTGTTCATCACGGCTTCCTCGGTCGAGGATGAGGCCTTTAGACGACCCGACGCGACATTGGCAGCGACAAGTTCGCCGACGTCTTTCTCGATGATAGGGCTTCGGCCACTGTTTATGAGATCGACCTTGGCCTCGCTGACGTCGCAGCCGATGACGTCATGCCCGCGCTCGGCCAGGCACGCGGCACAAACAGTACCGACATATCCCAATCCGAAGATGGAAACTTTCATAGCTCGCCCGTCCTGTTCTTTCTTTCGAAAGGCGGATCGAGCCACCTTCACGCTTGTTTTCGAAGAACATAAAAAATACAAGTAAAGGTCAGGTTAGCAAACCGATCAGTAATCTGCTTTGCCACCGCATCCGGTGGCCAGGCGCCTTGAAAACAACGGTTGCCGCCTCATCGAGGAGCCCGAATCCAGCCGACTGCAGGCCGCGTCCGGATGCCTGGTCGCCGCGTACAATCTCGATCTCGGCGCTTTCGGGCGCTACTATGCTGAGTTCCGACCGGCCGTTGCGGCGTGCCACCACACAATTGCCCTCGACCGACACGCTGAGTTCCGGCGAAATCAGGAAAGCGATCTCGACCGTCCCCGACGGCTTCGTGCCAACCAGCCGGTCCGTGATCAGAAAACCCTCGGCGGTTTCTTCTATATCCCGATGGTGGATGACGCCGAAGCGCCTCATGTAACCATCATGCGAGGCGGATACTTTCAGCCGGGACGCTTGCGACCTGGCGTCCAATCTTGCTCGGGCACGCCGTGGCATCCAGTTGAAAGCACCTGACGGCTCGCTTTGGCTGACGCCGTCCATGGTAAGGGTATTGTGTACGGCGCTGACCCGGAAGCGCCGTCGACTTTCGCCTTCCGAATGATAAAGATGCGTGCCCGCATCGACCAGCAGCGGCAGGCCATCCAGTGAGAGCCATACCGCGAGCGCGTCGGCGTGGCCATGTGCGGCCAAGGCGCCAAATCCAAGCGGTCCGTGATCGAAGACAAAATGGACACGGCGGCCCTTTATGGCACCGCGCCGGATGGTATAGCCGCCCTCTTCAAGGGTAACCGCGCCGTCGGCGGGCGGCGGCGTCAACGATGGGGTGGCGAATACAGCATCGCGCCAATGCGGATCGCGTATAGCCGGTCCGAGTTCGGGCTGATCCAGAAAACCGGCAATCGCGCCGACGATGGACGTGACATAACGCGGCTCATCGCTGCCGAATGCCAACAGGACCCGGCTCTGGTCGTCATCGCCGATCAACGGCGTATGGCCGGCATCATCGAGAAAGAAGTTCAAGGCGCGGGCGGCTTCAGCCATGCGCTTACGTGCGGTTTCTGTGGCGCCGCCCAAGACGCTGAAGCCGATGAGCAGCATTTCGAGCGTGAAAGCGCTGTAGGCCGGCGACTGCTCCTTGCCCACGCCGTCCTTATGGAACAGGGCCAGCGCCCTGTCTTCAAGATGTGTCCGACCGTGTGTCGACCAGCGTGAGGCGTCCGAGTGGTCCGGCAGCATGCGTGCGGCAAGCACAAGGCCCATCGCCTCGGCGACGAGGTGATTGTTGGCCGAGGAATGGAGTGAGGGAAACCTGGCGAGCCACAGGCCGTGGGCGCAGACAAAGGATGCCAGCCGCTCGCCGGCAGCCCGGTCGATCCATGGATCGAGCGACGCTATGATGATGGACAGCGAGATCAGCCTATAGCCGGCCTCGATGCCTGAATACCAATTGATGCCGCGGCCGGGAACATTCGCTTCCATCCACGAGAAGACGGAGCCGAGTATGGCGTGGGCAAGGCTTGCGTCGTTTTCCCGGCGGGCATGGATTGCCGGCGCCGCCAGAAAATGCAGCCGGTTTGCCTCGGCCACATACTTGACGTCTCCATGCTCCTCGCCGAAGCGGAAATTGATGTCGAAGGTCGATCGCTCGGCGCCAGGCCAGCTTGCGCCGCTCACCGGGTCCAGTCGCCAGATCACCGGATCGACACGGCCGCTACTGTCCAGCATCGATACAGGCCAGTCGCGATTGAGCAGTCTCAGCCGGCCGGCGCGAAACGCGGCAGCGGCGGTTTGCAGTTGCTGTGCGACGGGCAGCGGCAAGTCCGCTTCGAACAGGGGCGCAAACAGCGGCAACACGCTGGGTCGCGCACCGGCCGTTGCAAAGTCGGACCAGTTGTGGCGCTCGCGCCGCGCGCGCCTGCGCTCCAACTGCTCACGAAACCGATGACGGACCTCGCCATGTTCCATCACGGCAAGCCGTCGTGCATACCAGGTCAAACGTCTCAACATGGAGCAGATTCTAACGGACTGCCATTGCCTTGAGATTAACATCGGCTATCGGGCAGACGGCTCCGCTAACCTTAATCGGCATCTTTGTCGCGTTGTCCTCGTGCGCACCGGCCGGGTACCGTATCTTTATAGGCGCGGGCTTGCAGGGCCTCGCAGGAGCGCCGCCATATGGAATTCTCACGACGCCAGCTTCTTTCAGCTTCGATTGCCGCGCTGACGGCCCTTTCGGTGCGTGCTGCCGCGGCGCCAAAAACTAATTCCCGTTTTCAACACGGCGGTTCGATCCATACAATGATGAATTGGGGAGCGTTGCGCGACGGCGATCCACAACACTATGTGGCGCGCCCGTTCGAAACGGCCCGAAACGTCTTCCCAGCCGAATTGGTGCGCGATTTTGCGCAGGTCGGATTCGACTTTATCCGACTCACCTTGGACGTTGGCCCGTTCATCCAGTTGCAGGGCAGCGACAGGGACGCGCTGGAGCGGAAGCTCATGGACAATTTGCAACTCTTCCAGGAGCTCGGGCTTTCGGTGATCGTGGATTGCCATCCGGTCGAGCAGGTGCCGGCCTATTCGGTTCAGTCAATCCTGGCGGATCTGGAGGCGCCGCTTTTTGCTCAATATACCGCGATGATCAGCCGGCTGGCGGCTCTGCTGGGTGAACTGCGGTCGGAGCGGGTCGCGCTGGAACTCATGAATGAGCCGGTGATCGGGGAGGCGAGTCATCGAACCCAGGTCCAAGTCTGGGGCGCGGCGCAGCTGGTTCTGCACGATGCGGCGCGGCGGGCGGCGGTCGATCTGCCGATCCTGCTGACCGGCGCCGACTATGGCGGCATCAGTGGGCTTACGGATCTGGATCCATCACCATTCATCGATAGCAATACGCTGTTTTCCTACCACTACTACATGCCGCTCAGCTTCACCCATCAGGGCATCGATTTTGGGACGCCGGACGCACCCTCTTCGCCCTACGTCGTCGATCTTCCTTATCCTTACGACGCTGTCTCGCCCGACGAGATATCGGCGAAAATAGAAGCTCGCATTGCCGCCAACACGACGCTTGACCAGGCTGCAAAGATGGCTGTCATGGCCGATGCGCATCGGATTCTCGATGGTTTCTTGGCCGACGGCTGGAACCGCGCCCGCATCGAGAAAGACTTCGTGCGTGTGGCGAACTGGGCAGATCGTAACGGCATCGCGAGGAATCGCATAGTGATGGGCGAGTGCGGGGTGACGCGGCGCGATCGGATTTTCACGGGAGCCGAGCCGATCTATCGCCGGGCCTGGCTTTCGGATGTGACAGGCATTGCGCAGACGCAGGGGTTTGGCTGGGCGCTCTGGGAAATCAACGGCCGGGAATTTGGTATTCAGCGGGCCGACGACAACCGGATCGATCCTTTGATCGTCGAGGCATTGGGGATGCCAGGCTAATGCATGTCGCCCGGAAGTGTCCTCGGTTCCGGGATAACGACATGCATAGAATCAGAAGCTTACGGCAGGTCGACCGAATCCTATCCGCCGCGACATGCTGAAAGCAATCCCCGCCTTGAGACCGCCGCAGCGATGCTTGCCAGCACTATTCCGTCCAAGATTATGTGAAAACAAGAGTTAGAGCCTCAACTCCCGCGACCACTATCGGGCAAGCAGGCTGGTATAGACGCGCTCAACTTCGTCTGCCAGACGGGCGTAGTCACGGTTGGCCTTGACCCACACGGGCCCTTTGGCGGCCATCGTCCGGGCCTTGTCCGGGTCGTCGAACAATCGCGCGACACCTTCCGCGATTGCTTCGCCCGAAAATGCCGTGACGATACCGGCGCCGCTGCGGTTGACCACCTCGCTCTGATCGTAGTGGACGGTGGCAACGATCGGCCGTCCCATGGCCATATATTCAACCAGCTTTGTGGGCGTGGCTACCTGCTGGGCCGCATCCATCTCGAACGGTGACAGGCAGACGTCGACACGCTTTACCCAGCCCAGCGCCTCGACCAGGGGAAGACGTCCGGTAAAGATCACCCTCTCGGACAGGCCGAGCCTGTCGAGTTGAGAGGCAAGTTGTTCACGCTCGTGCGCCGCAACGGCCCCAATGATCACCAGCACTGTGTCGTAACCGTTGGCTACCAGCAGGGCCAATGCCTCGAATGTCAGGCGGGTGGTCAGGTTCAGAACATCGGCGCACATATAAGCCATGCTCTTTTTGCCGATGAGCCGCGGGTCGTCAGTGGCAGTGATCGACGCGGGATTATAGCGCTCAACCGTGACCCCCATCGGTATCGGCGTCATCTTCTTCGTCGGTATGCCTCGTTCGGCAACGCGCTCAAGCATCCTTTTCGATTGGACAATGACATGGTCCGACAGCGGCAGCACGATCCGGTAGAAGAGGGCGCTGCCGATAACAGCATAGGCAAGTCGAACAAATCGGGCCGGCAGGCTCATGGGCACGAGATTGTGAAGCGCGATACGCATGCGCGCTTCCAGCACGGGATAGCTCATCCAGAACACGAAGGGCGTACCGGAGATCCTGGCCGCGATGCCGTACACGATGCCCCACAGCGGCTGATCGCGTATCTGTATCAGGTTATATTCGCCACGCATTGCCCGCCAGGCCAGCTTCAGGCGAAGCCGGGTTTCCGCCATCATATAACGGAGCGAACCGAATTTCTCCGTCATCTGGCGACGAGCGATATAGAACCGCTCGGCGCCGCGCACGTCGACACGTTTGAGACCATCCGCGTAAGGCCGCAGGCTCCAGTCAATCTTCAGCCCACGGCCAACCAGATGGTTTGAAAACAGTTCCACCAGATCGACACGGAATGCCGGGTAGTCGTCTGGCGCCACGAACAGGACGCGGACTCCAGCCAGCGGACTTTGCTGTGGCGATTTCACGTCAGCGGTCGCGATGGATTGTTTCGAGGCCAAGACTGTCATCTGTTCCGTGCGAATGCATGGCGCGCCAAATATGCCCTCAACCATTTAAGGCGCTGCCACAGAAATGGGTTTCGACGCAGTTGATCCGTCGCTGCCCGACCAAGCTGGATCGCCGCGATAGCGGCATTGCCGCGTGATGTGAGCGGCACATAGGCATCATCCAGTTCATGGATGACGTCACACCAATGGGTCTTGAAGTCTTCGAAGCCGACGCCCAGGTCATAGGCGGCCATGCCGCGTTCGCAGCACTCCGCGATTTGCCTGAAAGTCAGCACTTGGCCCGGACTTTGTGGCGCCAATTCATCCCTGGCGAAGGTCATGAAATATACGTTGACCCGCTTGCGATGTATCGCCGAACCGATGACGGCGCAGATCTTGCCGCCCACCCGAAGCTCCGCCATTTCCAGCAACGGCTCGCTCATGTGCCGGGAGCGATCGAGAAGGTCGCGGAAGAAATCCGTCACCCCTGGGGCACCAAAGCTGTTGAGCTGGCCTTGCTCGGCAAGGCGCAAGGCTTTCTGCTCGAAAAAGAAGTCGAGAGCGGCATTGCCGCGCTCGAGAGACCGAACCGTGCCATATTCCAGCACGCCTGCCTCTCGCATTTTACGCTCTTTCGATTGGATTTTGCGTTGGCGCGAACCGCCGTTTCTTTTCTGCAGCACAGCCGCAAATCCCCCGGCAAGAGCGAAGGAGTAGCCTTCCGTGTGCGATGGGCTGCGCGACAGCGCGGCGAGCGGCTGAGCCATGTCGTCATGGATCCTGGGCATTCTTCTGAGCACCGCATAGTCCACTCCATCGAGCGCGGCGCGCAACATGGCTTCAATCTGGGTGCGCCTCATGCTGGCCATGGCCGCCGCGGCTTCGTGGCTCCACAGGCCGAAATTGTAGCTGGAGTGGTTTCCGCCGATCCAGGTCGCGACGCGAACGGGTCCGAACGTCGAGGTCGCCAGCGGGAGGATGAAGGCCGGATTGCCGTCGAGCCGCCCCAATACTATGGCTGGCGTGGCTTTCTCCTTTGGCAGCACATGCCGGGCGTAGGCATCGACCCAATCATAGCGCTGAAAGATCGTTGCCACGCCGGTCGACTCGAGTTGGCGCCATTCGCGCTCGATATCCGAAGGGTTGGTAAAAGCCGCGACCTCGAAACGACCACAAGGTCTGTCGGACCAGACAGTCTGTGCCTCTCCATCGGCTGCCGTGTTCAACCGTGAGTTCATTCTCGCGACCCTTGGCGCCGGCTGCTGGCAATCTGCGTTGAGAAAACTGTTGGGTATGCATGCCAGGTTCCAAACTACTTTATCCCGCACGACTTAAGGAATGGTCTAGCAATCCTCTATAATACCTCAGACAGATGTTCTTCATTCCCATGGATCGCGTTTTCTCGGGCGGCGGAGAGTCAAGCGCAGAGAGTTCGTTAACCTTTCGAACCGGTCGCCTCGGCGGTAATCGCTTAGCTCATACATTCCTGTTAGCAGTCGGCGAGAATTATCCAATCGACAGGACGAGAATTGATTGCGTCGCTCAGAACATTGATCGGTCGATCCGCAGACATTCGGGTATTCAGCGCCGGGCTGCTCTGGTCGACCTTTGGAACGGTGATCGTTCGGCTGACGCCGATGATCACCACCATTTTGATTTCACACTGGTTCGGCATTGAATTCGTCGGCAAATTCGGAGTGACCTACGGCACACTGATGTCGAGCAGCCTGCTGGCATCCGCCGGTGTGAGCCTGATGGCGACGCGCAATATCGCCGCCTACTCGATAAACGACCCCGCCACGGCGGGCCGCCTTGCCGGCATGGCATTCCTCCTCACCGGTGGCGCCGCGGCATTGATCGGCCTGATGATCTTCCTGTTCGCGCATGAGATCGCCGGTCGGCTGCTGAAGCAACCGGAACTCGCTTTCTATCTCCAGATCATCGCGCCTGTGATTGTGGTCAACGCGATGAACACGGTCCAGACGGCCATCCTGAGCGGTATCCAGGCCTTCAGGACCATCGCTCGCCTCAACGTGATCTTTGGTGGATTGATGATCACGCTGGTGCCTGTCGGGCTTTACTTTTACGGCCTCTCGGGCAGCTTTATCGCCTTGGGCTGCGCTTATCTGGGTGGATGCCTCATCTCCTATCCGGCCGTAGTGGCAGCGCTTCGCCGGCGCGGTATTGAGATTGCGTTCCGGGAGGCATTTTCGCAGTGGCGGCTGGTTACACGCTATGCGGTGCCGGCGCTGCTTGCCAGCCTGCTGTACGAGCCGGTGAACTGGATCTGCACGGCGATGGTGGTCAACAATCCCGACGGTCTTGCCCAGGTCGGCCTGTACTTCATTGCCATGCAGTTGGAGACGCTGCTGCTGTTCGTGCCGCAGATCGTGGTGCAAGTGGTTATCCCGATGCTGTCGGCCGGCTTTGGCGAGGCCGACCGCCGGCGTGTGATCAACGTGCTTGGCATGGGCATCGGCACCAATATAGCCATAGCCATAGGCTTCGTCGTGGTCATGATGACGTTCGGCAACTGGTTCCTTGTGCTGTTCAAGCTCGATCCCGCCCAGCACTGGCCGATTTTCATGATCGTGGTGCTCGCGGCCGCCATCATCGCCGCTGCCCTGCCGCTCGGACAGGTCCCGGTGTCCTCCGGTTACATGTGGACCGGACTTTCGATCACGGCTGGATGGGCGCTGACATTCATCATCGCAACGTGGTTTCTGCAAGATCGTGGCGCTCTCGGCATCGTTATAGCCCGCGCCATCGCCTGGTCACTGCAGACGGTGGTCTATATCGGGTTCACCCGCTTCGCCGTTGGCCGGACGTGCGGTGAAAAGGGCACGTTGCTTCGCGATCGTGACCTTTCCACTGCGCTCGCCAAGTCGGCATCCTTGGATGCCTGATGGTGCGTCGGGGTGAAACACAGGCATTATAATGGATCCGGAAGTCGTTGGTTAAGCATAATCGCGGATACGATTTCGCATTAACTGCGCCGCTAGAGTTGAAGCGTATCTTCCAGCCAGGGAGACTTGGACAGATGATCAATCGTATTCGTGCACTTTTCGCCCGCAACGAGGCGCTTTCATTCAACATCGAAACACTCTCCGATCATGACAACCTTTATGATGCGGGGATGACGTCGTTCGCCTCCGTCCAGATCATGCTGGCGATCGAGGAGGAATTCGACACCGAATTTCCAGAGGAAATGTTGACACGGCGCACATTCGCCTCGCTTGCCAACATCGCCGAGGCGGTCTCCAAACTTGCGAGGCAGGCAGTCTGACCATGAATGTCGCGAAAGCAATTGGCGTCGCCCCTGCCGGCATGCACAGTGACGCCCCCACGGCGCGCATGGCCCGTGTTGCCGAGGTTGCGGCCAAGGCGGCCGATTCCGTCGATCGCGACGCCCGTTTCCCCCACGAAGTCTTCGATGCATTGAAGCAGGAAAGCCTTCTTGGCGTGGCTGTGCCGATTGAATTCGGCGGCCAGGGAATGGGCCATGCCGCTATTGCCGATCTGATCGTCCAGCTGGCGCAGGCCTGCGGTTCCAGCGCGATGATCTATGGCATGCACCAGATTCAGATTGCGAGCTTGGCCAGCCATGGGACCGGCAGCGAATGGCATCGTGCCTACATGCGTCGCATTGCGAGCGAGCAGCTGCTGATGGCATCCGCTACCTCCGAGGCGGGCATTGGTGGCGATCTTCGCAATTCTATCTGCGCGCTCAACGTCATCGATGGCCGCTTCTCGTTGACCAAGGACGCGACCGTGATTTCCTACGGCGCCTTTGCCGACGCCATCCTGGCCACAGCGCGCCGGGCACCGGACGCAGCCGGCACCGATCAGTCCATGATCGTCATACCCGCCGACGCCAACCGCACGCTGGAGCGCAAGTCCGTTTGGGACACGCTCGGCATGCGCGGCACCTGTTCCGACGGCTTTCTGCTGACCGCAACCGGCGATGCCGCGCAGATATTCACCAAGCCGTTTTCGGAGATCGCTGCCCAATCAATGCTGGCGAGTTCGCACATCTACTGGGCAGCGACATGGTTTGGCATCGCGGCCGATGCCTTCGGGCGTGCCCAGGCCTTCGTCAAGCAAGCCGCCCGCAAGCAGCCAAACCTGACGCCGCCAGGCGCGCTCCGCCTGTCGGAGGCAGCCGCCAAGCTGCAGGAAATGAAGGGACATCTCGTTGCCGCCATCCGCCGTTTTGAGATCGCCGAACGCAATGAGGACGATCTCTCCTCGATAGGCTTTGCCGCTGAAATCAACGCGCTGAAGGTGGCCGCGAGCGAAAAGGCGGGCGAAATCGTGCGGCTCGCAATGCTGATCTGCGGCATCCTTGGCTATAAGAACGGCACGCCGTTCAGCGTCGGCCGGCATCTGCGCGACATCACCTCCGCTACAGTGATGATCTCGAACGACCGCATTCATGCGAACACGTCGACGCTGCTCCTGATGAGCCGCTTCGATGCCAGGCTGGGAGGTTGAGATGGATACCGGGACATTCACCTCAAAGGACCTGCTCGACAAGCTGTTCAATAACGGCATCCTGTTTGAGACCGGCGTCGACGGCCTCTATGGCCGCTCCGGCATGTTCGAGGAAGTCATCGAACGTTTCGAGCGCCTGGTCACGGGCCTCGGCGCGGTCGACAAGCCTACCCGTATCCACTTTCCGCCAGGCATGAGCCGCGCGACGCTGGAAAAAAGCGGCTACATGAAAAGCTTTCCGCAGCTTGCCGGGTGCGTGCACTCCTTCATGGGCGGCGAGCGCGACCATGCCAAGCTGCTTGGCATGATGGACGCCGGCCAGGACTGGACCGAACTGCAGCAGCCAACGGAGTTGGCGCTGACGCCTGCCGCGTGCTATCCGCTTTATCCGACGGTCGCCGCGCGCGGACCAGTTCCGATGGACGGTCTCCTGTTTGAACTCTCATCCTATTGTTTCCGGCATGAGCCATCGCAGGACCCGGCCCGCATGCAGCTTTTCCGAATGCGGGAATTCGTCTGCATCGGTACGGCCGATCATGTGCATGCGTTTCGCCAGAGCTGGCTTGAGCGTGGCAAGGCGATGATCGAGTCGCTGGAGTTGCCTTGTGAGCTGGATCTCGCCAACGACCCGTTCTTCGGTCGCGGCGGCAAGATGCTGGCCAACAACCAGCGCGACCAGGGGCTGAAGTTCGAGCTGCTGATACCGGTGAGCAGCCAGGAAAAGCCGACAGCCTGCCTGAGTTTCAACTATCACCAGGATCATTTCGGCCAGACCTGGGGATTGAAGTTCGCCGATGGCAGCCTGTGCCATTCGGCCTGCGTCGGCTTCGGCCTGGAACGGGTGGCGCTGGCGCTGTTTCGTCATCATGGCCCCGACGTTAATGCCTGGCCGCCGGCTGTCCGCGCGGTTCTCTGGGATGCCTGACATGAACGCCGTGATCCCCGGTCTCGACCCGGCGGGCTACAGGCCGCATGAATTGCACAGCGCCGAACGACGCTGGCCGCAGACAAATTGCTACGTCGACCTGCTGATTGAAGTCATGCATGCGACCGGCCATGATCCGGTGGCCGCGCTCGGCTTTACCCTTGCCCAGGATTTCGAAGGCGATCAGTTCACCTTCTTCAAGTTTCCGATCGCCGATCTGCAGCGGCTTGCGGGTCTCGATATCCAGGAACTGGCGATCTTCGACCGGCTGGAAACGCATGTTGCGACGCAGATCGACCTCGGACGCCTGCCGCTGGTGGAAGTCGATGCTTTCTACCTGCCCGACACAAGGGGAATCACCTATCGCGCGGCCCATTCCAAGACGACCATCGGTATCAATGAGGTCGATCCGCGGACGCAGCGGATGGTCTATTTTCACAATGATGGTGTCTTCGCACTGGGTGGTGAGGACTATGAAGGCATCTTCGGCGGCGCGGACCTTGCGAGCGCGGGCTCGTTGCCACTGTTTCCCTACGCGGAGTTCGTGAAATTCGGCGTCACGCAGCCGCCGGAAGACATGGCACGAGCAGCCGCGGCACTGCTCTCACATCACCTGTCACGCCGCCCGAAGCACAATCCGTTGCGATCCTACGCTGCTGCGTTCGGCCGCCATGTCGATATGCTGGTCCACCGCCCGCCGGAGTATTTTCATATCTACTCCTTCAACACGTTGCGGCAGCTAGGCGCGAATTTCGAGCTTCTCGGCAGCCACCTGGAGTGGCTCGGGAAAAATCGCCGCGAGAGTTTCGAGCAAGCGGCCAAGGCCGCCGGCGATATCGCCGAAGGCGCCAAGGTCATGCAGTTCAAACTCGCAAGGGCCATGGCGCGCGGGCGTTTCGATGGCCTGGAGGCGACGCTGGAACCGATGGCCAGCGCTTATGATGTTATCATCAACGTGCTTGACGCGCGCATGGCAACCCTGGCGGAGGCGGCCTGAACGGCGAGCGGAATTCGGCTGCCGTAGCCTGGATCAGATCCATGACGACAGTGATCTCCGTCGCCGATTCAGCTGAGTTGCTGGAAGCAGGATGGCAGCTTGCCCTGACGCCGGCTGGTGCATGGCGCGGGCCGGGCGATGCTGACCCTTCGGCAACATGGCTGCGCGCCACATGTCCTGGTACCGCGGCGGCGGCGCTCGAGGCGGGCGGCCTTTGGGATCGGCAAGCACCGATGCCATTGCACGACAAGGACATCTGGTATCGCTGTCGCCTTGAAGCCAGCGGGCCGGTGCGGCTTGTCTTCGAAGGCCTTGCGACGATTGCCGAAATCTACATCGACGATCGATTGGTCCTTGTCTCCACCTCCATGTTCGCGCCTTGTCAGACGTCGCTGACGCTGAAAGGCGGCGAAATGCTTGCCATCGCGTTTCGCAGTCTTGACGCCTATATGGACGGCCTCAAGGGTCCGCGGGCCCGCTGGAAGGCGCGCATGATTGACGATCAGCGCTTGCGGCTCGTTCGCACGACCCTGCTTGGCCACATGCCGGGCTGGTGCCCGGCCTTCGACGTGGTCGGCGCATGGCGGCCGGTTCTGCTGGTGCGCGAGAATTTGGCTTCGCGCGTCGCTAGCGTCGACATGCATTCCGATCTCGAAGGGACTACAGGCAGGCTCGATGTCGAGCTGACGCTCTTCACGCCGCTTGTCGACGGCGAAACCGCCTTTATCAGCTGTGCCGGAAAAACCGCGACGCTCACCAGCGATGGCGAGAAGCTGAATGCGCGCCTTGACATCGCCAACGTTGCGGCTTGGTGGCCGCACAGCCATGGAACGCCGGATCTTCATGGTGTCAGCGCTACCATCGGGAGTAACGAGGTAAACCTCGGACGTGTCGGCTTTCGACGCCTGGAACTGGATCGCGGCCGTGACGGGCGCGACTTTCGGCTGATCGTCAACGGCATCCCGGTCTTTTGTCGCGGCGCGGTTTGGACACCGTCGGACATAGTGTCCTTGGACGGGAGCGCGGCGCCGTTGGACGCCGCCTTGCGCCTGGCAAGTGATGCCGGTGTCAACATGCTGCGTGTCGCCGGCCCCTTCGTCTATGAATCCAACGCCTTTCATGCCCTGTGTGACGAACTCGGCATACTCGTCTGGCAGGATTTGATGCTGGCGAATTTCGACTATCCCGCCCGGGATGACGAATGGTGCGCTGCGCTGGCGGCGGAGGTAGAAGCATTGCTGCGACGATTGCGGCACTCGCCTTCGCTTGCTGTGATTTGCGGCGGCAGCGAAATCGCCCAGCAGGCGTCGATGATGGGAATTCCAGCGTCCATGGACCCGACGCCATGGTTCGACACGGTGGTGAGGCCGCTTGCGGGCGCCATTAGACCTGATCTCGTGCAGGTTGCTTCCTCGCCGCATGGCGGCAGCCTGTCTTTCACCGCTGAAGCCGGACCGGTGCATTATTACGGCGTGGGCGCTTATTGCCGGCCGCTGGAGGATGCGCGCCGTGCCGAGGTCCGCTTCGCCAGCGAGTGCCTTGCCTTCGCCAACGTGCCGGATCAGGAGACGCTGGACGCCTTCCTGGCCGTTGCGCCCGTGCATGACCCACGCTGGAAAGCCGCGACGCCGAGGGACGTTGGGGCGTCTTGGGATTTCGAGGATGTACGCGACCACTATCTGGAAAACGTCTTCGGCGTCGACGCCCGTGCGTTGAGGCTGCAGGACGGTGCACGCTACCTCGACCTCTCGCGTGCCGTGACGGCCGAGATTGTGGAGCGCACGATTGACGAATGGCGCCGACCGGCCTCGCCGACGGCGGGTGCACTGACCTTGTTCTGGAAAGATCTGGCCGTCGGCGCCGGCTGGGGCGCGATCGATGCGACCGGCCGGCCAAAATCGGTTTGGCATGCGATGAAGCGGGCCTTCCGTCCGCTGCGCCTGATCCTTAGCGATGAAGGCTTGAACGGCCTCTATGTGCATGTGATCAACGATGGACCGGACCTGGTTGAAGGCAGGCTCACCCTGACCTGCCTGCGCGATGGTTTGACACCGGTCGTCACAGGCAAACGCGAGATCGCGGTTGCGGCGCATGATGCCGTGACGGTTTCGGCCTTCGAGCTGTTCGGTGCGTTCTTCGATATCTCTTACGCCTATCGCTTCGGTCCGGTTGCGCATGAGTTGAGCGTGGGGCAGTTTACGGATTCGCAGGGAACCCAGTTGGCGGAAGCCTTCCATGTTCTGCCCAATATCATGACGAAACGGTGCGATGTCGGCCTTCGCGCCAAGATCGAACCTGGCAGCGATTGCTGGCGACTTCGGCTCGCCTGCGACAGAGCCGCGTATTATGTCCACGTCGGCGGTCCCCATTATCGGGCCGAAGAGGATTATTTTCATCTGTTGCCTGGTCGCGAAAAAACAGTGCGGCTGGTCGCGTTGACAGGCGCACCGATGCCTATCGGGACCGTTACAGCCCTCAATGCGCAGCAACCTGCTGTTTTCGACCTGACCGAGCCGTTCCCTAAAATGGGTGCAGCCAGGGGCATTTCGTGAGGCCGATCGTCTTCGAAGGGACTGTCGGCTGGGTTCATCCCGCCGGGGGCAGCCGGGGCGTGGTTATAGCGGGCGCGCACGGTTTCGAAGACCTTTGCAGCCGGCGTTTTCTCACATTGATGGCAAGGCGGTTGGCCCAAGCTGGTCTACCGGTTCTGCAATTCGACTATCCAGGTTGTGGAGACGCCACCGGCGATCACACGGAGCCCCATCGCGTGGCTGCCTGGGTGTCGAGCATCGAGACGGCGATAGCGCGACTGAAAGCCGAAACCGGCGTGACCGATGTGCTGGTGATCGGCTTCCGTCTCGGTGCTCTCCTTGCTCCATCGGCCATAGTCGGACGCGATGACGTTGCCGGTCTGGCACTGCTTGCGCCGCCAATATCGGGCAAGGCCTATGTGCGCGAGATGGCAGGCCTGGCAAGAATGATCGACGCAGCCCTGCCGCCATACGGCACTGAGGTCGACCCATTCGACGGCATCGAAACCGCCGGCTTCAGGATGAGCGCCGAGACGATCGCGGATCTGCGGACGCTTGAGTGGCGTGAACTCGCCGGTTCCTTGCGCCAGGATATTCTGCTTGTGACGACACAACCCGCCACGTCGCATTCGGCGCTCGCCGAAGGCGTGGCCGCGGCCGGTGGCAGCGTGCGGATCGAGACATTTGCCGGTTTTGCCCGGCTGATGAGCAACCCGACCGCCAACGACATCCCGCAATCCACCCTTGAGATGGTCGTGGGGTGGGCAGTCGAGCGCCGAAAGCCCATCGGCGCGGCTTCCCACGAGCCGGTGGCCACCGCGCCAGTGTTTCTGGCGGAGGGTGGATATAACGAATGGCCACTGGTCCTCGCGCCCGCGCCGGAGATTTGCGGCGTGCTGTGCATGCCTGCCCAGGCCAAGCCCCAGGGACAGGTCGTCCTTATCCTCAATGCCGGCGCGATACCGCATATCGGTTGGGCACGTGGTGCGGTCGACATGGCGCGTTCACTCGCCCGAGATGGCATAGCCTCGCTGAGGGTCGATCTGCCGGGCCTCGGCCAGAGCGGGACGCCGGACGAGAAGCGGCTGTTTCTCTACGATGAGCGCGGCCGCGATGACATGCTGCGTATTGTAAACTGGCTCGAGCAGCATGGATTTGATCAGGTCAGCGCGATCGGCACATGCGCCGGGGCCTATCAGGCGTTCCATGCCGCGCGATTCGATCGCCGTATTGCCTCGCTGACCATGGTCAATCCTTTGTGCTTCGCATGGAACAGTTCATATGCCCTGGACATGGAACTGTCGAAAGTCAGGGACAATGCGCGTGGCTCACTCAAACCAGAGGACGGCGCCGGCGAGGCGGATGTGGCTGAGCCGCATTCACACGGAACGGCCTTGAGATCACCTCGCTTGAAAGCGCTCTTGTCGAGACTTGGCGGGCGCACCCTGCGCTTCGGCCTGGAACTGTCGAAATCCACGACGTCCAATTTTTGGCGCAGGCGCGGTTCGGGAAGCCAGTCGGTGGAAACCTGGATGAAAAATCTGACCGCGCGTGGAACGCGCGTTTTGGTGGTAAGCGCCGAAAACGATCGGAGCCTGGATGAAATTGCTCGTCACTTCGGGCCGGACGGCGAGCGTTTGAGGCGCATGCAAGGTGTCACTCTCGTGCGTCTGGATGCCGCCGATCATACATTGACGCCGGCCCATGCACGCTCTCGGCTTGTCGAGCACGTCACACAGTTGTTAAGCCCCGCCGCCGACGGGCGGTAGGGACCTGGGGCCTGCTCGACGGCCAATCGACAGCCGGCACTTTAATTCTTTATTTCCCAAACTGGCATACCAATTGGGAGAGGCTTTTTATCTTCATGGATATCGCGGAATGTCCAACGCGCGAAACACAGCCGTCAGGCCGGGTGAAAACTCAGATTTGCCACCGTCGAGCGAGAAAAAATTGAGATTGCTGTCCTTGATCACCAATTTGCTGCGCAAGAGGAGCGGCAATATAGCGGCTTCACAGACCGGCGTGATCTACGGGGATGACGATTTTGCCGGCTCGCCTGCCAGACTACGGCTCCTTGATCCACTGGAACTGGACTACTTTCCTCATGACAACGAGATATTCCAAGACCAGGATGAGAATACCGCTGAAACCATCCACAGCATTCATGCCGAGCTCGCCGAACTGCACGCCAGCGTGGCCGAACTGATGCAATCTTCAAGCAACGGACAAGCTAAAATTGCAAGCTCAGCCTATGTCGGACGTGGATTTTCGAAGGGTGCTTCCACGGACTACGGCACGATTGAGGAACCGCATGAGGCCTCTCCTTGGGAGCATATCCGTCGCTGACCAGATGTCAGTCAGATCCCGGACTGAGACCTCGCCCTGACCGGCGTCTTCCCGATGAGGGTGCTCCGGCATCGCGGCTGAGGAATATCCTGTAACCCGATATTAAGCATATCCGCGCATGGCTTATTGGCGATATGCGCACGATGATTTTAGTGCGGTGGAGACGAGACTATGGCGACCTCCATGGGCGGCATTTCACGCGATCGATCTGCCGCCAGGCGAGCGCAGGTCGATACCTCGGTGGATTTGCTCGGCCTTGCCGATACGCTAATCCGCCGGCGCTGGATCGTTCTTTCGTTCACGCTGACCTTCGTCGCCTTGGGACTGTTGGCGTTGTTCCTGATTTCGCCGCGGTATACAGCGACGTCGCGCATCCTTATCGACCCGCGTGAGCAGCGGGTCATGCAGAACGAGGTGGTGCAGCAAGGCTTCGGCTCCGACATGGCGCTGGTGGAAAGCCAGATCGAGGTGATCACCTCGGAAGCGGTGCTCAAGCGGGTTGTCCAGAGCAGCGGTCTTGCCACGGATCCGGAATTCATATCCGCCATCAAAAGCGGGCAAGATCCCTCCGTCGTTGCGCTTGAAGCGCTGGCGCAAGCGACCAAGGTCGTGCGGCCCGAAAACACTTACGTGCTTCAGATCAGCGTCACCAGCAAAGAAGCCATCAAGTCGGCTCGTCTCGCGAACGCCGTGGCTGCCGCTTATTTGGGCTATCAGGCCGAAACAACTTCCGGCACCGCACGCGACGCCAGCACGTCGATCCGTGACCGCCTCGCACAATTGCAAAGCGAGTTGAACAGCTCAGAGGAAGAGGTCGAAGCCTTCAAGCGCGACCACAATGTTTCGGAATCGGACGGACGATTGCTCGGCGATCGCGAACTGACGGACCTTTCGGCTCGCCAGTCGGCTAGTGCTGCGCGAGTCAACGAAACAAAGGCCCGGTTCGAGGTTATGCAGGCCGCGCTGAAGACGCGCGGAGATGTCAGCACGGTCATCACCGGTACCGACAGCGCCATGGTCGACCTGCGCACCCAGCTTGGCGAGGCGCAGCGAAACTTGGCCGAGCTCCAGCAGATCCTCGGACCACGTCATCCGCGCGTCACGGCTGCCGAAGGGCAGGTTATGCAAGCTCGCGCGACAATCCGTGCGGAAAGTGAGCGGCTGGTGCAAGCCGCGCAAGACGACTATCGCGCAGCTGTTGACACGCTGAACAAGGTCACCGGAGACCTTAATGCCGCCAAGACAGCTTCCTTCGATACCAACCAGGATCTAATCAAGCTGCGTGAACTTGAGCGCAAGGCGCAGTCCAGCAAGGTCGTCTACGAGGCGTTTATGGTCCGCGCCAAGGAAACCGCCGAGCAGGAAAATATTTCGCCGCCCAATGCCCGTATCATCGCTGAAGCGGCGGTTCCAAGTTCGTCCTCGTATCCACCTAAGTTGCCGCTGCTTATCGCCGCCGGACTGTTGGGCTTGTTCATAGGCGTCTTTGCCGCGATATTGCGGGATCTGGCTGCCGGCGCGCCCGCCGCGCGTCCTCAGGCTCAGCCTTTGGAGCCTGCCAAGGCGGACATCGGCGGCGGGCTTGTAACAGTCGTCTCCATCCATGATCCCGCCCTTGCCCGTCAGGCCGCGTTCGAGTTGGCGCGAGACGCAATGGCGGCCGACCAGAAGGTCATTTTCATCGATCTCGCGTCTGATGCACCTTCCGACATAGCCGGACTTGCGGAACTAGCAATTGGTGAATCCCCGGTCGCGAAAGCGATCCGGATCGGCCGTAAATCGGGACTTCAGATGCTCAACGCCGGGCGCAAGGATACTGTCGCGCGCCTGTCGCCCGGAAAAGTGGAAGCGGTCCTTGGCGCGATAATTCAGGAATATGACCACATCGTTGTCAATGGAGGGACACTCGAGGCCAGTCCCGGTCCCATGGCCGATGTGATTGCCGGATATTCCAGCCGGTCGGTGCTGGCGGTGCGGGACGGTGTGTTTGGTCTACGCGAACGCCAGGCTTTAAATGCGTTGGCCGGCGATGGCGACATGGATGTTTCGGTGGTGTCGGTTGAGAAGGACGTGGCTATCGATCAGGCCGCATGAAGTTCCCCTGGCCAAAAAATTGCGACGCGGCGAAAGGCATTCATCGGCCCAACGCGGCCACTGAAAGTCAATGACAATGGGATCAATAGAGTATCGGCTGAACGTGGCCGATTTCCCTCTAAAGGTGCAAGGCGACCCTGCGTCCTGGCGGCAGTTGGTCGATCCGCTCATTCTGCTGGCCACGGTACTTTTATTCTCCTTATCAAACTATGCGCTCGACTTTCTCGGCATCCCGTATGATTCATCGAGCGGATCGATCGTCACCAAGATCCATCCGGCTACCTACACATTTGGCTTGGCGCTGGTCCTGGCGGTGCTCGCCAATCGAAACCCGGTCGGCTACGCGGTCTCCCTTCTCGTTCGTTGCGCCGGATCGACCAGCCTGCTCGCCGCTTGCCTGCTGCTCTGGTACTTCATCTCCCGTTACAAGCCCGATCAATCCGCCTCCTTCCTGATCGACGCGTTGATGGTCGCGGCCGTTATTACCATGCTGTTTTGCGACTCGGGCGAGAAGCTGCGGCTTTATGCTGCCCGTTGCCTTCACATGCTGATAGTCCTCAATTGCCTGATTGCGATCGCCGAAGGCTTGACATCGTGGCGACTGTTTCCCTTCCTCATTGAGGATCGGGTCCAGACCTGGGATCATCGGGCCACGGCTTTGCTTGGCCACCCGCTTGGTGGTGCGCTGGTCACTGGCGTCTACGCGGTGATCCTGATGACTGTGAAAGATGTTCGCGGGCTGAGCCCGCGCTGGCGCCTGCCCATCATACTCCTGTGCATGGCGACGATGCCGCTTCTCGGCGCCCGAACCTCGTTTGCTGTTGTCTATGGCGTGGCGGCGGTGATGGGCCTGCTCTTCATTTTGAAGCTGATGCGCGGCGGCGCGATTTCAGTGCGCGCATTGCTCGCCATTCTCGTTCTTGCACCGCTTGGCGTAGTCGCTGTCGCGGCAATGTACCAATTCGGCTATTTCGACAATTTCCTCGCGCGTTTTACCAATGACAGCGGCAGTGCGGCGACTCGCATTCAGTTGTTTCGCCTGTTCGACAATTTCGGGCTGCGCGAACTGCTCATCGGATTTAATCAGGACGAACTGGAGACCAGTGTACGTATAAACGGCCTCAGCGAGGGTATCGAGAACGCGTGGGCTGGCCACCTGTTGCGCTATGGTCTCGTCTTCTCGTCGGTTCTGTGGCTGGGCATCTTGAGCTGGTTTATCGAGATGCTGCGGGTCGGCGGCCGTGGCGCGATCCTGCCGCTCTTTTTCGCATTGCTGATCAACTCCACCAGCGTCGGCATAAGCGCCAAGACGACGATGCTGACCATGCCGGCCGTGCTGATACTGGCACTTGTGGCAAGGACCAGAGCTATTCCAGGAAGAGCAATTCCAGGAAAAGTGTGAGCGGTTTCCGTCCGGAATTGCTTACGGAACCACTTATCAGGAGCCGGTCGCAGCGGCCGGGGCGGCGAGGGGAGCGCGCCACCCCCTCTGAGCGAAGCAGTTCGAGCCCGTATCCATCTCAAACGCGGCCGCACATATCCCTCAACGCAAGTCTGCTGCCTCCCCAGCGGTGCCGAAGTTTACATTTGCGCGCCCGACGCTGCCGGGCCCAACAATCCTGTCGGATCGGTCTGGATCGATCTGTCCATTGAAAGTTACGGGACTCACGGCACGCCCGAACGAGGCGCGAGTCCGGCGCTCAGCGCTTGATTGTGAAGTTCTACTTCATAGCTCATCGACGTTATCGCCAATAGTCGATCGCAGGGAGCGGCGGTACCTCTCCCGTGGAAATCTGGACTCGCGCCGCAATTCGAGCCTGCGACGTCGTCGATGCTCCAGATGCGCGAGGATCAAGAGAGACACACAATGGCCGACGCGACATTTTCCCGACGCGAGGTGCTCTTGGCAGGGGGCGCGCTGACAGTCGGCGCTACTCTCGCAAAGCCACTTGAAGCCGCTGCCGCTCAACTCGCCGTAGGCGGCCCAGAGCCGACGTCGTGGGTGGATCCGACGATGCCCGACGTTACGCATCGCATGATCGAGACAAACGGCATCCGGCTGCACGTGGCCGAACAGGGTGAAGGTCCGCTTATCATCCTCTGTCACGGCTTTCCCGAATGCTGGTATTCTTGGCGGCACCAGCTTGGCGCGCTGGCGAACGCCGGGTTCCGTGCGGTAGCGCCCGACTTGCGCGGCTACGGGCGGAGCGACCGCCCGGAGGATGTGGAGAAATATACGATTCTCCATAATATCGGCGACATGGTGGGCCTTCTCGACGCCCTTGACGCCAGACAAGCCGTGATCGCCGGCCACGACATCGGTGCTGCGATAGCATGGCAAACAGCGCTTCTGCGCCCCGATCGCTTCCGGGCTGTTGTCGCGCTCAGCCCGCCGTTCCGCTCGCGAGGGTTCGGCGACTCAGGGCCGCCGACGACGCTGATGCCACACACCAAGGACGCCCTGTTTTATCAACTCTATTTCCAGACCCCCGAGGCTGAGGCGGCGCTCGAAGGCGACCTGCGTCGCACCTTCCGTTCCATGTTCTACTCGCTCTCGGGCGACAGCCCGCCACAGGCAGGCGCCGGAGGATTTGCCGCCGGAATGGTGCCCCGGAACGGAGATTTCCTGACCAATCCGGTGTCGTTGCCTTCCTGGGTCAGTGAGGCCGACATCGATATCTATGTCGAGGAATTCACGCGCAGCGGATTTCGCGGCGCTCTGAACTGGTGGCGCAACATCGATCACAGTTGGGAGCTCATGGCCGCGTTCAGCCAGGCGGTGGTGACTGTTCCGGCGCTCTACATTGCGGGCGAACACGACATGATCGTGGAGCTATTTCAACCGATCATCGCAAAACAGTCGGCAATGGTTCCCAAGCTCCGGCCCGCAGTCATGCTGCCGGGCTGCGGTCATTGGACCCAGCAAGAACGTGCGCCGCAGGTGAACGCCGCCATGATCGACTTCCTTCGGACCGTTTAGTCGAGGAAGGCTGTCGGCCACCGAACGCGACGTTCGAGGCCGCCGGCGGATTGACGAACGAGACCAGCTTATAGGAGCTCACATGTCGTCGCAAACCGTGTTCCTAACCCAGCTCGTCCTGGGGTATGTCTCGTGGCTGCTTTTCTTTGGCGCGTACATCTGGCCAAGGCTCAACGCGATGGATCACTTCGATGCGCAACGTGCTATTGCGGCCGTGCACATTTTCCGCGTCATCGGGCTTGCCTTTCTCCTTCCGGGGGTCGTCGGCTCCAACCTGCCTGACGGCTTCGCCACGTTCGCGGCCTATGGCAACTTCGCGACCGGGGCGTTATCCATGCTGGCGCTGCTCGCGATCAGGATGCGTCCGCTGTTCTGGCTGCTCGTGCTCGCCTTCAACCTTATAGGGGTGGCGGACATTGCCCTCGACTCCTACCACGCAGTCCAGGTCAATCTTCCTGCAGCCGCGGGCGAACTCGGCGCCATGTACGCGTTCCTGATCATCTATATGCCGTTGCAGATGATCTCACATCTCACCGCATTCTATCTGCTCGCGCGTTCTCAGTTGAACACCGTTTCGTCCGGCGTCGGCGATGCGGCCGGGTCCTAGCGCTCTCCGTCTTCTGTGCTTCGTGATGGCTCGCCAACCCGCATCGCCGCGAAAGCCACTGTATAAGCTCATACCCGCGCGGGACTGACGGAGCATGGTGTCGAGATCGATGAAAGCAACCGCACTCGCAATCCTTCTGATTGTGACGACAGCCGCCGGCCTCGCGGTCGCATATCCCACGGCGGCCGCTATAGCGTGCCCGAGCTGCCTGGGGTTCAAAAAGGCCTCGGGTCAAGTCTATGTCGAGGAGGGGATGACGCCTCAGCAGCAGGCAGCAGCGCTTGAGACAATCGCCATGGCTCGCGAACGGCTTCGCCAGTTCTACGGGGCGACAGAAAGTAATCCCGAGATCTTCGTCTGCGGTGACGACAATTGTTACCGCATGATCGGCGGTGGCAAATCGCGCGGCATGGCTGTCCTCAATCTCGCGCTGTTCCTCTCGCCCGAAGGCGTGACCGTTACCATTGCATCACACGAGATGTCGCACATCGAACTTCATGTCCGGATCGGGCTGGTCAAGACTTTCCGTCGTGATGTGCCGCAATGGTTTGATGAGGGCGTTGCGGTCCTGGTTTCGGATGACGACCGCTACCTGAAGCCAATATCATCGCCCGATCGTTGCCTGGTTGAACCGGATGGCGCGCTGCCGACGACGAGGAGCGCCTGGATTGAAAGTGCGGCATCGGCCAGCCTGTACGCGAAAGCTGCCTGCCGGGTAAGCAGGTGGATTGCAGATCACGGCGGCTCCCACGCCGTGACGCGGCTGTTAGGGAAAATCGTCGCAGGCGAATCCTTTGAGATGGCCTATTGATCGCCTTTTGCGCCCCTGCTGGAAGGTCACTGCCGGGCTCAGCAGCAGACCGCCACCACCTGCCGACAGCGTATTGAGGTCTAGGCCATAGAGCCCGCGCCGCAGAGCAATATCAGTGGAGCCAGTCCATCGGGCAGAAAAAAACATGACGCGCCGCCTGGCCGGTTCCGGTCAGCGGTCGCGAGTGACGATCAACCTCCGGGGGGTGCAGTCCGCTTAGGACCCGAGGGCGGCACTCGCTGATGATGGGTGCCGCCTTGCGCGTCCGTCAGGCGACAGGGCTGTTACCGGGCTTTGGCCGATGGTGCCGTCTTACCCTGAGTCACCGACGGCGGGGTCCTGAGTGAGGCACCGGTCTGCGTATCAGTGGCCGGTACGGTATGCTCGTCGCCCGACAGCGGACTGCCCTGGCCCGGCACAGCGTCGGCTGTCGGCGCACTGTTGTTTATGCCGTTCATGAACGGCTGGCTCGAGGTCGTCAGGCCCCCGGCCGACGTGGCGGTGAAGAGGTGATCGGCTGCCGACGCGGGGCCGGCAAGCAGCGAAAACGCCGCAATGACGATGAGAGTTCGCATGACGGATACTCCGATGACTGCCTGTCCGATGCCGGCCTTACGGCGGCAGGGACGGCCGTCCCTTCACGATCCCAACGCCGCGCTTCTCGCTGCGTTCCCGATAGTTTCGTTTTCGACGCAAAGAAATGTCTTTCACTGGTACACACCGGCGTGCGGTTGCAGAGCGAGCTCAGGCGCTTTGTGAGCGTGGATGGAAAGGCGTCCGGATTGCACGTTGAGTTGCCCGTGAGGTTGCGCCAGTCTTCACCGAGCAAGTCCGCTCCGCACGCCGCGCGGCTGCTGAGAACCCTCTCATCACGCAAGAAGTGGCGGGGCGTGTGACCGCTCCTGACCAGAGGCCGAACCTGGCGCGCACTCGCACGGGCAGGCGTTCCATCACAGAAACCATATTCCCGCTTCGAACCGAACGCTTTCGCCGCAAAATTCGCCGCGAAAGTCGGACGTATGCCGATCATGAACGACCGTGGTGCCGCTCCAAAAAAAAATTCGGGCGACCTCTTGAACAAAAAAAACGTGATTCCCAGATCGTTTCCGTCGAGGCTTCGGCTCGACATAGTTCGTCGCGGCGGCGCTGCCGCGACCCATGTTGCTTCACGGAGGATATGGCTATGAGAAGCTTTGATTATTCCCCCCTTTACCGCACCACGGTCGGCTTCGACCGACTGTTCGACATGCTCGAAAACGGCGTGCGCTCCGACTGGCCTCCCTACAATATCGAGAAGAATGGCGACAACGATTATCGTATCACGATGGCCGTCGCCGGCTTCGGTGTTGACGAAGTCGAGCTTGTGCAGAACGGCCCTGAATTGTCCGTGACCGGACAGAGGAAGCCCGATCAGCAAAATCGGGAAATCCTCCATCGCGGCCTTGCGACAGGAAACTTCAAGCAGGTGTTCAAACTTGCGGACCACGTCAAGGTCAAGGCGGCCAATATTCATAATGGCCTGCTGTCGGTGGACCTGGTCCGCGAAGTGCCCGATGAACTCAAGCCTCGGCGCATCGAGATCGGCTCCGAAGCCAGAGCGGTTCCGCTTCAGGACAGCGGCAACAAGCAGTCCATGGATTCAGAGCCGCAACGCAAGGTGGCCTGATACCGGAAACCTCAGTCTGTGGTCCGCCTCCCGGCTCGGCCGGGAGGCACAGATCGCGGAGAATGGAGATGAGATCGCAAGCTTACTGTTTTCATGAATCCAAACTGACAGATCACGTTGCGGGATTCGCTGCCGTGCGTACGCCGGAGGACGTCCTGAACGAAGAAATGACGATCGACGAAAAGAGGGCTTTGCTCGCCTTCTGGGCTTCGGACGCCAATGCGGTTCCTGACAATCCCGCCCTACGCCAGTTGGACAGCGGTGCCGTTGCGCAAGTCAAAGAAATTCTTCGTGCGCTCCGCACCCTGGACGAGATCGGGCGCAAGCCGCCAGCCAGGGCACCGGTTGACCGCAGTCCGTCTTCAGACCGGCGTCGCAACAAAGCCAGGCGCGGTTGGATACGGTACCCTTGGCGAGATGACGATGACGATGATCCGCCGCCGGTTCCGGCGTATGCCGGCGTTCCGCCCAGATGTGGTGATGGCGGCATGTTCGCGGAGCCTGAGCATGCCATCGCGTGAAAACCTGAATCGGCAAACCAATTCGTTCAACCGAATGGAGGACTACATGGACGACAGGACGTTCGATCGACCGGTGTTGGTCAAGGATGGCCAGTTCATTCAAGAAATAGGAAGTCTTGAGGATGCCTTCGATTTCTTGGACGAGTGGCCGCGGGAGCGGCGGGGCCCGATTTTCGAAACGGCTTTCCGGGCTTGCCAGCGTGCTTATGATGGCCAGATACCACTGTCGGTCGCGCGCGATGCCGTCGCTGGCTTCGCGAGATCTGTCAAGATCCTGCAGGAGCCGCTTGCTCCGCTGCCCTGGATGAGTGGTACCAAATCAGGCCGCGGTGGGATAGCCGCCTAGCTGCGACACGGCAGCGGCACTGCCCAGAGGTGTCGCTGCCGCAGCTCAGTACGGGTAGCCGACCAGTCAAGCCCACTACGCCGCCGTGTGTGGTGCCCGCGTATAGTCTTTGGAAATGTTGGCTCCCCGGGCCGGATTCGAACCAGCGACCAACCGGTTAACAGAGGTTTTCCGCTGACTTTCTCTGGACCGTCTTGCGACGGCCTGAAACATCAGAAGCTCATGTAATGAAACTCTTTTTTCCCTCTTCCGCATCTCGCGTCGTCGCATCGCATCTCGACAAAGCGCGTGGATTCCTGTAGATCATTGTGTAGATCATGTGAACCGGTTGGTCGAGGGACGGATGCCGCAGAACGAGCTTACGGACAAATTCTGCCAGTCTGCGAAGGCGACTTCTGGGCGAAAGGTCGACTACTTCGACACGTTGGTAAAAGGGCTCGTCTTGCGTGTGTCGGCAGGTGGGACGAAGTCCTGGTATCTAGTCTATGGGCCGCCGGCCAAGCGCCAATGGCTGAAACTCGGCTCCTATCCGGAAATACCGCTCGGTGGTGACAGGGGAGCCCGTCAGCGCGCCCGGGATGCGCGTGCGAAGGTGGGAGATGGAGGCGATCCGGTCGCCGACAAGAAGTCGCTGGCGGTTTCCCAGACTGTTGCTGACCTAGTCGAGAACTACGTCAAGCGTCACGCCTCGACGAAGCGCTCGGGCGACGAGATCGCTCGCCGCCTTCGCAAGAATGTATCTGGCCGGGACGCCGACGGTAAGAAGTTGGAGGATTGTTCGGCGGGTTGCATTGGGGAGGTCAAGCTTTCCGAGCTGCATCGCCGCGATATCACGAAGGCGATCGACGCCGTGAAGGATCGCGGCGCCCACGTCGAGGCGAACAGACTCTTCGAAGACGTTCGCGCCATGATCCGATGGGCTAGAGGCCGCGGCGATCTTGATCAGAATCTCGTTGAGGGTATGCGCAAGCCCACCGAGACAGTTGAACGCGATCGCGTGCTATCTGTCGACGAGATCAGAACCATGTGGGGAGCCTTGGCAGACGCGGATATGCGGGAGTCGACGCGGCGCGTCATCCGCCTGTGTCTTGTCACCGCGCAGCGCGTAGGCGAGGTCTGCGGAATAACGGTCGACGAGCTCGACCTCGACGCCGCCTTGTGGACCATTCCGCCGACGCGTTCAAAGAACAAGCGCGAGCATGCCGTCCCCCTATCGCCAATGGCCGTCAAGATCATTCGCGACCAACTTGCCGACGTGAAGGCGCTTGCCGAACGTAAGGGCAGGGCGATGCCGGCCTTCGTCTTGCCAGGACCTGGAGCCCGTGCGCCTGTGACCGGCGCCGCGATCGCGAAGGCGATCAAGCGTGAAGAGGTCATGAAGCGCGGAACAGCGACGATCTTGGGCGTTGAGCCTTGGACGTCACACGACCTTCGCAGGTCGGCGGCAACGCACATGGAAGAACTCGGCATCTCGCCCTTCATTATTGGCCACGTTTTGAATCACGTAAGCGCGACGAAGGCCAGCATCACCAGCCGCGTTTATGCGCGCTACGATTACATGAGAGAAAAGCGAGAAGCACTCGAACTTTGGGCCGATCGACTGGCCGGAATTGTCAGAGGTGGCGCGGAGGTCGTGCCGTTCGGCTCGATGGGTGCTGCGTGAAAGCAAGGATTCGCTCAATCACGCCCCGACGAGCAAAGAGGGCGATCGTCGAAGCCCTCGCGGTTGATACCTAACCGCCGCCGCGCCGAAATGATTGTCGGCAATGAACGCGTGTGCCTTGGTCAAAGGACGCGACGTCACCGAGCTACGTGCTTTCGGAACGCCGTGACAAGCGCACACCGACACCACCGCCATTTTCAGGTATGAACTCGATGCCGGCAGTCTCAAGCGTTTTTTGGAGGAGGTATCGCGTTCCAGTTTGAGGAACAGAACGGTCGTTTTCAAAATTGCGAATGGTAACAGCACTCGCGCCGGAGCGGGCGGCAAGATCCTCTTGCGTCCATTTCAACAGTGCTCGTGCGGCGCGACATTGAGAAGAATCCATGCCGCAAACTGGTGATAACTTCCGAAAATCGCAAGCCTTTTCGGAAAACCTTGACAGTGGCTTTCTAAAAACAGACAATCCTTTCGTTTTTAGAAAGCGGCCGCGTCGAGTGAGCGAACACTCGACGCGGCCTGACCACAACCCAAGCCGTATGGAGCTCGGATCATGGATGATTCCGACAATAGCATGAGTTTGTCTTTCGTCACCCGGCGGCGCTTGCTGGCGGGC